>JAZSLQ010000160.1:0-3497 GCA_045535455.1 Kiritimatiellia bacterium | reverse complement strand
TTGGCTCCCAGAACGACATGGCTACGATCCGACTTGCGCCAGCACGGGCAGTCGAACCGCCGCCCTTGGCGGAATTCGCGCCGAGTTCAAGGGCAACCTCGATGTCGTCCTTGGCTACCTTCATCGTCGCTTTTACGGGATCGGCTTCAAGCACTTTCCAGCCGTTTCGCTTCTCGCCAACCTTTAAATAGTAGTGAACGGGCATTTTCGAGTCGGAGTTGTCGGTAAACCCGACTGCGATATCTCCGTCCGGAGTGACGTTTATCGCGCTGAAGTGAATCGCGCTCTTTATCGCCTCCTGCTCACGAGTAAGCTCCTTTTCGTCGCCAGCACCCTTTTGCACCTGGGACGGCGGCTTAGTAGGATCGAAGTTTGGTGGCGGCTGGCCGAACATCTGCCGGTCTATGATCGACTGGTACCTGTCGATCGGCTGGCGCTCGGCAACTGCGTCATAGCACAGGCACGTCGCGGCCGCGGCAAGGACTATGGCCGTTCGGCTTATCATTTCTTGCCGTACACGGTCAGTTTGCAGGAAATCGCAAGATGATCGCTGAGCCGGTCGCCCTCAAGGAACCTCACCTCGGAGATTTTCAAGCCCTTCAAGATGACGTTGTCAATCGGCTGCAGCGGGCTTTCGAGAGGATAAGTTCCAGTGCCGAACAAGTTGGCAAGCTCAAAACCGGCCTTTTCGAACACCTTGTATTCCTCAGGCGCGGGGAAGCACCGCTTGCCGGGGACGCGCACGCCGACACGGAAATCTCCGGCGATTACGACATAGGGCTCGTCGCGGAAATCGGCGATGAGCTTCTTCATCTGCTCTTCGCGGTCCTTGCCGTGGCCAGACAGGTAAGTGTTGCTGTCAAGATGCGTCTGCACGAACCAAATCGGCACGCCAGAGACGTTGAGCTTGACCGCCTTGTAGTAAGTATCCTCGAAATGACGCTCAAAGAACACGTCCTTCTCATCGATCTTAGTCGCCTTGCCGGGCTTGAAGAAGATGGCGTTGCAGACATCGCCCTTCGCAGGGCCAACCGCCTTCTCGTACCCGCCAAACACCGCAGTAGCCGACTTCATCGAGCCGTTGGTGGTGAAGTTTTCATCGTACCCCGTAATGCCTATCACATCGGCATCGACGAAATTGAGGAACTTAACATACTTTGCCGCCATTTCCTTCCCTTTTGATTCGGGAATCGAGGCAACGGAATGCGTTCCGTCGCCGAAATGGCTGACGCTCCAATGCAGGAAGCGGACGCTGGTCTGCTCGACATGATTTGTGGCACACCCAGCCGCCACGAAAGCGACGGCAACTGCAATGATTATGTTTCTCATGGCGTGAATTATACTAAATTTTTCACAGACTCGCAAGAAGACCGCCGCAAAGAAGAAGGTGCTTCTCGCGGTCCGAAAGCGCCGTCTTGACGCGGAAAGTCCCCTTCGGTCCCTTGACCTCAAGAACGCCGTCGCCCTCGACAGCTGCGCGGATGCCCTTTAGCTCAAGCCGGTCGCCCGCCGCGAATTTGTCGTAGTCCTTCGGATTCTCGAAGAGGAACGGCACAATGCCGAAGTTCACGAGATTGGCGCGGTGGATGCGCTCTATCGACTTAGCGATCACGGCCTTGACGCCCAGATACATGGGGCAGAGGGCCGCATGTTCGCGGCTCGAACCCTGGCCATAGCTCTCGCCCGCGACGATGACATTGGCAAGACCCTTCTCCTTGTTCGCAAGGCACTTGTCGTGGAACTTGGGGTCGCACGGCTCAAAGACGAACTTCGCGTACTCGGGGATGTTCGAGCGGAACTTGAGTCGAGCGCCCGCGGGCATGATGTGGTCGGTCGTGATCTTGTCGCCGACCTTGATCGCAGCAACGGCCGAGAGGTCTGCGGCAAGCGGCACGCCCTTCGGGACTTGCGCAATGTTCGGCCCACGCACGATCTCCGCGCCCTTCACGCCCTTTCCGGCGGTTGCGCGATAGAGGAACATCGAATCGTCAATAGGGAATTTCTTCGGGCTCGGCACAGCAGCGACCGGCTTCTTTGTCGGAAGCTCCACCTTGCCAGTGAGCGCAGACGCAGCGGCGGTCTCAGGCGAGACAAGATAGACTTGAGCCGACTTCGTCCCAGAGCGCCCCTCGAAGTTGCGGTTGTTAGTGCGGAGCGACACCGCGCCAGTCCTCGGGCTCATGTGTGCGCCGATGCAGAACCCGCAGGCGTTCTCGAGCATGCGGCAACCGGCGGCATGGAGAATCGCAAGTGAGCCGTCCTTGGCGAGCATGTTGATGACCTGGCGCGAGCCGCACGCAATACCGACCTCGACGTCGTCTGCGACGTGCTTGCCCTTGAGATACAGGGCGACCGTCCTGATGTCGCGATAGGACGAGTTAGTGCACGAGCCGATCATTATCTGGTTGACCTTCGTGCCCTTCATCGACTTTACGGTCACGATGTTGCCTGGGCTGTGTGGGGCCGCCATCATCGGCTCGACCTTCGCGAGATCGACTACGAACGTGTCGTCGTACTTCGCGCCCTTGTCGGCGCCGATCTTCACGAAGTCCTTCGCGCGCCCCTGCGCGGCGAGGAACTGCTTCGTCACCGCGTCGGACGGGAAGACGCTCGTCGTGACGCCGAGCTCCGCGCCCATGTTGGTGATTGTCGCGCGAGAGGGAACGTCGAGCGTGGCGACGCCTGAGCCTGTGTATTCGAAGATCCAGCCGACGTTGCCCTTGGTGCCATACTTTTCAAGGACCTTGAGGATTACGTCCTTGGCGGAGACGCCCTTCTTAAGCTTGCCCTTGAGGACGATTGCGCGGACCTTTGGGGTCGGGATGTGGAAAGCGCCACCGGCCATTGCGACGGCGATATCAATGCCGCCTGCGCCAATTGCGATCTGGCCGATGCCGCCGCCGGTCGGGGTGTGGGAGTCGGAGCCAAGGAGCGTCGTTCCGGGCTTCCCGAAGCGCTCGAGGTGGAGCTGGTGGCAGATGCCATTGCCGCACTTGGAATAGACGATGCCGTACTTCTTGGCAATCGACTGGAGGAAGTCGTGGTCGTCGGCGTTCTCGAAGCCGATCTGGACTGTATTGTGGTCGACGTAGCTTACGGAGAGGTCCGTCTTGACGCGCGGCACGTCCATCGATTCGAACTGGAGGTAGGCCATTGTTCCTGTCGCGTCCTGCGTCAGCGTCTGGTCGATGCGGATGCCGAGCTCGGGGTCCTTCGTGGGATCACCTTCGACGAGGTGTGCAGACAGTATTTTCTCAACAACGTTTTGCGCTTTTTTCATGCTGCGTATTATACCATATTGTCGCATGGCATGGCTGCGCGCACTGCGATGGTGACCGTGGCTGTCCTGTGCTGATTTGCCTTCCAGTGTGCGGCTTTGTTTCGGGCAACCGTGCTCGCCTTGCGAGAGCGGCCGATTCCGGCGTCCTTCGCCCCACTCGGCGTATACATATACGCCGTCGGGAGCGAGTCCTGCCGTAATCGTCTCACTCTCGAAG
>JAZSLQ010000031.1:0-3115 GCA_045535455.1 Kiritimatiellia bacterium | reverse complement strand
CGGGTGAATGTCCACACTGCCACCTCTATCTCAAGCCGTAATCCTAAGATTGCACTTTTTACCTGCGCCCGCGCTTTACGCGGGCGAGGGCCGCGGCCGTCGTGTTGACGGGTGGCGCATCTGCGGGCCTTGCACTCGATGGGCGCGCCGCGGCAGGTGCTGTGGTGCGGCTCTTTTGCGGTGCCTTGGGCGCGCGCCGCGGAAGCCGGAAGTGCCATGTGCCGGATAGCCCGAGCCGGCGGACGAACACGGATGCAAGGAACACAAAGGCGGCGATAGTATATATCCACGGCGCGAGGGGAACGGACGTGCGGACAGCCGGAAGATCGTCCCAGATATCGTCGAATGACGTGCGCACCCGCCCCTTCGTGCGTTCCGAAAGCCGCCTCATCGCGCGCTCGCCCGCCGCAGGGTCGTGATGCCGGTGGAACTCGGCCGGATGGGGAAGGCACGCCGGCGCGAGCGCGACCGTCTTTCCGTCCGGAAGCGTCACGATGGGGAACGCAGTTTCGTTTCCGTAGAGCGGAACAAACGCCGAGAGCGTGTCGGACGATTCCCACCTGAGCGCGTCCTCTACGCGAGTGACCCCGTCGCCTCCTCGGTCGAGAAGGGTGACGAGCCTAAGCCCAGAGTTCGGCACTGCGGTCAGCGGATTTGCCTCGTCCGCGACGGCCGTGATGCGTATCCCCCCCGCTTCGACGCGCCGCTCGAAATGGAAGCCAGACTGCTCCGTCTCGCCGTCTCCGAGCGTCCACCTCGCGACGGCCGTCGCGATCTCCGCGCCGTCCTTCGACGTCATGAGGGGCGCTGCGTGCTTTCCCGCCATCTCGCCGGTGAACGCGAGAGTCCGCCCCGCGCCGGCGCGGCGGAACGCGAGGACAGGCGCGTGCTCTTCGTCCTCGGTGAAGATCGCTGTCTCTGCATCGTCGCGTATGTACGTTAGGTTGTATCCACCGATGGACGCGAGCTCAGCGGGAAGAACATCGGAGAGCTGCCGCAGGGAAGATGTCGTCTTTACCGGCGTCAAGTTCGTGCACATCGCCGTCTTCGCGACAAGATAAGTGTCCTGCATGAAGAGCCGAGGAATCTCCTTTGCGTTGGACTCGAACTGGCATGTCCCGTTGCCGGACTCGGCGATTTCCTTGAGGAGCTTCGCGTCGCAGTCCGATTCCGTTCCAAGTCCTATTACGCTCACCGTGATGCCCGCCGCTGTCGCCTTTGAGAGATAGGAGCGGAAGTTCCCCGGCTCTTCGGAGTCTGCGGCGTCGGCGAAGAGGATCAGGTGCTTCGTCTCGGCAGAGGCGCGTGATAGTTCCCGCAGACCAGCAGTGATTCCCTCCTCGACGAAGATGCCGCCGCCCATCGAGCGGATGCCGAGGATGTCGTTTCTGCGCGCCTGTGCCTGGTCGGCATACTGCATCGCGACGACGACGTGCGGCTGCGAGTCGACGGCAATCACTGCGATCTCGTCAAGCGAGGTAAGCATGTCCAAGGCGCCGACGGCGCCGAGGTTCGCCATGTCCATCTTCGTGCGTCCGCCGCCCGCGTCGGCCATCATCGACCCCGACCTGTCCATCACGATTGCAAGTGCGATCGAGAACTTGCGGTGTTCCTGCCGCAGTTCGAGCGAGACTGGCAGTATGTCTTCGACTGCCGTCTTGTACCACCCGCCCGGTCCGAACGATCTCTCGCCTCCGGCAAGCGCGACTCCGCGCCCGAGATCGGTTGCATACGAGGCGAGCTCGCGCAGGAAGTGAGGCTGGAAGTCCTTCGCCGGCACGTTGTCGAGAAGCACTCCGCCGTAATCCTCGAGCGCGGCAAGTCCGCTGCGGAACGACTTTGCCTCTCGCACTTCAACCGGAACGCCGCCGCGCCTGATCGCATCGGCGGCAGAGGCCTCCGGTTCGTCCGTGAGGTATAGGAGCGGACGACGCCCTTCGACTTTCACGAGCAGTGCCGCGCTGTTGTTGCCGTGGCACGGGTCGTCCTTCGCTGGCGAGATTTCAAGGGAGTATCTCCTGATTCCAGCACGCCCCGCGAAGTCGCGGAAGACGAGCGGGGTGAGGCCCGGCCTGAAGACCTTGGTGCCGCGCGCGATTACATTCGTCCCGCGAAGGAGCGCATACGAGTTTGTCGTCGTCTCGGTTGCGCTCGCCCACGCAGTTATCGGCACGGGGGCGTTTGGCGCGACGGACGCCGGTGCGTCGACGCTTGCGACGAAGAGGTCGTGTGCAAAGGGCCTCGCCTGGAGGAATGTGTCGACTGCCGTAGAAGAGGGCTCTGCTGGCGCAGTGAAAAGACCGTCAGACAGGATGAGCATCTTCGCAGGAGTTCCTTCCTCGACGAATGCCGCAGACTTCTCGATTGCCTCGCGCACATTCGATCCGTCGCGGTCGACATCCTGGATGAACTCTGAAAAACCCTCGCTTCTCGGCTGCGCCTCGACGACTGCGTTCTTGCCGAACGCGACGACTGCGAGCTCTGCTCTCGCGGGGCGCGCGGCGGAAATGCCGCGGATGATCCGCTCCTGTTCTGCAAGCGCGTTGTCTGTCATCGAACGTGAGCGGTCCGCGACGACGACGAGCCGTCCGGCGTGATCGGCTTTCGGGAAAACCGGCCTTAAAAGCGCAATGGCAGCGAGCACGGCGACGGCAATTGCCGTCTTCGAACGTGCGAAGCGGAAGTGCAGCAGAAGCGCGAGTATGGCGAGAAGGGCTGGCATCCAGGCGACAGACTTGTTTCGCCGCGCATCCTCCGGCGCGGTCGCGCTTGAGCCGAGCTTGACGGATGCGCATTTCGTGAGGTCGCTTTCGTCCGCATCGAGAAGTCCGGCGGGCTTCTCCTTCGCCCTGGGCTCAATCTCGCGAATCCGCCTGTCCGCCACCGTGAGCGCATTCTGGATGAAGGCGGGGAAAGCCGGCGAGCGAAAGAAAGGAAGGGTTGGATTGGAGAATCCGACATGGCATTCGTTCGACGTGGCCGAAAAAAGCGGCGATGTGCCGAGAAACGCGACCGGCACTCCTGGTAGCGTGTCGGACGAGAGAGCGTAGGGATCGCCGTCGAGATCAACGCCGTCGAGGAGCGGTTCTGCCGGGTCTGTCCAAACGGGGCCGCT
>JAZSLQ010000135.1:0-7009 GCA_045535455.1 Kiritimatiellia bacterium | reverse complement strand
TACTTGAACTCGAAGACGTAGACGCCGCTCTTGTCCTTGAGTATCGCGTCCGCCCTGCCGCGCGCGCTCTGCCGCTCGCCCGAAATCTCCGAACCGATCAGCTTCATGAAGAGCAGGAAGTAGCGCTTCGCCTCCTTCTCGTCCTCTATCTTCCACTCGTGCGGAACCGCCGCGAAAGCGGCCTTGAGGTTTTTCTTGAGAAGCGTCGCGGACGCGAGATGAAGAGCTGCTGGTCCGCGTCCGACGCGAGCTCATACAGCAGCCGCGTCTTGTCGATGTACTTTCCCTTGCCTCCGAGAATAAGCTCCGGGAAGTCGAACAGCCCCGTGGTGGGCACCTTTATTTTCTTGTCACAAACCGTCATGTCATTTTCCTCCAATCGTCTTGCATCTCCTTTGCACAATTGTGGCATTATTGCGGTCGCACTATACCACACCTTCCTTGCGGTTGTGAAGCGAAAAGTCTGCGGCCGCCGGAATCGCCATGGCACGGCGGAAGGCGCTCATCGACATCGCGAAGCGCTTCTTGAAGAGGTTCTTGAGGTAGTTGGGGTTGGAGTATCCGCAGGCTGCGGCGATCGAGTCTATCTTCTCGCGCGTTTCCCTGAGCCGCCGCTTCGCCTCGTCGAGACGTCGCTCGGTTATCGCCTGCAAAATGCTGCGCTGCTGCAACTCGCGGAACCTGAGGTCGGCGAGGCGGCGCGAGCACTTGAGGTGCCGCACGACGTCTTCTACGCCAATCCCCTCGAGCGCATGGCGGTCGATGTAGACGACGGCCTTCTGCACGAGGCGGCCCGCGCTCGAAAGCTCGCAGGTCGACTCGCGGCGCACGATTTCCTTTATGTCGGCGAGAAGGACGCAGGAGTCAGGCCCCTTGCCGCGCATCATCGAGTCGAGCGTCTCCGCCGCGAGATAGCCCTCGCCCTCGAAGTCGGGCATCACCGACGAAAGCCGAGGGTGCGTGTTTTCGCAGATAAGCGTGTCGTTGTCTACGCCGAGCACCGCGATGTCATGCGGAACCCCGACCCTCTTCGAAGACAGCAGCATAAGGAGGTCGTTCGCCCGGTCGTCGCAGGCCGCAAATACGGCGGCGGGCCGCTTCAGCTTCAGCGCCTCGGACGGGACGAAAAGCTCCTCGCACCAGATGCCGTTGTCATTGAGCGCCTTCCTGTACGACTTGAATCGCGCAACATCCCAGTCGAACATCCCTTCGGTATGGAGAAAAGCATACGACCGCGCGACGCCCTGCCCCATGAAGTACTGCGCCGCCGCGCAGCCGATCTTCTCGCCGGAGTTGCGTATCGTAACTAAGTTCTTCTTGCGTCGTTCAAGAGGCGAGGAACGGATGTCCATCACTATCGTTGGCGTAGAGACGTCCGCGAGCGGAACCACCGACTCCTCGCTCTCGGGAATGGAGACGATAAAACCGTCAGTTCCGCCCGATACGGCCTTCTCGACGAGTTCGCGCGTAAGTTCCGCCCGCGTGCGAACGAGCGAGACGTCCCATGGCGAATCGTCAGGGTATCGCTCGTTGAGGTAGCGAAAGATTCCTGCAAGCTTGTTCTGCCCCGCGACGCAGGCCATTTTCAGCGCGATGAACACCTTTTTCTTCATGGCGGACATTATACCATATTCTTTGCCGAAAATGTGCGGCTTTTTTGCTTGTTCAAGTATGGCGTAAAATACGGCGAATTGGTACAATAGACGCATCATGAACATCAACAAGATCAATCCGTCCACTCTCAAGATCACGGACATGCGCTTCGCCGACATCGACGGCGCGCCGAAGCGCTGCACGCTGATGAAGCTCTACACGAACCAGGGGCTCGTCGGCTACGGCGAGGTCCGCGACGCAAGCTCGCGCACATACGCGGCGATGCTCAAGAGCCGCATCATCGGCGAGAACCCCTGCAACGTCGAGAAAGTCTTCCGCCGCATCAAGCAGTTCGGCGGTGACTCGCGCCAGGCGGGCGGCGTGTGCGCCGTTGAGCTCGCGTGCTGGGATCTCTGCGGCAAGGCGTGGGGACTCCCCGTGTGGCAGCTCCTCGGCGGAAAGTGGCGCGACGAGATCCGCTGCTACTGCGACACCGATTCCGAAGGCGGCGGCCGCGACATGGGCGCGGCGCTCAAGGCGCGCATGAAAATGGGATTCACGTTCCTCAAGATGGACCTCGGCATCGAGCTTCTCACCGACGTCAAGGACGCGCTCATCGCACCGCTCGGCTACCTCGAGTACATGAGGAAGATGAAGCACGTCGTGCAGACGCCGCACGGTTCGATCGACCCGAGGTCGATGCGCGGCGAGGCGTTCGAACTTTTCACGACGGCACACGGACATACCGGCATCCACATCACTGAGACAGGGCTCGACTACCTGGAGAAATACATGGCCGATGTCCGTGACGTCATTGGGTGGGAGGTGCCGATTGCGATCGACCACCTCGGGCACATCCCCTACGAAGACTGCGTACAGCTTCTCCGCCGCTTGGAGAAGTACCACCTTTCCTGGGCGGAGGATGTCCTGCCGTGGCGCAACACGGAGCAGTGGAAACAGCTCCACGCCGCGACGACGACTCCGCTCGGCACGGGCGAGGACATCTACTTGAAGGAGGATTTTAGGCCCCTTCTCGAATCGCATGCGCTCGCGGTCGTCCATCCGGATCTCCTCACCTGCGGCGGCATCATGGAGACGAAGAAAGTCGGCGACATGGCGGAGGACTACGGCGTCCAGATGAACATCCACATGGCCGAGTCCCCGATCGCCTGCCTCGCGGCGGTGCACACCGCGGCAGCGACCAGGAACTTCATGGCGCTGGAGCTGCACAGCGTGGATGTTCCGTGGTGGGGCGACCTCGTGAAGCCCGCGCTTTCCTACAAGGGCGGATTCATCAAGGTCCCGACGAAGCCGGGTCTTGGCATCGGCGAGCTGAACGAAAAGCTTATCAAGAAGCAGGCATGCGCCGACTTCCCGCCGCCGTGGAATTCCACAAAGGAATGGGACAGGGAATGGTCCAACGACCGCCGCTGGAGCTGACTGCAGAAAGGAATGACAATGCCAAAGGACAAAATCAGGCTGGCGCTGAAGGGGGCGTTCCCATTCCTTCTTGCGTGTGCGATCTTCCCTGCCGCAGCGGAGGTCCCGTTCTGCGCGCTGCGTTTCGGCTACCGCTTCACGCAGCCCGACAAATGGCCGGAGATGCGAGCGGCGCTGGAGAAGAATCGCCAGGCGTTCGATGAAGTATGGTTCTCGACAGGCGTGAGCTTTCCGCCGCTCGCCTGGCACGAGGAACATGCGCGGCAATGCGCGAAGGCAGCGGACGACTTGAGGAAGCTGGGCATCATCCCCTCCATCGAATTACAGACGATTATCGGGCATACGGACGACATTGTCGCTTCCGGCGACTGCTCGGGTCAGGACTGGGGCACGATGGTCTCGGCCGAAGGCCTGTCGGCAAAGCACGTCTCATGTCCGCGCGATCCGAAGCTCATCGCCTACTTTGTCCGCGTAGCCGAGATGCACGCGGTCTGGAAGCCGGGCTCCGTGTGGGTTGACGACGACCTGTCCTACCGCAACCGCGCGCCCGTCCGAAAATCCGGCAACCGGCTGGCCGGATGTTTCTGCGACGCCTGCATCGCCGGCTTCTCCCGCGTCGAGGGAAAGACGTGGGAGCGCGCGGCGCTCGCCCAGGCGATTCGTTCGGATGCGGCCATGCGCAAGCGCTGGGACGACTATTCGTGCGCGGGCATGGGTGAACTGACGCGCGCGATCGCCGCCGCCGTGCACCGGATCTCGCCGCAGACCGTCATGGGCTACCAGTATGGCAGCCAGTTGCAGCCCGCCATCCCGCGCGGCCTCTACGATGGCAGCGGGCTTCCCGTCCGGCTGCGCCCGGGCGCGCTCGCGTATTGGGACACCGACCCATACGATCAGCTGGACAAGGCCTATCTCCTTCAAACTAAGCTGCTCGGCGTTCATGGCGAAAAGTGGATCGAAGCGTGCTGTCCCGAGATCGAGTCGTGCCCGCGCACATTCGCCTGCCGCACGGCGCAGGGAATCATCCTTGAAGCGTTCGAGAACCTGGCGCTGGGAATGGATTTCCTCAGCATGTTCGTGGCGGATGCGCGCACAGACGAGACGGCGGACTTCTACGTGGACGAACTCTTCCCGCGTCTGGCGGAGGGGCATGCCTTTCTACAGGGCTATCATGCGGCGAATGGCGGCACGCACCCGTGCGGTTTTTCTGTGCCGAACGGGCGCCCCGCAAAACTGGTCGCCTGCCGGGGCGTGCCGATTGCCGGCGCGACGGGGCGTTCGCTGGGGCCTTTGCCGGATATCGCCTCGATCAACGTGCGCATGGGAGGCTCTGGCGAGGTCAATGTGCATTCTCCCTCCTATCAGACACGCGTCATGCAGATCGTCTCTTCGACGGGATTGACGAATTTCTACGCGCGGTGCGACCGCGCCGCCGGCGGGGAGATGCCAATCGTGTTCGAATCGGCGGTGCGGGCGTTTGCGATGCCGCGCGTACATGACGACTGGTCGCTTGCGACGGTGGCGATAGTGAACGCCTCGATCGACCGACAGGAGCCGGTGACGGTCCGCCTGAGAGGCGTCCCGGCAGACGCGAAGGCGGCGGTCTGGCATCAGCCGGAGGCCGATGACGTCGAAATCGCCCTTGTGCGTGATGGCGCGGACGCTCGCGTACGCCTGCCGCGAATCGGCGCATGGGAGTGCGGCTATCTTTCGTTTAAGTAAACAAGAAAAGGAATGAGGCTCTCATGTTAAAAGAGAAATTCGACTTGACGGGCAAAATTGCCCTCGTCACGGGTTCGACCCGCGGAATCGGCAAGGCGATTGGCGATGCGTTCGAGGAATACGGTGCTAAGGTAATCCGCCACAACACAAAGGTGTGCGACCTCAGCGATCCCGAGGCAATTGATGCGTTCTTCGACAAGCTTGAAGCGGAGCATTCGATGCCCGACATCCTCGTGGCGAACGCCTCCATTCAGGCGAAGATTCCGTGGACAGAGTTCCCGATGGACGAGGCGCAGAAGGAGATTCAGGTCAATTTCCTCGCGACATTGCGCATGTTCCAGCGGTGCTACCCGAAGATGAAGGCGCAGAAATGGGGGCGGCTCATCGTCGTCGGTTCCGTGAACGAGCGCCGGCCGCATCCCGACATGTGCGTATATGCGGCGACGAAGTCCGCGCAGGAGAACCTGGTCCGGGGAATCGGGCGTCAGGTCGCGCCCGAGGGGATCACGGTCAACAACCTTTGTCCGGGCGTGTTCAACACAGACCGCAACAAGGACTGCCTGGCCGATCCCGTCTACGGGCCCAAGGTAACGGCGGCGATTCCCATGCACGACTACGCGACACCCGAAGACGCCGCAGGCACGGCACTTCTTCTCGCCTCCGACGCGGGACGCTACATTACTGGAGCGACGATCATGGTCGACGGGGGTCTCTCCCTCCCCGGCTAACCGCCAACGACCAACGACTAACAACTAACGACTAACAACCATGCACTACAAATGGCGAGCATTGGCGCTTCTCTGGGTGGCATTCTTCCTCCAGCAGGGAACGCGGCAGATCTTCGGCGCGACGCTTACTTCGATACAGGGAGCGCTCGGAGCGAACGCCGCGGCAATAGGTGCCGTGGCGACTGTGTTTACATTCGCATACGGGCTCTCCGTTCCGTTCGCAGGTGCTGCGGCTGATCTCTTCAACCGCAAGTGGATGGTCGTGTCGGGAGTGTTCGTATTCTGCCTCGGAATATTCGCATCCGGCTTTGTTGCGTCGCTTGGACTGATGGTCGTCTCGTACGGGATCCTCAACGGCTTCGGACAGTCGTTCTACTACCCTTCCGCGACGTCGATCATCGGCGAGCTTCACAAGGAGACTCGCGCAACGGCGCTGTCCATACTGCAGATGGGGCTATATGCCGGCATAATCGGGTGCAGCGCGGCATCCGGGTGGCTTGCGGAGTCTGGCGCGGAGGGATGGCGCATACCGTTCAAGGTGTTCGGCGGAATCGGCATCCTCTGGGCCGTCGTGATGGCGTTTGGACTGCGTGATGGTAGCCGCAAAGAACACAAAGAGCGCAAAGTCGAAAGCAAGCCGTCGCTAAAGGAGGCATTCAAGGTCTTTGTCGGCAATCCCTCTGCGCTTCTTCTGGCGGCTGGGCTTGGGATGATGATCTACGTCGACGTCGGCTTCAAGACGTGGATGCCGAGCCACCTCTCCGAGTCGTTTGGAGTCGCAAAGGGTTCCGCCGCGCTGAACGCCGTCCTATGGCACTATATCGGCGCGTTTGTCGGCGTGACGCTTGGCGGCAGGATTTCCGACAAGCTTGCAAAGACACGGCCATCGGTGCGAATGGAGACGAACATCGCCGGGCTCGCCCTCGCCGTGCCGTTCATCGTCTGGATGGCTTACGCGCCGTCGCTTCTCGCGTGCGGCATCGCGATGGCACTCTTCGGCGTGTTCCGCGGCGTATACGACTCGAATCTAATGGCGTCGCTCTTCGACCTAATACCGCAGCGCTACCACGCATCGGGCGCTGGGCTGATGCTTTCATGTGCGTTCGTCTTCGGCTCGACGTCGCCGGTTGTCCTTGGGGTCGTCAAGGATTCGTTCTCATCGACTGCCGCGCTCGCGTCTCTCGCGGCGTTCTACATCGTTGGAGCAGTCGTAATCGCCATTGCGAGACGGCATGAATACGGGACACACGGGACAGCCAAGACAGACGGGACAACGCCACTATCCAGTTCGTCCCGGTAGTCCCGTTAGTCCCGGCAATCCCATTTAACACAAGAAAGGAAACAATAAAATGCCATCACTAGCAGATATGCGCACCAAGGCCAAGGAAGCTGGCCTTATGAAACTCGACAAGCTCATCGCGAAGCGCCAGAGCGTGCCGACAAACGAATTCCCGATTCCGGTGAAGGAGCTCTGCGAGCGCTTCGAGAAGCTCTACACCGGATGCGTCAACGACGTCATGCGAGAG
>JAZSLQ010000024.1:0-4537 GCA_045535455.1 Kiritimatiellia bacterium | reverse complement strand
GGGTGGAAGGTCTTTGAGAAGGTCCTCTCCGCTCTTCCCGACGTCATCCCTCGCGCAGACATAGTTCCTGCACATTATTCCATCGCGCCAGGGGCATGTTCCCGTAGCGCACTTCGGACAGAGTTGCTCCATGATATGGCTCCTATTCCTTTAGTCATTGTCGGTGCATTGCGCGGACGGCCGCCGGCCACGAGATACAATGCGCCAACGATCGCATTTTCGGAATAGGCGATGCCTCGCCAAATGCCGACGACGCCTGGGCCGCGCATTCGCGCTCAAGCCCGCGGAGGAAGCCTCCTCCTCACGTTCCCAATCGGCGGCCGCGGTTCCCGACATCGACGCCCCCTCCCGGACCGCCCGCCCACCTTTCAGGCTTTTCGATCCGTTCTCAGCGAGACTCGGCACTCGCCTTTGGCTCGGCTATCCCCTCGGCCTTTCGGCCTCGGCCCTCAAAGCAAAGCTTTTCGGCGGCTACCCTTCGGTTTCAACTCGACGGCTCATCAAAGGCTCCCGTTCGTACCTCCGTCGCCACGGAGTTCAATCCCGGGGAGCAGCGATATCATACCATAAATAATCGTTTGCCGTCTATCGGAAATTCCGCACGAGAAGTGTTTAGACAGGATTTACAGGATTAACAGGATTTTGGGGGAAGGTAGCCGTGTAGAACGTGTAGATCGTGTAGATTGGGAGAGATAGGGTAGCCGTGTAGAGGTGGAGATGTGGGTGAGTTGGGAGTGGAGGAGTTGTGGCCGTGTAGATCATGTAGAATAGAGGGTGGTGTGGCAAGGGCGCCGCGCCTTTGCCAGGTGTACCGCAAAATATCACATCGCCCCGGGGATGGCGCACCGAGACGGTGCACCTCCTTGCGAGAGTCGCCCCAAGTCGTCTGCGCCAAAGGCGCAAGTACCCCTACTCCATCTACACGTTCTACATGTTCTACACGGTTAAATAACTTCGCAAACTTTGCGGCTAAATCATTCCGCCGCGCCCTACCAACCTCCCTGCCTGTCACTTATTGCAATATGTTCCGGGCGTTGAAAGCCGGCAATGCCGATTGAAGGCTCGGTATCCTCAACCCCGTATTGACCGCTACTCACCAAGAAGGCATTCCCGCAGCCTCGGCAGCGCACGCTGGATCGTGCAGTTGTCGCTGAAACTGCCGCACACGAATGTCGTATATCCCTGCACAAACGCACGAAGCGCCTGTGCAGTGAACTCATCGACGACGAATCTGCGCCCGTTGACAACAAAGCTTGTCGGCGGAATATCGAAAAGTTCAGATGACCGGCACCGCTCCACGACCTCAACTCTATCGGCATCCACCTTCACCCTGTCGCACGGGAAATCAACAATCTTGGAAACCCGCGCCGAATACGGCCCTCGGCAGGTTTCACGCGGTTCAGCATACTTCACGCCCGTATCGTCCCGCAATGAGGCTATGCTGTGCAAACCATTCGTGGCCGCATAGACAACGAATTGGCCGTCCTGTTGGCACCCCCACGCCGTCGGGAGAATGCATTTGACCACATAGACGTGCGGATCCCTCCCGTGGAACTTAACCAGTCCGATTACGTTCATATCTATACCTACCGGCAATACAGGCGGATAAAGCGACCTGCGACCACTTGAGTCATCACACGCCTTGCTGCGGCACGTCACAGCCGTTGTCGAAAGTTTGAAATCTCGCTGTTCCGTGCAGCAGTCCGGACACGCTTCGCGCCCGTCCACCTCGACATCAAGACCCCACTCCTTGATTTCGTCAGCAATTCTTTTGAAATATTCCGGCGATTGTCTGTGGTATACGGCATCAATATCCGTATAGACAGTGTGCCGCCCGCAATGGAGGCATCTGTAGTCTGTTCTGTCCACGCAGCCTGCTGTGCTGCTGCGACACATGCCGGCGTCCATTCTCACCGGGGACTCCGGCATGGCGGCGAGCTCGTCAAGCCTTTGTCTTATGCGCTCGGGCGTCCATGGCAGGACCCTTCCTGCCTTGTGGTCCTCTATCGCCTTTATCCATGCCTTGTGAAGGTCATCATAATCGCTGCCGAGTATCTCCTTTAGCCATCCAAGCTTTTCACTCACGGGGGCATATCTGTTTCTCCATGTCCGGTAGTTTGCCCGTCCATTGAGAAAGGAATCGATGATCTCCTCTTGTCCGTATTGGAGCACCTCTGGATCTATGGACACTCCGAACCTCTTGAAATCCCTGCACCTGAACTCCACAACGCCGCGAAGCGCCTTTTGGTATTCGACCGGGTCGGGCCTGTAGCCGTCTGCAAAGCAGGAGAGAGAAAGAAAAACCATGGCAAACGCCGCAAGGCACTTCGTCACTATGTCGCGTGTGCCGCATCCGTCCTTCTCTATGTAGCAGAGAGTCATCAGTCTTGAAGTCTTATGTTCCATGCCTTCAAAGGGAAATTTATTTAGTTTAGCAGCTCGAAATCCAAAATTAGCAACCGCTGATCTATCCTGCCGGCCTCTCCGCGGCGGGCCTCGTCGGGGAGCTATGAGGTCAGTAACGTTCCCGTTCTGACAGTGAGTATTATACCAAAATCAACGATTGAGTAGTGCAAGAATCTGCCCCCAGCGCGAGCCGCCAAGATGGCAACTCTCCCAGTTAGAGCCACCGCTCTCCAACTCACTGACTCCTGCCGTAGGCAACCCTAAAAACTCTGCGTCTCAGCGTCTCTGCGCGAGATAAAACTACGCGGGGACAGACCCCACGGAACCCGCTATTTTATTGGCCACATAGAACACAAAGAGTCACAAAGACCTATGTGAACTTTGTGATCTTTGTGGCTAATAAACCCATGCGATCAGCCGCCAAGATGGAATATCCACCGAGGCCTTAGGCCGAGCCGCGAAAGCGGGCGCTAGCGTGGTGCTCTCCCAGTTAGAGCTACCACTCTCCAACTCACTAACCTCTGCCGCAGGCAGCCCTAAAAAACTCTGCGTACTCTGCGCCCCTGCGTCTCTGCGTTAAAAACCACGCAGGGACAGGCCCCGCGGAAGTAGCGATTTTATTGGTTTTCACGCCTTCCCGTAGGGTTTAGACAGGGTGTCGCCATCGTTGCCGAAGCCGATGCGGCGACGAGGCAGATCTGGTGGAGCAGAGAGCTGCTGGATGAGGTAGGACATGCCGCCCTTGATCTGCTTGATGTCTCCCTCAGCGGAATCCATGCGGCGCTCGAGCTTGGCAATCCGCTTGACCTCATCAAGCCGGTTCAGCAGCATCTCGCGAAGCACGCGCGTAGCCCAACGCCGAAACCTCACCCCTTCTGGTGATTTTACGCGATAACCCACGGAAATCATGACATCAAGATCATACACCAATTCCGGCCGGCCTCGACTTGTCTGAATAATGTGCAGATTTTGCACATTAATCCCCCGCCTGAGTTCACCCTCTCGTATTGCATTGGTGATATGACGGGTAAGAACGGTTCTGTCACGACCAAGCAATTTCACCATCTGTTCAATCGTCATCCATACAGTCTCTCCGTCAGTCCTAACCGACAGCTCGCTGCCGTCCATCGCCTTATAAACAACGATCTGCTTGTTCATTTCTAGATTCTCCTTTCTTTTCCTGCATGATTGGCGCGACTGCGCCTTCAGGACGGGAATATTCTCTCAAATAACAAGCGAGACATGGTTAAGAGATCGTTAAGATTATCGCTTCTCTATTCGCCACGCACAAGGGCGTAGCCAACACCTCGGCGAGCCTCAAGGCGCTCGCCGTCCGCCAACTTCTTGCGCATGTTGCTAATGTGGACGCGAATAGCCCCTTCATCCGCATAATAGCCCTCCCCGCAAACCGCCGAAAATATCTCACGGTACGAGAAGAACCTGCCGCGATCTGATTCCAGCAGCCGATAAATATCGGCCTCGGTCTTCGTCATCGAGGCGGGGGCGTCCATTCTTGAGAACCGGTCTGCTCGTTCCAGCGCCTTGCGAATGCGGGCGCCCAGGAGCGCAGGAGACGCCGTTTTCGAGACATAGTCGTCCGCCCCGGCTTCAAGTCCTCGAATTTGGTCGTCCTCCGCGTCGAGCGCCGAGAGAAAAACGATTGGCGTCTCCCTATCGATGGCGCGCATTGCCTTACAAGCCGAATACCCATCCATGCCCGGCATCATAACATCTAGTAGCACCAACTCGGGACGCCGTTCTCCGAACGCGGCCACGCCTGCCGCGCCCGTTGCCGCGACACGGACCGTGAAGCCCGCCTCGCGCAACTGACACGACAGGGAATCGCGGATCGACCGCTCGTCGTCTACCAGCAGTATTTCTGTCATGCGGCTATTATACCATGAATCTGGTCCATCCGGCGGACAGTGGGCGGAGGTTGGGACGCGCGGAGCAGAAGCCGAAGCGGTAGCGGAGGCCGCTTTCCCAACCGTCGGAGACAAGCTATGGTTTTGACAAGGGGGGATTTTAAACTTTTTCATCTTTGTGTTCCTCCGATGTTGATAACTCCATTAAGGCTGTGTTGCGGCATAGCTTCGCCCAGACTTGTAAAGTGCGCACAGAACTTCAAGTA
>JAZSLQ010000244.1:0-40954 GCA_045535455.1 Kiritimatiellia bacterium | reverse complement strand
GTACTTCGTCGCGCTTGACAACGCCGCGCCCACGAAGTTCGAGGCGTCCTTCCGCCAGACAGGCCGTATCCCCGAGGTGTGGAACGCCGAGACAGGCTGCATTCGCGACGCCTCCGCCTGGCGCAAAAAGAACAATCGCACGATCGTCTCGCTCGACTATCCGATCAGCGGCTCCGCGTTTGTCGTATTCCGCCGCACGTCGTCCGCCACACCGCACGTCACCGGCGTGAAGGCCACGGTTTCCGCGCGTCCCGACCCGACGCTCCCGGAGAAGACCCACACGCTCGTCATCAAGAAGGCCGAGTATGGCGTGTTTGATGCGGCAAAGACGCCGACTGGCAAGCCAATTGCAATAGACGTCACGGCCAAGCTCGCCTCGCTCGTCAAGAACGGCACGATCGACGTCGCCGTGGAGAACGAGCTCGCCGGATGCGATCCGCTCTTCAGGACCGTGAAGAAAATGGTGGTCACTTACGTGTACGACGGCAAGGAATACACCATGACGTTCAAGGAGCACGAAAGGTTCAAGCTCCCCGGCAACAAGCTTGCGCCTCCGCCTCCGCCGGACTGGGAATTGAAGTGCGGCAAGTTCCTTGCATGGCAGCCGCTTTCCGCCGAGATTTCCTTGAGCGACGGTACAAAGAAGTCGGTTGATGCGCTTCCGCCGGCGGGCGTGGTCGTGCCCGGCCCGTGGAGCGTCGCGTTCCCGGCTGGATGGGACGCCCCCGCATCCGCGACGTTCGATTCGCTCATTCCGTGGAACGAACATACGGACAACGGCATCAAGTACTTCTCCGGGACCGCCACGTACAGGAAGAGTGTAAAGTGTAAAATGGAAAGTGTAAAGTTGGACCAAGGTGATCGGATCATGCTCGACCTCGGCGTGGTGAAGAACTTCGCGGAGGTGACGGTGAACGGCAAGAAGTTCCCCGTCCTCTGGAAGCCGCCGTTCAGGGTGGATATAACGGATGCGATACGGCGCGTTGGGGACAACGCGCCCTACCATGTGGGCGATTCCAATGGTAGGGCGGCTTGTCCTCAAGCCGCCGCAGATGACATTGAGATCGAGATCAAGGTCACGAACCTCTGGCCGAACCGTATCATCGGCGACGACACCCTCTACGCGGACGACTGTGTATGGATGGGCAAGACCCGGCGCGGCGTGAAGGAGTTCGGCGTGCGTGAGATTCCGCAGTGGGTCAAGGAGGGCAAGCCCTCACCGACCGGACGCCACACGTTCACGACGTGGCGGCACTGGTCGAAGGAGGACGACCTTCTCCCCTCCGGCCTGATCGGCCCAGTGATGCTGCGCGGCGGCGTGATCGCGAAATGACCTCTAAACGGGATGGACGGATGTTTGCGACAGACCCAATCCGGAGACGGTCGGTGCGCTCCGTGACATCGGTCGCGACATGTACGAGTTCAGAAGGAATACCGGGACAAACCAAAGATGAAAAGGAAAGGACAAATAAAGATGAAAAGGAAAGGACAAATAAAGATAAAAAGGAAAGGACAAATAATGAAGATTGTTCTGACAGGCATTGTTTCGTTCGCGTCGTTCGCGGCCGTGTGCGTGGCCGAGGCCGCGCCGATGATGACGCAGTGGGGCGAGAAGGTGACGCCAGAGAGCGCATGGCGCGGATATCCCCGCCCGCAGATGGTTCGCGAAAACTGGACGAACCTGAACGGCAAGTGGGACTATGCCGTGACGAGCGTCACCAACACTCCCGGCCGGCCGACGAAGTGGGACGGGAAGATCCTCGTTCCGTTCGCGATCGAGAGCGCACTTTCTGGCGTGGGGCGCCTCCTTGAGCCGAATGAATTCCTCTGGTACACGCGCAAGATCGAATGCGACCCCAAGCCGGGCGAGAGGATACTCCTCCACTTCGGCGGCGTCGACTTCCGCACAATGGTCTTCATCGGGCACGACGAGGTGACCGACGTTCCGCACGAAGGCGGGCAGAATCCGTTCACGCTCGACATCACCGACTACGTGAAGAAGGGCGAGAACGAGCTTACGGTCTGCGTGTGGGATCCGACCGACGATTTCATCAACTCCCGCGGCAAGCAGTGCTTCAAGCCGAAGGGATGCTTCTATACGCGCGTTTCGGGCATCTGGCAGACGGTGTGGATGGAGACCGTGCCCGATTGCCGCATCGAGAAATACACGGTGGTGACGGACATTGACGAAGGCACTGCGACGCTCAATTTCTGTCTTGCCGGTCGTGGCACCGATCGCGTGACGGTGTCTGTCGACGGCGTCGGCGAGTTCGACGGCGACGGCAAGGTCGTTGTGAAACTGCCGTCCGGTTTCAAGCTCTGGAGCCCGGAGTCTCCCGCCCTCTACAACTTCACGGCGAAGTACGGCAAGGACGTGGTGAAGGGCTACTTCGGCATGCGCAAGATCGAGAAGCGCAAGGACGCGAAGGGCGTTCTCAGGTTCTTCCTCAACAACAAGCCCTACTTCATGATCGGCACTCTCGACCAGGGATGGTGGCCCGACGGGTTTCTTACTCCGCCGTCCGAGGAGGGCATGGAATACGACGTTAAGGTGCTGAAGGACTGCGGCTTCAACATGCTCCGCAAGCACATCAAGGTCGAGCCCCAGCAGTACTACGCGATGTGCGACAGGCTTGGCATCCTCGTCGTACAGGACCTTCCGAGCGGCGACGGCAGGTCGATCTCGCCCGAGAGAGCCGACACGGTTAGGCGCTACTGGCTCGGGCGCCAGGAAATGAAGGAGATGATGGACGACCTCCAGTCGTTCCCGTCCATCGTCATGTGGAACCCGTACAACGAGGGCTGGTCGCAGCCAGGTGAGTTCCTCACCCACTCGATGCTCGACTTCACGCGCCGCCACGACCCGACGCGCCTCGTCAACGGCCCGAGCGGATGCTGGGACTGGGAGGGCGGCCACCTTCTGCCGAAGGGTTGGGCGTGGAACGACCGCGTCTGGTCGAAGCACAAACCTGAAGGAGAGTGCGAGGCGGCGGACACCGTCGACCTGCATCTCTACCGCGGCCCTGACATGTTCCCCGTCAACGACCGCCGCGTGAGCTTCCTTGGCGAGTTCGGCGGCCTCGGCCATCCAGTCGAGGGCCATCTCTGGAAAGAGGCCAAGGGCAGTTGGGGCTACGGCGGCATCGCGGACACGAAGACGCGCGAGGGGCTGGAGAAGACATATCTCGGTCTCATGGATAAACTCGGCGCGCTCGCCGAACGCGGGCTTGGCGGCAGTGTCTACACGCAGACGACCGATGTTGAAATCGAGATCAACGGCCTTCTCACCTA
This sequence comes from Kiritimatiellia bacterium, assembly GCA_045535455.1. Taxonomy (GTDB): domain Bacteria; phylum Verrucomicrobiota; class Kiritimatiellia; order RFP12; family UBA1067; genus UBA1067. The sequence continues at coordinate 37,663 of JAZSLQ010000244.1, read as the reverse complement.
CGACCGCAAGGTGCTGAAGTACAACCCCGAGGTGCTGAAGAAGGCTCACGCCGAGGTGATCCGCCGCGCGCTTGAGGGTTCTTTCAAATAACAAATCGGCGAGGCTACAGGGAAGGCAAAATGAAAACACATACGAGAACTCCATTGATCCTCGCGGCGGCAGTCGGCCTCGCGTCAATCGCGTGCGCGGCGACGCCGGCCTCGGCGGCGTCAGGCGCCGCGAACGCGGGGCGCAAGCCGGTGGTCGACTGCTCGAAGATACGCGGCGTATGCTACGGCATCCGTCCGGAGGAGACCGTGCGCAGGGAGCTTGCGTACGGCACGAGGGTCGGGCTGAACACGGTGCGGTTCTGGCTTGGCAGGGGCGCGTACGACAAGCACGGCGACAAGTACATCAAGCAGATCGTCGATTTTGTGCGCACGTGCCATTCGTGCGGCTACAAGTCGATGCCGATCCTCTTCAACGGCAACGGGCTCAACCCCAAGAGCATCCAGCCCGAGGCGTACGCCGCCGCCGACCGCTTCACCGAGGCAATCGTGAAGGCGCTCAAGGACGAGCCGGGGCTTCTCATGTTCGACATGATGAACGAGCCGCTTTGCAACCCGTGGATATCCAGCGCGACGGGAGCCGTGCGGAAGGTGCGCGCGGAGGCGACCTGGGCGTTCCTCCGCCGCGAGATCGACGTTGCGCGGAAGTTCGCGCCGGACTGCCTGTTCACCGTTGGCTACACGACGGCGTACGAGATCGAGCAGACGACGGCGGAGAGGCTGGACGTCATCTCCTTCCACGACTACAGCGGCTCGCGCGCTGCCGGCCACCACAACTACTCCACGGCGGCGGAGTGGGGGCGCAGGCTCGGCAAGCAGGTGCTCCAGACCGAGACGGGCTGCCTCGCGCGCGCGAACTCCTACGAGATGGCGCTGCAGCTGTGCGACGAACACAAGATGGGCTGGATACTCTTTAACCTCATCATCGACGGCAGGTGCTTCGACGAGCACGGCATCTTCTACCCCGACGGCACGATCCGCGACGCCGGGACGATCGCCGCGATGTTCGGGTGCTACAGGAACCGCGGCGAAAAGTGCGCGGTAGTCCCGCCCAACCCCAACCGCGAAGGCAAGGCGGACAGCGCGCTAAAGCTCATCCGAGCCGCGCTCGACGGCAACGCCAAGGCATCTACGTTCGCAGACCGAAAGATGGACAAAAAGCCCCTCCTGGACGCGTGCGAGGTGGCGGCGAACCTCCTCGAGGCGTGCGAGCTTGTTCCGATGTGCGACCTGCCGACGACGAGGATCGCCGCGTTCAGGAAGGACCCGCAGGCGGACATCTGGGAGATGCGCAAGTTCGCCTACTCGCTCGCGATGCGCCTCAAGGAGGCATGTCAGATCGTCGACGACGTGCCGCGCCGGGCGGACTGAAGAAAAAATGATTACGCATGAAATCAAGCATCATTTCGGCGGTTGTCGCGCTTGCAGCGTTTGCCAAGACGCCAGCGGAAGTCCCCAAAGAGCACCGCTATCCGGACGCGGCGCAGGGCGGCCATCTTCTTGTCCTCCAGTGCGGGAGCGACTGGTGCGAGAGCGGCGAGGACGTGCGCAAGGTGTTCGAGAGCGCGACGTTCCGCGACGCCCTGGGATCGGGATGGGAGTTCGCCGTTTATGACGACATGGACGCGCCTACGCCAGATGTCAAGGCCGCCAACGAGCCGCTCTCGAAGCTGCGAGTCGAATCCAAGCGCTTTCCCGCGATCACCTGCCTCACGCCGGAGCCACGCCGGTTCTTCGCGCAGCTTGAGAACATCCCGTTCGACGTGACGGCGAAAGCCCTTGCCGCGCAGGTCGCAGCAGCCACAAGCGCGAAGGACGAGGCTGTGCGCCTTTTCGGAATGGCAAAGGCGTCCGGCGACGCGGCGAAGGCGGCCGACGCCTACGGCGAGGCGTTCGCGCTGCTTTCGGCGCAGGTCGGCGAGTTCAACGGAAAGTCTCTGCGCGAGGGCGGCCTTGCGTTCGCCGACGAGTGGAAGGCGCTTGTGAAACTCGACGAAGGCGACCGCTTCGGATGGAAGCTGCGTTTCGAGGCGGGGACGGGCATCGACTGGATCAAGAAGGCGACGAAGTTCCGCACGGACGGCGACCTCGTGGGCGGCGCCGCGTTTGTCGCCGACCTGAGGGCGATTCCGACAAACCACCTTTCAGTTGTCCAGAGACAGGCGCTCGACATCGCCGAATACGCCCTTTGGCGCAAGGACGTCCTGCGCAAGACGTCGAACGCGGCGCATCTCCGCCACGCGCTTTCTCTTGGGCGCGACACGGTATGGGGTCAGTGCGCCCTCGGCTACCTGATCCTCTCCGGCGAGAAGTTCGAGAAGCGCGGACGCTACCGCGCCCCGGTCCGCCCTCGCCCGGCGGACGTTGTGGGCGAGACGCCGGGATTTCCCCTTGCGAAGACGGAGGCGCGTGTCGCCGCGATCAAGCCAGGCGGCGGATTCTCGGAGGACGACAAGCTGGCGATTGCGCAATACGCCGTCCTTCGGCGCATCGGGAAGGACGCATGGGACGCACTGAACGCCCGCCCCGGCGCGGCGGCGTTCGTAAAAGAGTTCTTCGGCGACCGCGCATGGATGGAGGACTTCGCCTGGAGCGGCGCTTGCACCGACTGGCCGAAGGCGATCCTCGCGCTTGAATCCATCGTCTATCAGGACGGCGGCAGGTGGATCGCCGGCGACGGCGCGGGCCGCCGCTTCGCCACTGCGCTTGCGCTGACGCATCACGGAAGGGACGAGGCGTGGCTTGCCGATCTCCTCGACGCCTATCGCTCGACCGCACTTGCGAAAAGGCTGCATCTGTCGGTAAAGTCGCAGCCAGTGTGGCTTTGGCGGTTCGCGCTCCTGCACACGGCGGGGTGTTCGCGTCCCGCGAGCGTCGAGGGATCCTTCGACCTCGGTTCCGAGGCGGCCGAGCAGCAGCGTTTTCTCGATGCGTACTTCAATGCGCCGTTCGCAAAATATGCGGGAGCCTGTTGGCTCGTGCCGTGGCGCGGCGACAACTGCTTTGGCGAGAACGTCCATAGACCTTTCTACTACGAATCGTGGCGGGCGGCGGACGAGTGGATATTGCGCCGCTACTCGCCTACGGTCGGCGGCGTGTGCGGGGAGCTTTCCAAGTTCGGCTCGGGCTGTTCCAACGCCCATGGTCTGCCGTCCGCGCCCGTGGGCCAGCCTAGGCATTGCGCCTATGTGCGGAGGCGGTTGGACGGGACTTGGGAGATAGACTACAGCACCGGGCGCGGAACCGGATTTGAGACCGTCGTTCCTGAGCATGGCCACGGAACGTTCACCTACTGCCAGGCGCACGAGGGGACTTTCTCCGGCGACAGAGAGCGTCGGCACGACGCAGACCGCCTTCTCGAAGCCGCGTTCTTCGCCGAGAAGTCGGGGAGAGCCCCCGAAGACGTGGCGGCGCTCTTCGCCTCCGCGTGCGATGCGTGGCCTACGCACTACTGCGCGTGGCGTCTTCGCGGCGAGTGGATCGCACGCGCCGCCCGCCCGCTCGAAGGGCACCGCGCCTTCGCAGACTCATGTGCGGAGGCGCTCAAGGGCTGGCGGCAGCCGCTCTGGGACATCCTCACGCCGTATTTCGAGCGCGTCAACAAGGAGCGCGGCGCAGCCGCTCTTGCAGACGAACTGGTACGGATGATGCCTGCGTTGCGCCAGGGCGAGGACAAGATGCAGGAGGAGGGATTCTTCGACAGTGCGCTTGCGCGGTGGACGAAGCCGATTGGAAAGGACGCGGCCCTGACGGAGCGCGTTGCCGTCGCCGCGCTTGAGGCACAAGCGGGCACTAAGGACTACTTTGCGCAGACGCTTTCCTGGTGCGCCGACTTCATGATCGCCGACGCGGGGCGGTTCGGGCGGCTCGCGGAGCTTCTCGGACGACTCTCCGGCGGCAACGGCCAGAACATCGATTTCGGCAGAATCATCCTTGCCGCGTCGAAGGCCGGCAACTTCGCGGCGTTTCGTCAGATGGCGGAGCTTCAGGCGAAGGTGTCGCCGTTGAAGAGGGAGGGGAAGGGTTATCCCGAAAAGGACTTTGGCGGCGTCCTCGTTTCGGCGGACGCGATGCTGCGCACGTCGTCCACAAGCCGCTGGGAGAGGCCGGCCTCGTATCCGCTTGGGCTTGACGCGCTTCCCTTGAGCGGAAACGCCTTCCATACCGACAAGGAGAAGGAGCCGTGGGCGATGGTCGTCCTCGCGGGCGAATGCCGCGTGAGGGGTGTCCTCGTCGCGAACCCCGGCGGCTATCGCGGACGGCAGCCGCCAATCGAAGTGCAGCTCTCGGGGGACGGGAAGGAGTGGCGCACCGTGTTCTCCGACGACGCCGTTAGAACGGAATACCGCGTCGATCTCGGCGACAAGTCCGTCGTGGCGAAGTTTGTGCGCGTCCGCCGCGTCCCTGGCGCAAGGGGAGATTTCTTCCATCTGAACAAGATACTTGTCTATGGCGATAGGATGTACTAAACAGGGTAAGGTGCTTGGCCCTGTTGGTTCCCCGTCAGCAAGTCAGGCGGCTTGCCGCGTCGGTCTCGGGTCTCGCGAAGAGGGGTTTTGCAATTACCTCAGTAGCGGGAGTTTATGATATACTGTTCGGCATGAGACGTTGCAGGATAAAGCTTCCAAATCGGTGCTGTGGCAATCAACCCTGTTGGCCCCGACTGTGGCAAGAATTGAAAATGGAGATTGCAATGATGCATAGATGGGTGTTGAGGCATCTTGCCGCGTTTGCGGCGGCGATTGTGCCGCTCTGCGCGGCGCTCGCGGCGGACGCGGCCCCAGACTACGACGTGATCGTGGCGGGCGGCGGCCCCGCCGGAATCGGCGCGGGCTACATGGCGGCGAAGCGCGGCGCGAGGACGCTTGTCCTTGAAAAGAGCGGGCGGCTCGGCGGCATGGCGGTCAACGCGCTGGTGAGTCCGTTCTCGGTCTTCACGTCCAGCCCCTTCGTAAACGACCTTGCCAAGCGCATCGGCTTCGGCGGAAGCGTCGATTTCCACATGGCCGATGTGCGCGCGTTCGACGTCCTGACGGAGGCAGGCGCGGACGTGATGCTGCATGCCGACGTGCTGGGTCCGGTGATGGATGGCGAGCGCGTGACGGGGCTGCGCGTCAACTGCGTCGAGGGCGAAAAGGTCTTCAAGGCCAAGGTCGTAATCGACGCGACCGGCAACGGAATCGTCGCGGCGGCGGCCGGCGTCCCTTACGAGGAGGGACGCCGGGGGGATGGGCTCGTCCAGCCCATGAGCATCATGTTCACGGTGGACGGGTTCGACCCGAAGAGGCGTTTCATCTGCGTCTCCGAGGAGGCTGCGCGTTCCAAGAGGTGCATTGTCGGCGGAAGGACGTGGGAGGACATTGTGCAGGATGAAATCAAGGCCGGCAATCTCCCGCCCGAGGTCGGCATCATCCGCCTTTATCCCGGAAGCGACAAGGGCGTAACCGTCGTCAACGCCACGCAGGTGAACGGCCTCTACGGCTCGCGCTCCGCTGACCTCACGAAAGCGGAAATCGCCGCGCGCAAGCAGGCCGCGCAGATCGTCGATGTGATGCGCCGCCACCTGCCGGGGTATGAAAACGCCCGCATCGCGGAAATGCCCGCAGTCGTCGGAGTGCGCGAGACGCGCCGCTTCGAGGGCGTTGACAGGCTCACCACGGAGGATGTCCTTTCGGGGCGCAAGCGCGAAGACGCCGTAGCCCGCAAGTGTTCATTTGTGATTGACATACACAACCCCGCCGGCGCGGGGCAGGCCGACGGGCACGACAAAGCGGTCACCGGAGGCGCTCGGCGCGTGAAGCCATACGACATCCCGTATGGTGCGCTGGTGCCGAAGAAGGTGGACGGGCTTCTCTTCTGCGGACGCTGCATCAGCGCGACGCATGAAGCGCTTGCGAGCTGCCGCGTGATGGGGAACGCGATGGCGACCGGCGTGGGCGCGGGTGCGGCGGCGGCAGAGGCGGTCAAGCAAGGAATCGACGTGCGTGCAGTCGATGCCAGGAACCTGCGCCTCTTCGATGGCGCAGCAGAGCAGAAGCAAGTGAAAGAAACGGCGGGGACAGGCCCAGCATAACCCTTGATTTTTCAGCATTTCACGTGTGCGGTACGGCGGCATACGCCGAGCATCTCCTGGAGATCAAGCGACTGCGCCATCTACTACACTAACGCGAGCAACGTGGCGATCCTCGTCTCGTTCGTGCCGATTGCAACGGCCATCATCGCACGGATAGTCCTCAAGGACAGGTCTCTTTCCATCCCGCTCGTCGTCGGCTCTCTCATTGCAATCTGCGGCGTGGCGGTAGTCAGCGTTGGCTCCACGATAGAGCTGCAGGTGCGTCCGCTGGGAGACCTGATGGCGTTGATCGCCATGCTGTCGTGGGGATTTTACTCCATCCTCGTGGACATCGTCAACGCGCGCGGCGTCGCGCCGATTACGGCAATGAGGAAGTCGTTCGCATGGTCGCTCGTCATAATGGCGCCGTTCGCGCTGTGGGGCGCGACGGAATGCGGAGCCCATTCCCTGGACGGCGTGTTCGGCGTGACGCTTGCCGTGGAGGAGAACGCCGCGCGCTTTTCGTCCGTCGGCAACTGGGCGAACTTCGAGGCTACAGGAGGCTACAGGGTCAGACATGGTTACCACAGTAAATTACCACAGGTACGCCAAGCAAAGCTCGGCAGAACTAATAGCGGAAGGAGCTATATCGTAAAGAAATCGACATACGATTAGGACGGCAAGCTGTGCAAAGGACTCTGATGTGCGGCGGCAGTGAGGCGGGGGAGCGAAGGTCCGAGCGAGGGGATACGGCGTATTCGCCGAGGGTTCCCCGAGGAGGAGCCTTCGGCCACCGCCTCACGAATTCTTTTGCGAGTGGTTGAGTTGTGGTTGGAAAATCGCGAATGCGGGATGGTTGTGTCGGAATCGTTCTTGGATTCGACACGAAGGATGGTTGAGTCGTGGTTGGGTTATGGTTGGAGTGGTTGTTGGATGGTTGGGGAAATGGTTGTGTAGCGGTTGGAAGGATGGATGAATGGCGGATGGGACATGGAGGAGGTGGTCGGAGCGTGGACGAGGGGTTGCTGTCTGACGGACGATGGAAGGTCGAAAAGGCCCGCTCATGTGGCGCATTGTCTAAAAAATGTCGGTCCCGACTTTTTTGTATGGATTTCCGCTGAAAGTGTATGCTATAATACGGGCCGAAAGTTGAAGTTGTGACCGGAGGTGCGGCAGTATGGCAAACATGATCGAGCAAAATCCGATAGCAGGAGCGTCCGTCTACGGCGTGGAGCAGTACTCCTACACCGTGAACGGCGTCGCCGGCAAGGACTATGCCGCCGCTCTTTCCGCCGCGTCCTTCAAGGAGGCGGTCGCAATCGAGCAGGCGCTTAGCGCGTACTCCGAGGTCGTCCGCCAGCGCATGCGCAAGCTCGATGATCTCGGCACGGTGATGGCCATCCTGAACGAGGCCTACGCCACGCTCAAGACCAAGGAACAGGAGAGCGGAGACACCACGGCCAACATGGTGAGTCTCGCAACAGCCCGCGACAAGGCCGCGCTCTACGGCGTCACGATCAACATAACGGACATCGCCATCCCGGAACTTGGCATCAGGATGTGCTACACGACCCGCCGTGACCTGATGAACGCGCAGAACGCGGTGCAGTATGCGATCGACAAGGAGGACAACGAGCTAAAGCAGGACACGGTCTCGCTGAACTCGTATGTCTCCAAGCGAGACAATTCCTTCTCCACTGCGTCGAAGCTCGTGAGGAAGGCGCTCGACGCGTCGGGCTCGACGATCGGGAATATAGGGTAGTTTAAAGTTTGAAGTTTGAAGTTGAAAGGAGGGTGACATGGCGACGATAGTACCGCAGACACCGGTGACGCTGAGTCAGGAATGGGGCGTAAGCTTCAGCGACTACAAGGTCAACGGCAAGCCCGTCGACTTCCAGGATCTCATGATCGAGATCGGTGCGAACCGCGCCGTGACGGTCGAGGCGGAGGTCGTGCCGCTCACGACCCGCATCAAGCACAGGAACGCCGAACTCGACAAATTGGGTTCGCTCCTGGCCATCTTCACGAAGACGCAGGCGGACTTCCCGAGCGACGCCAAGGGCTCTGACAAAAAGCCAGTATCCGGGATAACGTCCGACCAATGGAATTTGCTGCGCGAGGCGTACGTGAAGCGCGGCGGCACCGATCCGGGATCTACCTGGAACTCCAGCTGGGCGAATAGCGAATGGACCAAATCCAGCGTCGAGGGCATGATACAGGCGCTCAAGTCGATGATCGACGGCCGCAACAACAAGGCGCAGACGGACATGACGCGCCTCCAGCAGCTTGTCGACCGCCGCGACGAGTCGTTCTCGACGGCATCCAGCCTGATGACCTCCGTGAGCGACACGAGAGGAAACCTCATAAGGAACCTATAGAAAAGTTTAAAGTTTGAAGTTTGAGGTTTGAAGTTGAAAAGGAGCTTGGCATGGCGATAGGAATCGAAACAATCGCAGTGAACCGCTACGCGCCGCAGGGCGCGGACGCGATTTCGCTGTACTCGAACGGCTCGGCGGAGGGCCTGACGCTCGCCCAGCTCGCGATATCTGTCTGCCTTCACGCGGCTTCCGCCTACGAGGGGCAGAGCGTCGTCAAGATGAACATACTCACGAAGGGTGCGGTCAAGCTGGACGGCGCCGCACAGTGGATGGAGAAGATCGCGAACGGATCGGCCGACTGGTCTCAGGCGAAGGCGTACATAACGAGCGAGCTCGGGGTCAGTGACGCGGCGCTCCCGGACGCGATCAACACGTACGACAAGCGCATGGCGGCGGTCAAGGCGGTGAAGGAGAAGATCGACGCGCTTACGCAGCAGCAGCAGCGCGACATGATCGACATGCAGACGCTCGTGAACAGGCGCGACGTCGCATATTCCACCTCGTCCAACGTCGTCCGCACCCTCGGCGCCTCGCAGGAGGCGGACGCCGCGAATTTCTAGGGCTTAGCCGCAAAGAGCGCAAAGAAACGCAAAGGAAAAGAGGAAAGAAATGGCAATCGGAACTGTAGAATTCGACCTCTCGATGGTAAGCCCCCAGTCGGGCGAGTTCCTCACCGCCCGCGCGTACACCGTGGAGGGCGTGACGAACGCGGACGGATCGCTCCGCGAGCTTTCCATCGGACAGCTCGTGATGGCGATCTGCCTAAGCCGCGCGTCTGAGCTCGAGACGGACATCATCGCCCTCATGGAGGAGATGAGCACCACGAGCGCGCAGCTTGCGGACATGACGAAAATCGAGCAGGCCGTAATAGATGACTTTGCTGCAAACCAGAACGGCCATGCGTACAATCTTGACAACGTCACGGTCACGAGCTCGACGAGCGCAGTCCAGCTTTTGCGCGATCTGGAAGTCATCAACTCGAGCCAGACCTACGTGCGCAACGACTCGATTCTGTCGAACGCGGACATCATGTACGACGACTTCATCACGCAGATTGAGTCGAAGATGGACGAGAAGAACTCGTTCTCGCAGCAGAAGATGATCGAGCTCCAGTCGCTCACGAACAAGCGCGACCAGAGCTACGACATGATCTCGAACATTCTCAAGAGCCTCAATACGACGATGACCGGCATCGTGAACAACACGTAAGGGCATGGTTTTCGAAGATATCGTGGCGGTTCTCGAGCGCGCCTTCAAGCTTGAGCTGAGCGTCGTGCAGGACACGACGGTGTTCGAGGTGGCAAGCGAGGACGGCAGCACCGTCAGTGAGGAAACGAAGGGGATTGCGTTGGAATTCTGCCTTGCCATGCAGAGCAAGCCCGACTTGCTTACACGCGGCAACAGGTCGATCGAGCTGGAGGACGCTTTCATCAAGCTGAAGCTCGAATACAACGACAAGATAAGCGCCGACATCAGCCCCGACACGAACCCCCATATCGGGAGCGTGAAGTTCACCGCGACGATGACGATCAAGAACGCGTCTGACGCCGAACTCGGCGACAAGATGCCCGAGTTCACCATCGACGACATAAGGCAGGAGGAGTTCTGATTTGACATGCGAAGAGCTTATAAAAGCGCTTGCCGAACGGTATGATGCACTGTCGGCACTGGCCGAAGACGGTTCCCTCGCCATCGAGGTGGACGACACTCCCGTATCGTTCCGCAAGGCGAATGGCGCAGTCGCTGTCGTCGCACGTGTCTGCGAAATGCCGGAAGATGCGCAAGGCCGCGTAGCCAGTCTTCTCCTGAAGGCCAGCGCGCTCATGGCTGCCGCGGGCTCTGGCGCATTCACCCTGGATGAATCCACCCGCGAAGTATCCATTGCATGTACGCACCCTGTGGTGCGTATAGACGTTGATGCGCTTTCCAAGACCGTGGAAAGGCTCGTCGACGCCTGCCACGAGTGGCAGGGGAACATCATGGCCATTGACGCCGTGGATGACGAACTTGAACGCAAACACCTTGAGGAGCGGGCCTTGAACCCTCTCTTTGGCGGCAATTTCATAAGGGTCTGACGAAGGGAGGCGTTGAAATGGATTTCAATTCTGCGATGAAGGCCTTTGCCGACACGTTCTCTCTCGCCATCGAGCCCAGTGATGGTGCGGTGGTGCTTGACTTCAACTCCATACCCGTGTCGTTCATGGATGCCGGAGATGCCGTCGTGATCCACGCCCCAATCGGCGAGTCCCGCCAAGACGTTGAAGCCGGGCTTCTCCATTCCATGCTGGCCACCAACGCCTCTCTTGCGGACGATGGCTTCGCAATCTGCCAGGACAACGCGACGGATGGCTTTGCCATCGTGCGGTCCGCGCCAGTCGAGACGCTGGACGCCGATTCGCTGGCCGAAATCGTCGCAGCCCTGGTTCCCATTGCCGGTGAGTGGCGCCGGAAGCTCGCCGAGCCGCAGTGCACCATTTCCGACAACTAAACGAACTATTCAAGGAGGCCGTAAAATGGCGCTGACACTCAACGACAACGCACTTGCGAAACTCAACACCGCATTCGAGTATGCGCAGAAAGCCGTGCAGACCGAGAGAACAGGCCAAGACTCGGTCATACGCATCAACGGCGAGAGCTTCACCTGTCAGGTATCACACGCGGATGCGCCGAAGTCCGGATTCGGTCTGTTCGGCTTCCGCGGCAAAGACCAGCAGGACTTGAACAACGCGACACGTGCGCTCTTCAAGCAGACGGTCCTCGACGCGCTCGGGCTTAAGGACGAGAACGAACTGCCAAAGTCCGTCAAGGACGCGATGAAGCTGTCCAACTACCACAACAAGGGCCGTCCGCTTACGGCCCGCCGCATCATCGCCGTGGTCGATACCATACGCATGCTGCCGGAAAGCGCCGTAAACGCCGCAGTCGGCAAGTGCATTGAGCGCAACGCGGCGGCCATAAAGGAGAATCCGAAGTATCCCGTGCCGAAACTTGAAGTCACCTCCAAAATGCGCGCCGATGCCATTTCGCTCGTGGCGAAGCACGGAAAAGGACTCGGGCCGAAGGCTCTTCAGATTGTCGCCAACTATACGTTATTCACTCTCGCCAACCCGTATGCAGCAGAAAAGGCCGATGACTTGATTGGTACGCTTGCGATGAAGCTGGCCAAGATGGACGACTTCGAGTATGGCGACAAGCGTTTCGCGCCGCTTGGCAATAAGCTGACAGAGGTGTATCAGGAAAAGTTGAACTTCTATATGACCCCGGAGTGCGCCGATGCGTTCAAAGATAATGTCAGCGAGACGCTGCATAAGGATGCCGCCCGCGCGGCATTCGAGATCAACGGCAGCGATCCGAATGCCGGAATCGTCGGCAAAGACGAACAGACGAAGGCTGTCTTGTCCAAATTCAAGGAAGCGGTCCCTGAAAAGTTCCAGAAGCCGCTCTCCATGTTCATGTGCCAGGATATGGGACGAATCATTGGAGAGCTGCTCAGTGATACTCTTATTCTGCAGAGTGGAGACCAGATTGTCGGCGCCGACTACAAAGGCGGTGGCCTCATGCCGTTCAGTCCAAAAGACGGCGAACTGTTCAACTCGATGTCCGGACTTGTCGGCAAAGGGCAGGGTATCCGTTACCGGCTCGAAGTGAGCGATGACAAGAAGAGCGCGACGATTACCATGGAAGCCAACTACGACTTGATGTTCCGCATTGAAGACGCCGCCTATGACGGCTATAACGCCTGCGGCAACGTGAAATACAGCGAGCAGTTCAAGTTCGACCTCTCGGGCGACGAGCTCAAGATGACGAGTCACCTTACCAGCCAGAAGATTGAGCCATAGGGGAGCGGTTGAGAAGTTGAAAGGTTGCTTGTAACTTTTCGCGGGTGTGTGTAAGCAGAGTAGAAATAAGCAGAGGAGATCTCCCTGGAGCGCGTCCTGTAAGCGTCCATGGGGTTTGACCCCATGGACGCCTCTTGATTGTTCGGTGCCTTGTTTGGTATAATACCGTCACTTTAAAAAAGCGTATCATGTTACATGAATTTAAAGTAGGGGTTTAGACATGCTGATCATGCGAGACCGATACCTAAGCCGCCTTGTCGAACGGCGGCACAACGGCTTTGTAAAGATAATCACCGGAATCAGGCGCTGTGGCAAGAGCTTTCTCCTCTTTCGGCTTTTCCGCGAATACTTGATCAGGGACGGCGTTCGCCCGTCGCAGATCGTTGAGATCGCTCTTGATGTGAAGAAGTTTGCGGCGCTGAAGGATCCGATTGCCCTCGGCGACTACATAGATGGAAAGATCAAGGGTCGAGGTTGGCACTATGTGTTCATAGACGAAATACAGGAGTGCGGACGCGCGCTTCCTCCGGGAATCGATCCGTCAAGGTTTCCGCCAGAGGAGCGCGATCGACTTTATGTCACTTTCTACGACGTCTTGAATGAGCTTCTGCGCCGGCCAAGGGTCGATGTGTATGTTACTGGCTCCAACTCGCGTATGCTATCCAGTGACATCGCCACCAATTTCCGCGACAGGGGTGACGAAGTCCGCCTCCATCCGCTTTCGTTCGGAGAGTATCTTCCAGTGTCGGGCGTCGAGAAATCCGAGGCGTGGGAGCGCTATCTTGTCTGGGGCGGGATGCCGGGCGCCATTGTCAAGAAGTCTGACGAATCGCGCACGTCCTATCTTCGCCAGTTGTTCGACAAGGTGTATTTCAAGGATATCGTCGAGCGTCATCAACTTAAGGCCGATGGGCTTTTGTTGGACCTGACGGACATCCTTTCCTCGTCAGTCGGGTCGCTTACGAACGCCAAGAAGATATCCGACACGATTGCCACGGTGCAGGGAGTGAAGGCGACTCAGCCTACGGTCAGTAAGTATCTCGGCTATCTTGAGGAATCGTATCTTTTCTCGAAAGCCCGTCGTTTCGACGTAAAGGGCAGGCGCTATCTGTCGTTTCCGGCGAAATACTATTCAGAGGATATTGGACTTCGGAACGTGCGGTTGAACATGCGCCAAGGTGAGGAAACGCACCTGATGGAAAACGTCATATACAACGAACTTGTGTCTCGTGGCTATGCTGTTGATGTTGGCGTTGTTGATTTCACGATACGCGAGGGCGGACGTCAACTCCGACGGCAAACGGAAATTGACTTCGTTGTAAACGTGGGGAATCGCAAGGTATACATACAAAGCGCGTTTTCCATTTCAGACGAGGGCAAAAGGCGACAAGAGACGGAATCTCTTCGCCGGAGTGGAGACTTCTTCAAGAAGATCGTTGTCGTGTCGGGCTTAAAGTTGCCGCAACAGGATGAAAGCGGAATCATATATATCGGGGTGATACCGTTCCTTCTCGACCAGTCCTTTTTGGATACTTGAGCGCGGGAGGGTCGGAGGTGAAGGGTATCTTTCGCGCGTGAACCTTTGTCTTTTCTTCGAGGATACGGGTCAGGGCGTTGCGGGCAAGATAACGAACGTGACGCGGATATGCGACCTTTGCGTGGACGATGCGCGGCACTTCGCTTGCAAAGGACTTTAGGGCGCGGCACTTTTGCCGCGCCTTGAAAGCGGACGAGGGGGAAAGCGGCGGGGCGGGGTGGGTCTTTTGGCGTCTGATGCAGTCGACCGGATGCGCAGTATGGACTGCAATACGTGTATGGGCGACGGAATCCGAAAAAGGACGTTTCAAACGTTGTATGGAACGACGCAGGGAGAATTTGGTATAATCGGAGTATAACCTTTTGCAGTCTCGCGTGTATACAGGGCGAAAACAAAGCAACTTCAAGGCAAAGAAATGGAGACAAGACCATGGCAATTCAATTCAATCCTAATGCGCTGAGCAGGTTCTCGAACGTCAATTTCGGCGATAACGACGCTATTGCCAATCTTGACGGGGGCAACGGCCTTGTGGGGAGCTCCTGAAGACTCTGGTCAAGAAGTCCGTCGATCTTTTCATCGAGGCGATGGAATCGAAACGCGGCGAAGGGCGCAAGTCTGTAATAGACGCTGTCTCCCAAGAAGACGGGGACGTGAGCGAAATCCTGTCCAGTCTCGACGACATGTCCGGCAAGATCGTCGAGGTACCGGTGAACGCGAAGGCGCCTCAAGTCGAGGAGGCGCCGTATGAGGACAAGATCATCGAGATCAAGAACGAGCCGGAGAACGAGATCATCGAAGTCAAGGACGAGCCGAAGCCGGAAAATGAGCCTTCCCTCGACAATCCCCTTGAGAAGAAGTACAATCGTTCGATTCCGACTTTCGCAGCTACTTTTCCCATCGACATCCTGGAGGTGTTCATGCCCTACTATGCCAAGACAGAAAAGTATCAATTAGATCCCGGAGTACAAGTGTTGCCGCTGTTGTTCGAGGCTTGCGCCAAGAACGATAGCGACCGCAAGTTGCTTGCGGAGTTGCTCGCCAACGGCAAAATCAGCGGTTACAGCAGCGACGGCAAAATGTTGTTGAAGGACAAATTGCTTGAGCCGGTCATCAAAGAGGCATCGACCATAATCGGCATGATGAACCGGTTCCGCGAAGCCAACGGGGAGGCCATGTACGAAATCCTGCTGTCTGAGCTAAAGTCGATAAAATGGGACCTCTCGACGAAAGAACTGGAGAAGCTGATCAAGGATTGCGACAAACTTGCTGCCTGCGCCAAAGATTTCCATATCGACAATATGAGCTGGAATTGGGGGAGATTCCAAATCTATCAGGCCAACGAAACGCTGGACAAGTTCAAGCGTGAGGTCGATAACTGGTTCGAAGAGGAATATCCAGAAAAGTTCCCGGACGAGGCCGAGAACGATCCAGAGTACCTTAAGGAAATCAAGAAACATCTCTTCACAGCCATGTCGGTCAAGAATTCCGAAAAGTTGGCTGAAATGGCGAAGTCGTTCAACAACCTCCACAAGTCGCTTGTCGTCGTGAAGACACATAACGAGCTGCTGCCATTTTTCGAACCGTTTTTCAAGGACATTGACATCGACGATTAGTCTTTCGCCGAGCGGCGTGGAGACAGACTGAACGATCCGGCAAGTCTTGAGAGCGGCGTCGTCATCTGTCCTGCGCTTGTCGGCGGCAGCGCGGATCTCGAGCCGTCGAACAAGACGGGGCTCAAGAAATACGGCTGGATAGCACCAGGCGACTTCACCGGACGCAATATCCACTTCGGCATACGCGAGCTTGCGATGACGGCTATCGTGAACGGCATGGCGGCCTACGGCGGGCTCAAGCCGTTCGGAGCGACGTTCTTCGTGTTCAACGACTACTGCAAGCCGGCGCTGCGCCTTGCGGCCCTGATGGGGCTTCCGTCGATGTTCGTCTTCTCGCACGACAGTTTCTATGTAGGCGAAGATGGCCCGACCCACGAGCCGATCGAGCAGATCGAGTCCCTCCGCACCATGCCGAACGTCGATGTATACCGTCCGGCTGACGCGAACGAGACTGGCGCGTGCTTGGCGCTCATGTTGATGCGCGATGATGGCCCGAGCTGCATCCTGACGACGCGGCAGAATCTGCCGGTCCTTGCCGACGCCACGCCGGAGAAGGTGATGCGCGGCGGATACGTCCTCCTGGCGGAGGGCCCCCAGGACGAGCGCACGGTTCTCTTCGTGGCG
Source organism: Kiritimatiellia bacterium (assembly GCA_045535455.1). Lineage (GTDB taxonomy): Bacteria > Verrucomicrobiota > Kiritimatiellia > RFP12 > UBA1067 > UBA1067. The sequence continues at coordinate 21,572 of JAZSLQ010000244.1, read as the reverse complement.
ACGGGTTCGGAGGTCCACCTCTGCGTCGCCGAGGCGGGCGTCGCGAAGGGGCTCATGGAGTTCGCCGTCGCGCCCGCGACGACGCGGTATCTGTCGCTCGAACATTTCGGCGCGTCGGGACCCTGCGCGCGGCTGGCGGATGAGTTTGGCTTTACGCCCGCGAACTGCCTGCGCCTCGCACGCGAGTTGCTGTGAGCGGCGCGCGGCGCGCCAATCGAGTGCAAGGCCCGCAGATGCGCCGCCCGTCAACACGACGGCCGCGGCCCTCGCCCGCGTAAAGCGCGGCTGCAGGTAAAAAGTGCAATCTTAGGATTACGGCTTGAGATAGAGGTGGCAGTGTGGACATTCACCCACCCTTCGGCAACCTCAACGCTAATTCAACCATTTCCTAACCCGACACGGACACAACCAACCGCCACGCAACCGCGAGCAAAAACCAACCATCCTTCGTGTCGAATCCAAGAACGATTCCGGCGCAACCATCCCACATCCACGATCCTTGAATCGACAACATCGAGCTGCATGGCCTTGGCTTGTCCATCAATTGCCTCGGCCGTCGCGTCACTTCCTACACCACCCGCGACGCGTAGGTTCAGCTCTTGAGCAGTTGGCGGCGAAGGGCGATGGCTACGGCCTCGGCGCGGTTGGCTGCACCAAGCTTTTGGTAGAGAGCGGCGAGATGCTGCTTTACGCGCACCTTGGAGATGCCGAGCATCCCCGCGATGTCGTCGTTCGAAAGTCCGCGCGTGATTGAGTCGAGTACTTCCCGCTGCCGCGTCGTCAACCCGTTGTCCGACTCCGCTTCTGAGAGCGACGCCTCGATCTCCGCAGAAAGCATCCTTTCTCCGCGCGCCGTCGCCCGTATCGCATCCGCAAGCTCATCGTTTGAGAGATTCTTCGTGACTGACCCGGTCGCGCCGCTTTTCAGGGCGCGCGCTATGTCGGACGAAGTTCCATAGGAGGTAAGGACGAGGACTTTGGACTCAGGTGACGCCCTTAAGACTGCCGCAGTCGCTTCCGCTCCGTCCATCCCAGGCATCATGAAGTCCATGACAACGACGTCAGGCCTCATCTCGCGGGCGAGTTTCACGGCTTCGGCGCCGCTCTCCGCCTCGCCGCAGACCTTGAGGTCTTTCTCGATGTTGATGATCGCGGCGAGTCCCATGCGCACGACCGAGTGGTCGTCTACGAGCAGAACAGACGTCTTTTTCATTTTCCTATCTCCACAGTGACTTTTGTGCCGACGCCAGGGGCGCTTTCGATCTTCAATGAACCGCCGAGGCGGGCGATGCGCTCCTTTATGCCCTGAAGACCGAAATGCCCCTCGTTCGGCCCCGGCCTGTTCGACGTGTCGAAGCCGCGTCCATCGTCCCTCACTGAGAACCGTATTTTGCCGCTCTGCATCTCGCCTGCTACGCGCACATGCCTTGCGCCGCCGTGCCGTGCGGCGTTGGACGCAAGTTCGCGCGCGATCGAGAGAACTGCGTGTGCCGTTGAGTCGGAGACCCGCTGACGTCGTATCTCGAAGCGTACCGCGAGCTCTGCGCCGCCGATTGAGGGTCGGATAGTGCGCCGGACGGCTTCCGAGAAGTCGCTTTCGCCCAACGTGTCGTTGCGGAGGTCCCATAGGCACCGCCTCAGCTCTTCGCGGCATGAAAGGAGCGTCCGTTTTGCTACGGCGAGGAATCTTGCCGCAGAGACAGGATCTTCGTTGAGCGTCTTGTTCGCCGCATCAAGCTGGAACGAGACACCAGTGAGCGTCTGCGAAAGGGCGTCGTGGATCTCGGCCGCGAGGCGTGTGCGTTCGTCCACCCTGAGATCGGCCTCTGTCTGGGCGATCTCCGACTTGACGAGCTGCCTCTCGCGACGTCTTATGATGCGGCGCAGGATGTAGTTCCATCCGTAGAGGGCGATAAGCACGGCGAAAAGCGCGGCGATTACCGCCGCAAGGCGCGCTGGCGTCCACCACGGCGGAGTGCGCACCACAGCGACGTCGCCGCACGACCGGGTTACGATGGTGAACTGGTCGATTCGCGGGAAGGGGTGTAGCGGATTCCACGTCGTTGTGTTGATGACGCAAAGCCCCGTCGCCTTGACTTCGCTTCCGGGCGCGATGACAGCCGCCGTCTCATGGCAAGATGTAACGTCGACCTGGACGATGCGCCCGCCGCACAGGAGGTTCATCGTCGACGCCTTGCCATCGTACGACGGAGCGGCGAACACCGTCCCGCGAAGGGTAACGACGTACCCGTAGTAGTCGCGGAGGATTTTGTCCATGTCGAAGTCGGGCGGGAGCCGGCTTGGCGGCGTTTCCTCGGCCGCCATATGGAGCGCGGCCGCCTCTTCGCCTGAGAGCGTCCGACATGAGGCGCGCGTGAAGTTCAAGATGAAGAGGTCGGTGTCAGGGAAACCCGCTACTGCGACCGCCTCGCCGCAGGCAGGTGGCGTCTCGCCGTCTTTCAGGTCTGCGGAGCAGAGCCGCCCACCGGCAGAGCGGAAGAAGACGCGGCGACCCCTTGCGACGGCGATGACGCGGCCGTCTGCGCGGCGCATTCCGGTCTTCGAGAGTTCAACGGGTGATTTGTAGAGGACATTCTTTATGTTCATCGCGTCGTCCGAGATTCGAGGGGCGGAGAACGGGTCGTTGAGCGCGGGAGATATTACCGTGAAGTCGGAAGGCGCATAGACGAGCAGCTGCGGCGTCATGAAGCTGCGGCGACCGACGTATGGGAGGGAGTTTGCGATGCCCTTGGCCGAGACGGTCGCCCCGACGAGCTGTGCGAGCGACTGCGAGTCGGTCGCGATGGCGGCTACGAATGGGCCCTCGTCGCTTCTGAAGAGGACAAACTTCCAGCGCGGGTCGATTTCGTCTGTGATGATGTCCGAGACGATGCCGCGCATCGAGACGAGGCGGCTGTCGAACGCCGCGTCCGAAAGCTGCGGGGCCGTGGCCGAGACTGGTGTCGTCGCCACGCCCTCGCTCTTGGTCTCCGCAGAGTCGAAGAACGCATGCTGCCAACTGTATTCGTCGACACTGATGTGGCCTACAAGCCGCGAAACGGAGCCAACGACGAGAGAGAGCCGCCCAGAGGACTTGACGTACGCGCTTCCCGTATCGTCGGCGATTGCGTAGGCAGTGTGGTCTGGGTTGCCATTGTCCATCTCGGCGACGACGGTGCAGACGACGTCAAATGTCTCGCCGACATGAGAGCCGTTCCACACGGCGTCGCGAATTCCGGCGACCGACGTAATCGTCGCGAGTATCGGGGCAAGTAGAGCCATATCATATATTTTACCATATCCCGCTATTCCCCGCCCCTATCCTTTAGGATAGATTGTGCCAAAGTGAATAGGGTGGTACAATTGCCCTATGAAAATCGCTGTTGTCATAGTAGCTTCCACAATCATGGCATCGTTTGCCTTTCCCGCCGCTCCTGCCGAAGCAGCCGGTCATGGTTCGCGGACTCTGCCTTTCGTAAACCGCGTAATCCCCGGCGAGTCCTGGTTTGGCGGCGTCGTTTCCTGCGGGCTCGACATGCCATGGACTGCCGACACAAAGGGCTTTAGGCGCGACTTGCGCAAAGAGAACTACACCAACCAGACTTCGCCGATGCTCATCTCCGACAAGGGACGTTGGATATGGTGCGACGATCCATTTGCCTTCTCTTTCGACGGCGGCGAAATCGTCATCGAGACATCCCTCTCCGCACTTGTGGAAACGGGCGAAGCCCCCGGCGGCACCCTGCGCGACGCCTACCTCGCCGTTATGCGTGCGCACTTCCCTCCGGAGGGCGCGATCCCCGATCCGCTTCTTTTCACTGCGCCGCAGTACAACACGTGGATCGAGCTCAATTACCACCAGAACCAGAATGACATGATGTCGTATGCCCGTGGCATAGTCGACAACGGCTTCCCGCCCGGCGTCGTCATGATCGACGACACATGGCAGACCGACTACGGCGTCTGGCGGTTCGACGCCGCTGCGTTCGACGACCCGAAGGGCATGATGGACGCCCTGCACAAAATGGGCTTCAAGGTCTCTCTCTGGATTTGTCCTTTTGTCTCCATGGACTCGCGCCCCTATCGCGCCATCGCGCCGAAGGGCGCGTTCTGCGCAGGTGAGGACGGCTCGCCTGAACCGGTCGCATGGTGGAACGGCAAGTCCGCCGTGCTCGACCTGACCTCGCCCGCCGCCGTCGAGTGGCTCAGGGGCGAGCTTGACGTCCTTGTGCACGAATACGGCGTAGACGGCTTTAAGTTCGATGCTGCCGACGTCCAGTTCTACACAGGCAAGGGCATGCGGCTCCCCAAGGGCTGTGCGCCCGTCGACCAGTGCGCGGCGTATGCGGCGTTTGGCAAATGGTATCCGCTCAACGAGTACCGCGCCTGTTGGAAGAACGGAGGCCGCGCCCTCGCGCAGCGGCTCAACGACAAGTCCTGTACATGGCGCGACCTGAAGCAGCTCATCCCCGACATGGCGGCGGCTGGGCTTCTCGGACACCTCTTCGTCTGCCCCGACATGATCGGCGGCGGGCTTCTCGGCAGCTTCAGGCCCGGCGTTCCGATAGACCAGGAGCTGTTCATCCGCTCGGCGCAGGTTCACGCGCTCTCGCCGATGATGCAGTTCTCCGTCGCTCCGTGGCGCGTCCTCGACAAAGAGCATCTTGCGCTCGTCAAGGCGGCGGTGGATCTTCGCCAGCGGTTCTCGCCGCGCATCCTCGCCCTTGCCCGCGAATGCGCTAAGAGCGGAGAGCCGATGCTGCGGGCGATGGAGTATGCGTTTCCCGGAAACGGCTACTCTGCGGTCAAGGATCAATTTGCCATGGGCGACTTCCTCATAGTCGCGCCGCAGGTGGAGAAGGGTGCCGAAACGCGCGAAGTGCGGCTCCCTGCCGGACGCTGGCTCGCGGACGACGGCGAGGTCTTCACCGGCCCCGCCCGCATCACCGTCAAGACGCCGCTTTCCCGCCTCCCGCATTTTGCAGCGCAATGACGGCCCCTATCCTTTAGATTACTTTGTTCTTTATCTCGATTGTTTTTCAATTTATAGTCGCCTGTCGCGAGACCGTTGACTATATCCGTCAAAAATGGTAAGATATAGTCGGTTGTTAAGTCTAAGAGGGTAAGACATGATTGGTCGGAAAAAGGAGATTTACGAACTTGAAAACGCCTATGCTGGGCGTGAATCGGAATTCGTTGCCGTTTATGGAAGGCGGCGTGTAGGTAAGACGTATCTTGTTCGCGAGACATTTTCCAAGCGTATAGTGTTCCAGCATACAGGGTTGAAGAACAAGCCGACCGCCATTCAACTAGACCGGTTTAGGCAGTCGCTCGAGGAAAACGGCTTATCGGAATGCAGCGTTCTGAAGAATTGGTACAAGGCGTTTGATGCGTTGAAAACCGTGATCATGGCGAGTAGACGTCCCAAGAAAGTCATTTTTCTCGATGAACTGCAGTGGATGGATCGCCCGAATGCGAATTTTGTCTCGGCGCTTGAGAATTTCTGGAACGGCTGGGCTTCGGCTCGCAAGGATGTCCTTTTGATCGTCTGCGGGTCTGCAAGTTCGTGGATTTTGCGCAAGATCGTCTATAACAAAGAAGGATTGCACAACCGCGTCACCTATCGGATTCCATTACGTCCGTTTTCGCTTGCGGAATGCGAGGCGTATGCAAGAGACCGTCGACTTGAATTTACGCGACGCCAGCTGGCGGAACTGTACATGATTCTTGGCGGCGTTCCCTACTACTGGCATTTCCTTGAAAGGGGAAAGAGCGTCGCGCAGAATATCGACGAGATGTTCTTCTCGAAAAGCGACAAGCTCGAAGGGGAGTTTGATGAGTTGTATGCCTCGCTTTTCCAGAGCCCTGATCCATACATACAGCTTGTAACGGCTCTTGCGACAAAAAAGATCGGCATGACAAGGGAGTCCCTTTCCGCAGCATCAGGGATTGCCGAGAGCGGCAAGATGACGCAATGCCTCAATGATCTTGACAGGTGCGGTTTCATTCGGAAGTATACTCCGCTCGGAAAGTCGAACCGTGGTTCTGTCTATCAGTTGATGGACAATTTCACCCTCTTCTACTTCTCTTTCATGGCCTCCGGCCGAGGCATGGATCGTCAGTTTTGGTCAAAGCTCCAGTCGACAAGAACCCATTCGACGTGGGCTGGGCTTGCATTCGAGCGACTTTGTCTCCAGCATGCCGACCAGATTAAGCGAGCGCTTCAAATAGGCGGAGTCATTACTAATGAGCACTCTTGGTATTCGCCCGCTGCGCAGATTGACCTGTTGATTGACCGTGACGACGGGATCATCAATCTCTGTGAAATGAAGTTTTCCGAGGGCTTACATGCCATATCCAGACAGGAGTCGGAGGATATTCGGCGAAAGAAGCTTGCGTTGAAGGACGAGACGTCGACAAGAAAGGCAATCTACGTCACCTATGTGACGACTGAAGGACTTAAACGTAATGCCTATGCAAATGATGTTCAGTCCGAAGTGACGTTGGACGACCTCTTTAGAGAATCGTAGAACCCGTGGGAACACACCCCACGAAACCGTTGTAAAACGGCCGTTTGGGCCTTAAGCAGCGAAATGAGATTACGGTGCGGACGAAACTCCTCTCCCACCATGTGATACCCCCTCCCTATCCTTTAGGATAGATGGCGGAACGGGGGAAAATGTTGTAGACTATTCGGCAAAGGAGGATAGTCTTCATCATGCAACATTGCCTAAAAACACTGTCGGTAGGTTTAGTCGCCGCATGCGCCGTTCTTTCGGCGAGCGCAGAGAAGGTGCTCTACTTCGACGGCAGCACCTACATCAACACGACGAAGTTCACGGCGTTGACGGGGAATCTCTCAATGTCGGCATGGATTCGTGTGTCGCCGAACATCTTCACCGTCAATCCCCACAACACCAGCGGAACCGTAAACTACGGCGCGGGCATCGTCGGCCAGGGGTACTACGGCACTGAAACTGGATTTGGCATCCTCGCCAACAGTGGCGCCAACACGCCGAGCGACACCTCGAACGACGGCATCTCATGGCAGGTTCGCGTCAACGCCAACGCCTCGGCTGCCAACAAAAACTTCGCCTCCGGCACCTACAAGGGCGATAGTGGCACGCTGTTTACGGGGGACGAGTGGCACCACTACCTCCTTGTCCGCGACACGGCTACGGCGAAGGCGCGCTTCTACGTGGACGGTTCGCTCGTCCAGGAAGCGGACTTCCTGGCATCCGTCGTCCTGTCGCCAACGCGGAACTTTATAATTGGCAAAAGCAGCTCAATGTACGGCGGCTGCTTCGTCGGCTACATTGCTGACGTTGCGCTGTGGAACGTCGCGCTCGACGACGCGGACGCTGCAAGACTTCCGTTCCTCGGCCCACAGAAAGTCTCGACTGCCCCCTACGCCTACTTCCCTCTGAACGAGGGCTCTGGGACATACGTGTCGAACGTGGTCGCCAACGTTGGCTACGCGAAGACGGCTGGAACCTTAACGTGGCAGGAGGACGCGTCGTTCGTGCGCTCGCCGAATTTCGTCGTCGCAGGCGAACCCGTCGCGTGCGGCATCCCGTCCCCCAGTTACGGCAACCATGATGACATCGGTGCCGGCGATTCCGTTGACGTGTCCTGCCCTGCTGCCTACACGAACTACACGACCGCGACAATCTGGCATTGCACTGGCTGGACACTCTACGATGTGGATGGCACCGTCATTTCGAGCGGGGCGGGCAATTCTTTCACCTATACGCATCCCAACCCCGCCGCCTATCGCCGGTTAGAGTGGCAGTGGGAGTTAATCAAAGTCATAAAGACCGATTTCTGGGACTTGTCCGGGTATGTCGAGGCGTCGCCAAATGTGGCGTCGTCTAATGCAGATCTCTCGGAGTTTGTTTCCTTCATCTTCAACATGAAGGAAGCCGATCCTATGGAAAGTAAATTCATGAGCACCAAGTCGCTTGGCTTCACTCTCATTGTCCGTTGATTTTAAAAAAGAAAGGAAAACACCATGAAGAATCCCGTTCTCGTATTTGCAGCCCTCGTTGCTTCAACATCCCTCGCCACTGTGCCGAACGTCGACCAAAACGCCGTCACACTTGCGCAGGACTCGCAGTCGCGTCTCGTCACCGTCGGCTACACGCTGACAGGCGAGCCAGCCGTCATCACCGTCGACTTCCAGACCAACGCCGTCGCCAACGCCGAGACGGGCTGGCTCTCCATTGGCGAAGCCAACTTCACGAATACGAAGGGTTTTGTCAACCAGGTCGTGCCGGAAGGTGAACATTTCATATACTGGCAGCCAAGGCAGTCATGGCCCGACCAGGTGATTGGCGCAGGCAAGTTCCGCGCCGTCGTCAAGGCGTGGGCGACGAACGCGCCGCCCGACTACTGTGCTGTCTGCCTTCTCACGGACGAGCAGATGGAGGCAAAGAAAGCTGCCGACGTCACATGGGACATCCCGCGCCGCCGCTACTTCGTGAGCGCTAATGCCGTTCCATGCGGCGTCCAGGACGCGATGTACAAGACGGAGTTCCTCCTTCTCCGCAAAATTCCCGCCGCCGGCGTCGTCTGGCGCAGGGTTACGAGCCAAAACGACAAGACGCAAGTCACCGCGCACAAGGTCATGCTCACCAGGGACTACTACATTGGCGTCTATGAAATGACCGTCGGACAGCACAGCACCATCAACGGCACTTTGAGCACGTCCCTTTATCCGCAATCCAGCGTTACCTGGAATAGCCTTCGCGGCGCAAACGACGCTTATCCATGGCCAGACGCAAACGGCGATCCGAACCCAGCAGTATTATCGACCTCGGCAATTGGGAAACTTCGCACTCGTTCGGGAATAGATACCTTCGACCTCCCCACGGAGGCGCAGTGGGAATACGCCTGCCGCGCCGGGTGTGGTGGGTGGTCGTACAATGACACTTCCTATCCACAGTATGCAAGTGGCGCAAAGTCAAAGTTGCAGGCAATAGGATGGTTTAACGACAATTGGTCCAGCGGTGGCACAAGAGACAGCAGCAGCCATCGTCACGTTGTCGGGGAGAAGCCCGCCAACGCCTGGGGGCTGTACGACACGCTCGGAAATGTGAGGGAATGGACGCTCAACTGGTATGGCTCGTACCCAACGCCCTCCGATCCAGACGAGATATTTGTCGATCCAATCGGTCCCGCGACGGGATCCAATAAGGTCATGCGAGGGAGCGGTGCTTGGGATGGCCTTGATTGGCAAGGATGGATTTCCTATCGCCAATCAGGATCATGCACAGTGACCGACGTGACATGGGGCTATCGAGTCCTCTGCGACGCAGTGGCGAAGTAACAACACGGGAGGAAACGCATGAACCTTCCGCTCCTCGGCCATTCAACCTTTGTGGTACTGGCCGTCGCCGTGTTCACGGCGGCGACGGCAAGCGCCGATACGACGAAAATGGAGCCGGCCACGAACTGTTGGCTGCGCATTTCCGCGCCGGAGGCGAAGGGCGCGACGGTTCTGCCCGTCGTGATAAGAACGGGCACCGACGGCAAGAACCTTAGGTCATCAAAGATCGGCGAGGATGGGTTCTCGGACTGGGTGTGCATGCCGCGGCTCCGCTCGATTCGCGGCTCGGGCGGGGGCCGCTACGTTTACCAGAGCTGCGTCTTCAACATCAGGAAGGACGGCAAGTATGTTCCCGAGGCGACCGTCGGCCTTGAAATCGCCGAGACCCCCGGCGGCGTCCCTATCCTTACGCTTCCGGCGCAGCGGGTGGAGGGAGGCGCAGTCTGCGCGCTTTTCCGCGAGACACCATTAAACGCCCCGCAGAATGTAGCGTGGTTCGCCGACCATCTCGCCGCGATTGAAAAGCTGCTTGGAGACGCCGGCTACGGGGAAATGGACGTGCCGGAGGGTATCTTCGTCACGTTCGCCCTGCGCAGGGATAGCGGCCGGGATGAGGCGATTATTACGCGTGACAAGCGCCTTTGGGCGCAGATCGGGCGGATCCGCCGGATGCTCGGCGGCAGCAAGTTCTCTTGGTCGTGGACCTACGATACGCCGCCGGGTCCAGTCGACGCCGTATGGCATGACAGGTGCCGGAAGCTCTGGAAGGGCTTTGCCGCACGGCATAACATGCCCCTTGACGAAGTGACCCTCGGCGACGAAATCGCTTTCCCGTTCCGTTCGGGCTACCTCACGAATGCGGCCTTCCGCGCGACATTCGAGGCCGAACGCGCCCGCATAGCGCCGGATCTCCCCTCAGACTTCGCACCCAAGGACTTCAAATGGAACGTCCGTCCGGAGACCCGTGAGGAGCGCATCGTCCGCTACCTCACCGTCCGGGCGCGGAACAGGGAGTCGGTTGCGGTCTGGAGAGCTTCGACCGACTACGTTAAGACGCTTGTTGGACAGAATGTCAAGACGCGCTGCAACATCCTCCCGTGGTACTACGAGTGCGGCGGCGAATGGCAGCAGACGCTCAACCGGACGCCGGACTACTTCCTCATGGCGAGGGAAGGGGCTTTCGACATTCCCGAAATCCAGGGCATGGGCTCCTACTACCCTCCGGCGGGTCCATTCGCCAACGCGCTCCTCGCCCCGATGTTCGTGGCGCAAATCCGCGAGCTCAATCCGCGCGGCGGGCATGGCGCGGCGCTTATGCCTTTCCCGTGCCGCTGCGAAGCGCAGGCCTACGACCATGTCTTCATGAGCGCGCTGGTCAACGCCGACGCCAGCTTCAACTTCTATTCGCTCGGATTCCACGCGACCTGGTGGGAGTGGTGCGACGAGCGGCCTGAGAAGCTCCTCGCCGTCGCGCGCTTCACGCATGCGTTGCCAAAGGCCGCGCCATATCTCGCCGGACAGAGGCGCGCGAAAGCCAACCTCGCCGTGCTGCTGACCGAGGCCTCCGATACATGGCTGTGGTGGAACGACCGCCAATACGGCAATGCGGAGATGCGCGGCTGCACCTACGCGCTGCGCTTCTCCGGCTATCGGCTTGACTTCCTCCGCGAGCACATGGTCGAGGATGGCTTCCTCGGCGACTACAAGGTGCTGTGGGCGACGGTGCGCCACGCGAACCGCGTCGTGCAGCGTAAGATACTCGACTGGGTTAAAGCCGGTGGAACGCTTGTGCTGACGCCGGGTGCGCTTGTCCGCGACGAGGCCGACGACCCAATCGATCTTTTCGACGTCTACCGTGCCGAGAGCGGCCCCAATGTCTACGGAGGCGAAAAATCCAACGAGTTCAACGCCAAAAAGGGCGATACCTCCGCGCCGCCGCGCGAGACCGTTGTTGGCAAGGGGCGCGTCGTTTCGTTCCCGTGGATGCCCGGCAAGAACTTCTGCGCCGGTTCTGCCAGAAGCCGTCAGGCATACCGCGACGAGACGCCCCTTAAAAAGGGCGTGGAGGAACTCAACAGCGTGACCCGCTATGGCGTCGCCTACTGGATGGATGGCGACGAGTCTGTGCGCGAGAAGATCGCCGCTGTCGCCGAGGCGGGTGGTGCAACGCGGCAGATCAAGCTCTCGCACGGCAACATCGATGCTGGAGTTCTTGACGACGGCACTCGCGCCTTCGTCGGCTTTGCCAACTACAATGTCGGAGAGGTGAAGGGGCTCGTCGCCACCTTCAAGCTCAAGAAACGCTACGAGAACGTCAAGACCCTCGACGGCGTGCCAGTCAAGGTCGAATGGGACGACACGACTGCCCGTTGCACATTCGACCTTGGCGACTCACAGGCGGTGCTATTCAAGTAGAGGATGGCGATAATCTGTCGGACATCGGAGATGCAAAAAATGAGAACGATTAGCGGAACAATCTTGGCTGCGGCGATGGCCGCGCTTTCGGCGCAGGGCGCTGGCGATTCGCTTGCGGAATCGCCAGTGGGCGTTGGAAATATCCCCGCTATTGGTGTGCTGACAAATGGCGCTCTGATCATCTCCTTCGATGACCGCAACCTCGCCGATTGGGAGCGGACGATCCCGCTCTTTGACAAGTACGACGCACACGCGACGTTCTTCTTCACGGGTCGGTGCGAAGGGGACGCTGCGCGTGTCCTGAAGAAGCTGAGCGAACACGGCCACTCCATCGGACTCCATGGCCTCAAGCACCTGAACGCGGACGTGGCAGTTGCGGAGAAGGGGGGAGCCGCTTACTGGGCGGGGGAGATTTCGCCGCAGCTTGCTGGCTGCCGTGTCGCCGGAATACCCATCACGAGTTTTGCCTATCCGAACTGCCGCCGCACGGACGAGACGGACGAGCTTTTCCGCACGAACGGCTTCAAGCATGTGCGAGGCGGGCTGAAGGGCGTCACTCCCTACGACCCAAAGGGAGAGAAGCAAGAGGGGCTTAAGCCGGTTCACACGGTCGACCGGGCTTTCTTCCCTGTCTCGGAGCTGAAGACGCGCTTCCGGCTCGACACGGCCATCGTGGGCGAGGCGTATCACACGGATATCGAGGACATCCTGAAGTGCATCCGCCGCTGCGCCGAGCGCAACGAGGTGTTCGTCCTTACCTCGCACGGCATCCACCCCGCCGCAAAGGATATCCACATGAAGACCGAATGGCTCGAGCGCATCCTCTCCACGGCGAAGGAGTGCGGCGTTCCCTGTCTCGGCTTCGACGAACTGTAAGGAGGTGTGGTCAAAATGAGAATCGTTTGCGTAATAATTCTTGCGGTGGTTGCGTTCGGCGCGGCTGTCGCGGCTGATTTCAACGTGCGCGACTTCGGCGCCTGCACAGGCGAGACATGCACTGCGTCCATCCAAAAGGCCATCGACGCTGCGGATGCCGCAGGAGGCGGGCGGGTGGTCGTGCCTTCGGGAACATGGACGAGCGGCACGATTTGGCTGCGCTCGCGAGTGGAACTGCATCTTGCGAAGGGTGCAGTGCTGAAGGGCAGCACACGTAGCGAGGACTACAACCGCAGCGACGCGTTCCCCGAGAACTTCTGGAGTGACGAAGAGGAGTGGAGCGGCGGGCATCTCGTTCTCGGCTACAAGGTCGAGGGCGCGTCCATCACCGGAGAGGGGACGATAGATGGCAGCGGCACAGAGTTCTTCGGCGAGTGTGACGAAGATTCGCGATTCCCGTTCTACAAGTACGGGTTGAAACTCCATCCAAAGGACAGGAAGTGGTTTCGTCCAGGGCCGATGGTCGCGTTTTTCCTGTCGAAGAACATCCGTGTTTCCGACGTGAAAATGTGCAATGCGCCCGCATGGACGACGCATTTTCGCTGTTGCGATGGACTCGTGATAAGGGGCGTGAACATACGCAACGACCGTACAGTCGCCAATTCGGACGGGTTCTCCATAGACTGCACGAAGAACGTCGAGGTGTCGGGATGCACCGTATCCACGGGCGACGACGCTGTGGCCATACGGGCAAGTTGCCGCCGTCATGCCGAGGAGCATCCATGCGAGAACATCCGCATATCGGACTGCGACCTTGCAAGTTGCGTGATTGGCGTAAGAGTTGGTATTGGATCAGGAACGATTCGCAATGTCTCGGTAGAGCGTTGCATCGTCCGCGAGGCGGCATACGGCGTCAGGTTGCATTCCGCATGGCGTCCTGGCAAGAAGGGCTGCTACATATCGGATGTTCGCGTTTCGGATTGCGAGCTTCTCGAGTGCGACCGTCCGATGGAGAATGTCGGAGTGGCAGACAACTGGATTGTCGATGGCGTTGTGTTCGAACGCTGCAAGTTCGCCTCGCTTCGTCCTTCTTTGCTGCGTGGCAACGCTGTGCGCAGCCTTCGCAACGTGACATTTCGCAGCTGCGAGCGCAAGCACCTTGACCGGATCTCGGTGCGGCACCATCCCGGTTTCGGCGGGGCGCGCTCTCGCAAGTTTATCGAGGTGGAAGGCGAAGTTGATGGCCTTTCCGTCGTGGACTGCAGCCCTGTGAAATAATCGGGGATCGGTATGAAGACGGAGTCGCTCGAGCGTATTCTTGCGATGGCGGCTGGCTCAGCATGCGCGGCGCGCTCTCCTTTCCCTGCGACATACCAGTAAACTCAGTGCTTTTTATGGAGATCACTCAAAATAAAGGAGACAAAAGATGAACGTTAATAAACAACTCGCATATATTACTGCTGCAGTCGCTCTTGGAGGGTGTGCGATATGCACAGGCAGGACATCTTGGAACGACTTGATTCCAGGTGCGCTTGAAGATGCAGCAGACTTCGAGAAGGGCGTATGGACGCTTTCCGACGATGGCGTATTGACCGCTTCCAAGGACAGTGCCCTGTGGTTCAAGGGCGATTATTCCGACTTCGCGCTTGACCTTGAATATAAGCTCGACCCCGCTGCGAACTCTGGCGTCATCATCTACACGAGCGATGTCAACAACTGGATTCCAAACTCTGTGGAAGTGCAGCTCTTGGACGACTATTCGGACAAGTGGAAGAACGACCCGCCTCGCTTGAAAAACGGCGGGCTCTACGGCCATGTCGGGCCCGAGAAGAGCTGCGGCAAGCCCGCTGGCGAGTGGAATCACATGACGATCTATGCGCGAGGCGACCGCATTAAGGTTGTTGTGAACGGTGTTGTCACGGTTGACGATGACCTTTCGCGCTACACGAGCGCCAAGACGAATCCCGATGGGACGCCGATACAGCCTTGGCTTTCGAAGCCGCTTGCCGGACTTCCCAAGCACGGCGCAATCGGGCTTCAGGGAATGCACGGCGGCGCTCGACCCTACTTCCGCAACCTCCGCATCCGTCTGCTTGACAATCAAGATAAATGAAAACGCTGTGCGAGAGCAAAAAGGGTCATCTCGGCGAGAAAGACGAGAACAAGGCAATCGGCCTCTTTTCGCATGGCGGAGTCACTAACCACCCAGGCGATCTCGGGATGATGCGGCTGGCGGACTTGATTTTGGAGGGGTATAAATGAAAGTTCAGCTTTCCCTGTTTGTTATGCTCGCCTGTATCGGTGCAGCCGCCGCACCGGTGGAAGTGTCGGTTTCGGTTGGCTCACCGACGAGACTGTGGACAAATGCTGCACGGCGTGTAGTTCACGACTTTGGGCGCGATGCATTTGGCTGGGCGGAAACGAGGAAGTCGGCGGGAGAAGAAGCCTGCGGCGGGGAAATGGAGGTTCGGCTTGGCGAAAAGATAGAGGGCGACAAAATCGACATGGCGCCGGGAGGGTCGCAGCGATCTGCAAAATGCATTATAGGTGGAAGCCTGGCCGTGGAATGGCGAAGGGTCCCTATGGCGGCAGACAGGCGCAATACCAGGGGAAGAGCGGTAAAGCTGCCACCAGAAATTGGCGTAGTGATGCCGTTTAGATACGTCGAGGCGCCGATTGGCGTTGACGTGCGGCGGAAGACTGTCGCCGTTCCAATGGACATGGATGCCTCGTCGTTTACCTGCTCGGACGCAAGGTTGAACGACGTGTATGACTTCTGCAAATACACAATTTTCGCAACGTCGTTTGCCGGGCTTTATGTCGACGGAGACCGCGAGCGTATTCCTTACGAGGCTGATGCCTATGTCAACATGCTGGGCGAACAGGCCGTTTGGTCCGACGGCAGGATGGCTAAGGCGACTATCGGGCATCTTCTTGACCATCCCACATGGCCGACGGAATGGCGGCTTCACATGCCGACTATGGCGCATGACCACTGGATGGCGACTGGCGATCTCGAAACGGTGCGCATGTACTACGGAAAGCTCAAGGCGAGCCTTCTTCTTGACCGGGCGAGGGAACGTGACGGGCTTCTTTCCACGGAGTGGAAAGGCGACAGCCCCGTCCGTGACATTGTGGACTGGCCTGTATGCGAGCGTGACGGATTTGTATTCACAAATGTGAATGCCGTCGTGAATGCGTTTCACATTCGAGCGCTTCGCAACATGGCGAAACTTGCCGCTTCCATCGGTGAGACTGAAGACGCATGCCGCTTCGCGGCTGAAGCGAAGGTGAAGGTGGGGGCGTTTCAGGCCGTGTTCGTCGATCCTGCGACGGGGCTTGTGCGCGACGGTGAGGGTGCGGATCACAGTTCTGTTCACGCCAACATCATAGCTCTTGCGTTTGGGCTTGTACCAGAACCGCTTCGTGGCAAGACGATGAAATATGTCCGTTCGCGGGGCATGGCCTGCAGCACCTATTTTGCGCATTATCTTCTGGAGGCCTGCTTTGAGTCGGGAGATGGTGAATACGCACGCTCACTCATGACTGCCGAGGGCGATCGCAGCTGGCTTGGCATGAAAAAGGCTGGTGCCACGATGTGCATGGAGTCGTGGAGCGATAAGGTAAAGCCGAACCAGGACTGGAACCATGCATGGAGTACGGCTCCGCTAAACGCAATCTCCCGTTTTGTTCTCGGCGTCTCTCCGCTCGAACCTGGCGCGGGAAAGGTTTCCGTCGCCCCCAATCTGTGTGGAATGGATTTCATCGAAGGCGTTGTGCCGACGGCAAGGGGGCCTGTGAAGGTTAGGGCTTCATGGAAAACGCTTGTTGTCGAAACTCCTGTTCCCGCGCATGTCGCATGGGGCGGAAGGCTTTACGAGATGGATGCGGGCAGGCATGAGTGGCATGGCGATATGTTTGACAAGTAAGCAGAGATCGGAATGGATAGGCAAAATGAGAGCTCTATGCGCAACAATTTTCGCGGCGGCGGCTGCCTTCGGTGCGGCTGTCGCAGCTGAAGTCCCGAAGAATAGTAAGTCGGAGACGCGTGGCGTCCTGTGCTTGACTTTCGACGACAGGAATCTGGCCGATTGGGAGAAGGCGATTCCGCTCTTCGACAAATACGGTGCATGCGCGACTTTCTTCTGCACAGGCAAGATCGAGGGTGACGCGGCGAGGGTCTTGAAAAAACTCCGTGACCACGGACATTCCATCGGGCTTCATGGGCTTAACCACCAGAATGCGAACGAGGCCGTCGCCGCAAAGGGGCTATCTGGCTATTGGAACGCGGAGATTGCGCCGCAGCTTGCTGGCTGCCGTGTCGCCGGAATACCCATCACGAGTTTTGCCTATCCGAACTGCCGACGCACGGACGAGACGGACGAGCTTTTCCGCACAAACGGCTTCAAGCATGTGCGAGGCGGGCTGAAGGGCGTCACTCCCTACGATCCCCAAAGCGAGAAGCAGGAGGGGCTTAAGCCGGTTCACACGGTCGACCGCGCCTTCTTCCCCGCCTCGGAACTCACCTCGCGCTTCCGGCTCGACACGGCCATCGCTGGCGAAGCGTATCATACCGACATCGAGGACATCCTGAAATGCATCCGCCGCTGCGCCGAGCGCAACGAGGTGTTCGTCCTTACCTCGCACGGCATCCACCCCGCCGCGAAGCACATCCACATGAAGACCGAATGGCTCGAGCGCATTCTCGCCACAGCGAGTGAATGCGGTGTCCAATGCCTTGGCTTCGACGAGCTCAAGTGAACTGGCAGAAATGTGCGAAAAACTAACGGGGACACACCCCACACAACGCGCGTTTTACAGAGCTTTCCGCGATTTCAACCCTCTGAATGACCTTACACTTTGAGGGGAGGGTGCGCAGCAGAAGCTCCACGCCGCATGCAAAGGGCTGTAGCATGAAAGGGTCGGTCGTTTAAATATTGCAAGGGTTAAAGTAAGTAATATTTCGGACTAACTTTAATGTTGCCACATTGACGACCGGTCGTGTGTTTGCTATATTTCCCGAATCTCTGACAAATTCCAACAAGTTGGCGCAACAGCTTAATTCGCAGCAGGGGTTGAAGACGAACAGCCCGACCGTTTCCCGTCAGATCGGCTATCTTCGCGACGCCTACCTGTTCTCTAAGGTTGACCGGTACGACGTTCAGGGGAAGAGATATCTGGACTATCCTTCGAAGTTTTACTGCGAAGATGTCGGGCTGCGAAACGTCAGGTTGAATTTTCGCGAGTTTGAGGATGCTCACCTGATGGAGAACGTCATATACAACGAGCTTGTGGCCCGCGGGTATGCTGTTGACGTCGGAGTTGTTGAAGTCGATGTCAAGAAGGATGGAAAAACGACGCGGAAACAACTTGAGATTGACTTCGTCGTCAACACAGGTTTCAACAAGATATACATTCAATCTGCCTATGCGCTCCCCGACCAGGTTAAGCGAGATCAGGAAACGCTTTCGCTCAGGAAGAGCGGCGATTTTTTTAAGAAGATCGTTGTCACGGCGGCCAACGTGCCGGCGTTTGAAGGAGATGACGGCATAACATACATAGGCGTGATTCCGTTCCTTCTTGATCAAGCATTTCTGGAGGGAGCTGTATCGTCTGCCAGTAGAGAGACAGGAGCATTTCCAACTTTTTCCGCGATTTCAACCCTTTGAATGACTTTGGAAGCGGGTAGAGGCCATGCGAATCGGCTGTTTCCGGGCGGGCGCTGAAACGGGCGCGGCTTCGTGACCAGAAGTTCGGCGCAATGGCAGAGTTGCATGAAACCAAATGGTATGATACAATACTGTACCATGAAAAACAAAGTAGAGAATGGGAACCCGTTCAGGTACGGGTGCGTGGTCGAAGACAGCTTCTACTGTCCAAGGCCGTTGCTCGAAAAGCAGCTTGCCGGCTTCATACGCTCCGGACAGAACGTCGTTGTGCACGGCGAACGGCGAATGGGCAAGACTTCGCTGATCAACGCCGTCGTGCGCGGCATGCGGGGATGGAGGATGCTCTACGTCGATCTGCTCCACGTCATGACCGTTGGCGACGTCTGCCGTCGGATCGTCTCGGCCGTGCGCAACATGGAGCGCAGGGCCTCTGTTTTCGAGAAGGCGCTAAAGCTTCTGCCGAGGCTGCGTCCAGTGATGAAGATCGACCCTTCCACCGGTGAGTTCGGTTTCGGGCTTGACGCGCGCGCGGCGGAGGATCCATACGCCGTCGAGGAAGTGCTGGACATGCTGGCTAAGGTCGCTTCTGCCGGGCGGACGGTCATCGTCTTCGATGAATTCCAGGACATCTGCAATCTTTCGGAAGCCCAGACGGTTCTTGCCCTTATGCGAGGCCGCATCCAGTTCCAGGGCGACATCCCGTATGTGTTCACCGGCAGCGTCAGAAGCCGGATGGTCGAGCTTTTCGACAATCCCGACAGCGCCTTCTACAAGTCGGCGCTCACGCTTTGCGTCGGGGAGATCGACCGGGATTCGTTTGCCGCGTTTCTGCGGAGCCGTTTCGAGGCCGGGCATAGAAGAGTTTCCGGCGATACGGTCAGGGCCATTATGGACACGGTCGCAGATGTTCCTGGCGATGTGCAGCAGTTGTGCGAGGCGGCATGGGGCGTGACGGAGGATGGCGTTGCGCATAGTGACATAGAGGCCGCGCTGCAGGTCGTGTTCATGCGAGAAGGGGAGAAGTTCGAGGGTTTCTGCGAACGGCTTTCGCCGGTTCAGTTCAAGTTGCTTGTCGCCATTGCGCGCCACGGGGGACGGGAAATCCAGTCTCGCGCGTTTCTAGACGAGGCGGGAATCGGCAATGCGGCGTCCGCGCGAAAGGCCGCAATCAGGCTTTGCGAACTCAGGTATATATATCTGTTCAGGGGCGAATATCGTTTTGCAAGCATGTTCTTCCGCGCCTGGTTGCTGCGCCGCGAATATTGATTACCAGCATGAACACGCGCAGATGTTTGTGGATGGTCTTTGGCTTCGCCGCGGCCTTTGCCGGAGACTGGATGCTGGCGGTGAGGTGTTCGCCGACTGGTTCGACCGGATTTCTTGCGGGCGTCGGATTCTTCGCTCTCGCGCATGTCTTCTGGACCATCGGACAGCTGAAGGATCGGGTGGGGACACATCCCGCGAAACGCACGTTTTACAGGGCTTTCCGCGATTTCAGCCCTTTGAATGACCTCGGAAGCGGGTAGAAGCACCGCGAATCGGCTGTTTCCGGGCGGGCGCTGAAACAGGCGCGGCGCGGTGGCGGTCACGCCCATGCACGAGGGCGGTGGATCGTGCGATGTCAGATTTTCTTTCTGAGTATTGGCTTCAATACATTGCGTTTGAAATTCCTGGCGCCACCGAAGAATTTTTCTTCGCTCTTTGTGAGGCCAATTCCAGATTGCAGTTTTTGCGCTATGAGCGAAATGAAACTCACGAGATCAGCGACTTGAAAGAGCCTGTATTTGTCTGGTCGTACATTTTGCGCGAGCTCCCATTTGTCGCCGTATTGTGCCGTCATGGATTCGTGGATGAGATTTGTGATGACAGCCTGGCCACAATCGTAATACACTTTAATCTTGAAGTCAGCAACCGCCGGGAGCCTCGCGGCATTGAGGAACTCGGAGATTCCAGACTTGAACTGAGTGATAATCTGTTTTTCGGAAGCTACGAATTTCTTGTCGACGCAGATGCTTCGGTAGCAGAATGGCGTTTTTCGGGCGAAGGCCATCATCGCGGAAAATATTCGATTGCGCATTTCCCAGCCCATGTATTCATATCCATCTTCACGTCTGATAAGCGGCCCAGCATGGAAGCAAAGGTTCGGAAGCCCCATTCGGGCAAAGGACTTATTGAGTTCGTGTATGGATTTCTCTATGTTCTCCTGTTGATTGTGGGCGACAAGCGATACAATGTAGAAGCGAGAAGCATTGTCGGCAATCGGAAGATTGCCGGACTCGTCAACGAACATGCTCAAAGTCGTGTTTTTGTTCATCCCTATAAAGCGAGAGCGGCGGGATACCCGCCGCTCAAGGCGAAGAACTTTCTCCGCGTCTCGGTGACCCCAGCCTTTCGGCTTTCGTCGTTAGGTATTGTACCAAATCTCTCTGCCGTGCGCAAGGGGGCGAATTTCGTCATAAATGATTTAAAAGAAGAAAGCGAAAGGAGTGCGGCGTAGATGAGAACGATGTGCGGAACAATCTTGGTGGCGGTTTGCATTGCGACATGCGCCAATGCCGCTGATGGAGGGAATGCAATGAAGGGGGACATACCCCACAGAACCACGTTTTACGGGGCTTTCCGCGATCTCAACCCTTTGAATGACCTCAGAATCGGGTAGAAACCACGCGAAGCGGCTGTTTCCGGGAGGGCGCTGAAAGGGGCGCATATCCCCCGAGGCGAAGCCGAGCCGCGAAGCGGGCGCTATGCGGGGTGTAGATTTGCCGCGCCCTCCGTTTTGTTGTGGTTGTGGTTGAGTCGGATCTGGAGAATCACGGATGTGTGATGGTTGTGTCGGAATCGTTCTTGGATTCGACACGAGGGATGGTTGAGTAGTGGTTGGGGTTGATTTGGCTGTGGCTGGAGCGTGGTTGAGGAATGGTTGTTGAGTGAAGGTACATGTTGCGGCAGCAGTGAGGCGGCGTTTCCTTCGGTTACCGCCGAACCTGGAGTTTACCCATTTTTTGACAGTCAAAGTGCATCTCACCCCTGTGAATAAAGTGTGAGACGCATTTTCGTAAGTGAAATGGACGTTTTTCTCCTGGAAAGAGGAAACTCCGATCGGTATGGCTCCCGCGCAAGCGTCTGCGCGAGAGCCCTGCTGATCGGAGACAAGCTATGGTTTTGACAAGGGGGGATTTTAAACTTTTTCATCTTTGTGTTCCTCCGATGTTGATAACTCCATTAAGGCTGTGTTGCGGCATAGCTTCGCCCAGACTTGTAAAGTGCGCACAGAACTTCAAGTA
>JAZSLQ010000232.1:0-9570 GCA_045535455.1 Kiritimatiellia bacterium | reverse complement strand
CTGAAAGAGGCAGACCTTCTTGCCATTGAGCGCTTCCTTGTTCTGCGACACCCACGTGCGCACAGGCGGAGCCATCGTTCCCCACCAGTTCGGCGAGCCGACGAAGACGAGGTCGTACTTCGCGAGGTCGAGTCCCTCGATAGGCTTGATGGGACGCAGCGTCTTTCCGTAGCACTCCGGCTTCGCCTCGTCACAGCACTTGCCGTAGTTTGAGTTGTACGGCGTCTCGGCTTTGATCTCGTAGAGGTCGGCTCCGGTCTTCTTCGAGATCGTCTCGGCGGCGAAGCGAGTGTTTCCGCTCCACGAAAAATATACGACTGCGCATTTCATTTTCTTTTCTCCTTTTTTTTCGGTTGATGGCATGGGGACAGCGACATTATTCGTGGTGGAGGTTTCGTTTGCTGTCGCCTCCTTCGAGCAGCCCAGTCCGAGCGATGCAACGCCCACGGCCGCACTCATGTCCTTGATAAATTCTCTTCTGTTCATTTTTCTTTTCCTTTCCATTTCGTGTTTGTGATTGTTTTTTTCGTCGCAAAGAGCGCAAAGAACGCAAAGTGTCAGCATTGTTTGATGATTTTTGCCGGAACGCCGGCGACGACTGTTTTGGGCGGGACATCCTTCGTGACAACCGCGCCCGCACCGACGATCGCGCCTTCGCCAATCGTCACGCCTGGGCAAATCGTCACCCTCGCGCCGAGCCACACCTTGTCACCGATGACGACAGGCTTTGCGAACATCCCGCCGCGCTTCTCGGGATCAGGATCGTGGTTAAGTGTCGCGATGATAGTTTGCGGGCCGACGAGAACATCGTCGCCGATTGTGATGCCTCCCTGGTCCTGGAACTGGCAGCCCGCGTTGATGAACACGCGCTTGCCGATCTTCGTGTTCTTTCCGCAGTCCGTGTGGAAGGGCGGGAACATGGCGAACGATTCGTCGATCTCGCTCGCCGTCAGTTCCGACATGAGTTTACGCACTTCTTCAGGCGTATGGTACGCACCGTTCAACTCCGCCGTGATCCTCAGCGCCTCCTGCGAGAATGCGTGAAACGCCTGATGAAGTTCGCTCCCCGCGGGAATGTACTCCACCTCGGACATCGTCTTTCTGAATTCTTCGACTGGCATCGTCAAGTTCCTAATTTTAAACCTCAGCTTCGCTATTGAGTCTTATATTTTTGCCGCAAAGATCGCAAAGATCGCAAAGCGTGTTGCAATAGAATCCAAATTCATCATCTACTTCTTTCTTTGTGTTCTTTGCGTTCTTTGCGGCTAATACAAACATTCATTTCAAATTCTTTCTGTAGAACGCTTCGATGCGGTCGAAGGGAATCGCGTTCTTTCCTCCGCCGTCATAGAGGTCGCAGTGCGACGCGCCCGGGACGATCACCAGCTCCTTGTTGTCTCCCTTGAGCATCTTGAAGGCATCCTCGCCGAAATAGCGGCTATGCGCCTTCTCTCCGTGCAGTACCATCACCGCGTTCTCGATCTCGCCCGCGTAAGCAAGCAGTTTCGCGTTGATGAACGAAAGCGCCGAGGTCTTGTTCCAGCCGCCGTTCGAGTTGAGCGAGCGCTTGTGGTAGCCGCGCGGCGTCTTGTAGTAGGCGTAGTAGTCCTTGACGAACTGCGGAGCGTCGGCGGGCAGCTTGTCAGGAACGCCACCGCCAAGCTCATACGATCCGGACTTGAAGTCCTTGATGCGTTGGGCGTTCATCGCCTCCTTCTTCGCCTGGCGCGCCGCCGCGCTGTCCTCCTTGTCGAAGTAGCCGTTCGCCGTCACCCGCGTCATGTCGTACATCGTCGAGGCAACCGTCGCCTTGACGCGCGTATCGACCGCCGCCGCGTTGATGGCGATCCCGCCCCATCCGCAGATGCCGAGGATGCCGATCTTGTCGGCGTCAACGTCGTCGCGCGAGATAAGATAATCCACCGCTGCCTGAAAGTCCTCCGTGTTGATGTCGGGCGAAGCCACGTAGCGCGGCTCTCCGCCAGCCTCGCCAGTAAAGGACGGATCGAACGCGATTGTCAGGAACCCGCGCTCCGCGAGCGTCTGCGCGTAGAGGCCGCTCGACTGCTCCTTCACCGCGCCAAACGGACCGGAAACCGCGATTGCCGCAAACTTTCCGCTCCCCGCCTTCGGCTTGTACACGTCCGCCGCAAGCGTAATGCCGAAGCGGTTCTTGAATACCGCCTTGCAGTGTTCCACTTTGTCTGACTTGGTGAATGTTTTGTCCCAGTCTTGAACGAGTTCAAGACCATTTGCAGTTGCTGCGATTGTCATTGCCAACCCTCCGATTAATGATTTGTTCATGTTTGCTCCTTGTTGTCAAGTTAACGTATGAAGTGCATCGGCTGCCAGGGTTCGTCGACGGAGCGGGAATCGCGTCGCCGCCCTTGAGCAGTGCTTTCATTTTGTTCCTTTCTTGTCGGTTTGTCTCACGCAAAGTCCGCAAAGTTCGCAAAGTAGTTGTTTCATATCTTCTCCTTAGCGCACTTCGCGAACTTTGCGTGAGGCAGTATCGGCAACATACGGTGCGAGGAGGTTTGGCAGCTGGAGCTTGGCGAAGCGCCCGACCCACTTCCCGGGATCGAACTTCGCGTCGCTCATGCACCAGCACGTCATCATGCCGTAGAGCTCGCTCATGAAAAGATGCACGAGCGTATCTACGGGAGTGTTCTTCTTCAGCAGACCTTCCTTCACCGCGTCATTGAGGAAAGCCGTCAGGTGCCTGTGGTCGTATGCGTACTTGCCTCCGCACATGTCTCCCGGAGAGTCGGAAGGGTTGATCACCTCGCGCACCCACTGGCGGCACAGCTCCACGCCGCCACATGTCACGCCCTCCATGAAGCCCTTGAAGTAGAACGCCAGCTTCTCGACGATAGTCCCCTTGTGCTCGCGCGCCTTGCGGTCCACGTCGCTGAACCACTCCTTGCAGCATTCGAAGATGATTTCTTCCTTCCGCTTGAAATAGACGTAGAAGGTTCCCTTCGCTACGCCGCAGGCGCGCGTGATGTCCTCGACGGATACGTTGGCGAATCCCTTTTCGTCAATGAGCGAACACGCCGTCGTGTATATCTTCCGGCGCGTCTCCTGCGCGATCTCCTGCCGCTTTGTCACTTGAAGAACTCCTATGAGGATTAACAACGACAGATATTATACCACTTCGCCGACCGCAGGTCAATGACCAACGGTCAGTAGCGCGGGCAGATGTTGGCAAGGGAGCCTTACAACCAGAACTCGAACACGATTGAGAAGTAAGCGCGCGGTTGGCGGCGCGCTGAATCAACGCCTGCACGCAAAAATGCAGATGTGACCGGGTGTGCGGTAACATGCGTTGCATGAGACGCATGCCGCAGGGCGGATGTCCCCGGTGCGCCAGCGGTTGATGAGATTTGGCTCGTGGATGAGCGGCCGCGAGAAAGCGATGTACTCTATTCGAGTCCGCACGAGAATCTCGTTGACCGTCTCAAGCGACCGCAGACCGCCCACCAGAACGACAGGCGCATCTACGGACGCCGCGAGCCGCGTCGCGGCAGGGAGGAACGAACCCTCGTTTACACCTGCTCGGACGTTTGGCCGCGATGTATAGTTCGCGCTGACCTCTATGGCATCTATCCCGGCATCGGAGAGCAGCCGCCCTGCGGTCAGGAAATCGTCAAGCGTGACACCTCGCGGCTGGCAGTCGTCGCTGTTGATCTTGATCGCCACGACGAATCCGGGGCTTGTCCGCTCGCGCATGGCGGCGAGGATTTCGACAAGGATGCGGGCGCGATTTTCCGGCGAGCCGCCGAAACGGTCGGTTCGATGGTTGAAGAGCGGACTAATGAACTTGCTCAGGTAGAAGAAATGCGCGGCGTGAATCTGGACGCCATCGTAGCCGGCGCGCTCGGCGCGCGCTGCCGCCTCGCCGAACTGCCGCACGACGCCTTCCACTTCAGCTGTCGCCAGCTCGTCGACAAGCCCGTCCACCATCGCCGTCTGCATGATGATCTTCGCGCCTTCGTCATGGACGGCGTCCGTCAAGCGGCGATGCCCGGCCACAAACTGATCGTCGTAGAACTTCGCCTCTCCACCGATGGCCGCATCGTCCTCGGCAATTGAGGTAAGCCCCGTGACGATCATCGCCGCGCCACCTTTGGCAAGTTCCGTGTAGGTGCGAACGATGGTGTCTGTGATTTCGCCGCGTGGTCCGGCAAGCCCCAGCCATGTAGCCGAGCGCCATACGCGGTTGTGCAACGTCACGCCGCCAAGCGTCGTTTCATCAAACAGGTTTTTCATAGTATCTCTTTTCCTTGCCAGCCAAGGACGAGGCGTGTGATGGCGTCCGCGACTTCGCGATGCTTCTGCTGATAGGTGTGCCCGGTCTTCTCGATGAAGACGAGCTTGTTTTCGCCCGACTTCGGAAAATGACTGTTGATGTTTTCGAGGAAGGCTGCTGGGTCGCCATCGGTAAAACGGTCGTAGGTGCCGATCAGGAGCGCACCCGCGTGTGTGACGTGTGAGATTTGCGACCAGTCGCCGCCGGACGATGTATGGACGTTGTTCAGCGTCGGACCGAGCCAGTCTGCGGCGGTCGCCACGGTGCAGTCCACCCAGCCCATGAGCGGGAAGGGGAGCATCTCGCCGCCTCTGCCCTCCGACATGAGCGCGGCGACGGTTTCGCGTTCCTCTCGCGTCACGCCACTTGTCATGTAATCGACGTTCGCGGGGCTCATCAGAATGAAATGCTCCACGCGCGGGTCGTTGTGGCGCGACAGGTAGTAGATGACCTTGTTTGCGCCGAGGGAATGACCGGCAAGATAGATATGCCGGTAGCCGCGCCGTTCCGCTTCGTCGAGATAAGCGGCGACATCTTCATCGGTGTCGGCAAAGCGCTCGTTCCACGACCCGATGACTTCCTGCTTATCAGTCAGGGCGTTCCGCGTCTTGATGACACCGAACGCATTGCGCGTCTGAGCGTAGGCGAAGTCGATACCGGCGGTGTTCAGTGCGCCTCCAATATCGTAGTAGAACGGATTGGAATAGAAGTTTCCGTGTATGCCCGTGATAGCGATCACGAGAGTATCCGCCTTCCCGGGCGAGAGGAACAGCGCTCCGTTCAGCACAGTCCCCCGCCGGGTGGCGACATTGAGTTCGTTCATTTCTCTTGAGCTTTTTCGACAAGACGCATTCCGAGCGTTCGTGCGTTGGCGAGGTCAGTGGCGAAATGCGCATCGCGGCGGGCGG
Organism: Kiritimatiellia bacterium; assembly: GCA_045535455.1. GTDB lineage: Bacteria > Verrucomicrobiota > Kiritimatiellia > RFP12 > UBA1067 > UBA1067. Next base: position 4,350 of record JAZSLQ010000232.1, on the reverse strand, counting down.
TTTTTTTCTCTGCGGAGAAGAGATTGACGTCATATCGCGAGTAGTCGGCGAACTGGCATGTGTCGCACACGAACAGACTTTCGGAATAGCCGAATATCTCGCCCATCAGCTTTTCGTTGATGCCGAGAAGCGTCGGATACTGCCACTTGTCGAGTGCGTCCTCCGGGACGTTCATCGTCAGAATCATCGCCGTAGGAACCGTTTTCCTGAGAAAGCGCTGACGAACGCCGTCAACTACCATGTAAGTATCAAGCGGGAACATCAATCGTTCGAGAAATGCGTGCGTGACGCCTGTTATGCCGCTGTAATAGACAGGCGAACCGACGACAAGCACATCTGCCGACGCCGCACGCTCAAGAACGGGGCGCAGAGCATCGCGGATTGCGCATACGCCGTTCGTTCTGGCGTTTTTGAGTTTGCATGCGAAGCAGCTCTTGCACCCTTTGAAATCTATGTCGTAGAGGTTGACGAGTTCCGCCTCTGCACCGGCGGACCGAGCGCCCTCCATCGCACTTTCGAGCAGCTTGGCGGTATTCCAGTTCTTGCGCGGGCTGCCGTTGAAGAACATCGCCCTCATGTCGGATTCTCCCAGTCCTTCGTCATGTCGGCGATGATCTGCGCGGCGCTTTTGATTTCGTGGATGAAGCTGATGGCGTGTCCGACGGAGACGTAGCCGTTCTCCATGTCGCCTTCGAGCATTCCCCTGCGCAGGTTGGCGAAGCCGCCCATCGTCTTTCCAAGCTCCTCGTTCGTCGCGCCCGCCTTGTCCATCTCGACAAGCTTGTTGGCGAGTGCGCCGGGAAGCGAACGGTAGTATGCGGGAATCGTGCGGAAGAGAAGAAGGTCTTTGGCATTCGCCTTGAGGACGGCCTCCTTGACGTTCGCCGCCATGCGGCTTTCCTCGGACATGAGAAACGCCGTGCCGCAATAGACGCCCTCTGCGCCGAGTGCAAGCGCCGCGTTGAAAGACCTGCGGTCGTAGATTCCGCCCGCGGCCATGACGGGCACGGACTTGACCGCATCCACGATGAGCGGGACGATGGAGAACGTGCCGAGCGTCATGTTCGGGAGCGTCCCGCCCTCGTCGAAGCCGGTCGCGACGACGATGTCCGCGCCGCATTCCTCGGCAAACGCGGCCTCTGCGGGCGAGGGGTTCAGCGAGCGGTAGACGATCCTGATGCCGTGCGATTTGATTTCGCCAAAGAGTTCCTTTTTCACGTCGCCGACGTATGTGACCACCGGCACCTTCTCCTCGAAGATGACCTTGAGCATGGGCGGTGTGAACACGTCGACGCCGTTCGACATCGGAAGGACATTGACCGAAAACGGCTTGTCCGTGAGTTCACGCACCTTGCGGATTTCCGCCCTCATGCGTTCGGCGGTTTCGCCGGGGTCGCGCGTGACCGAGGTCTGGCCGGCATTCGGTCCGAGACTGCCGAGTCCGCCCGCGTTCGAGACGGCGGCGGCGAGTTTCGCGTCCGTGAGCCACACCATCGGCCCCTGGATGACGGGCTTTTCGATTCCGAGGATATTGCAGATTCTGTTCTTCATTTTTCTGTTCCTTTGATTTGAGAGTGTTTCCAGCCCCATTTCATGAGGGCGTAGAAGACGGGATAGAGGTCTTTGCCTTTTTCGGTCAACGTGTACTCGGATCGCTTCACCTTGCCGTCCATCAATGCGCGGCGGCGGATGACGCCCTCGCACTCGAGTTCCTTGAGAGTGGAGGAGAGCATGGCGCGGGTCACGCCAGGCAGTTGCCGCCGGAGTTCGCCGAAACCCACGACGCCCGTGCAGAGGCGGTAGAGAACGTCGGCTTTCCAACGTCCGCGAAAAACGTCGAGCGCGATTCCGACGGGGCAGCCGCCGTCAGGCGTCGCCACGCCTTCGCCGGACGTCATGCGCTTTACGAATTCGCGGTACGATAAAGTTGTATTTGTCGTTGACATGGCACACAGTATACCAGAACGGCCGATGCAAGACAATTAGTATGAAAAAACATACTACCCGCGCACCGCCAGGGGCGTTATTGCTCATTCGAATCGTATTAATCAAGCGGAATAATCTGGAGGTCGCCGGGAACGATGATGTTGCCTGTGAACGCCTCGTGCGCTTCATTCGCATACCGTTCGGCGCGTGTTTCCAGTGCCGAGCATGGTTATCCTGTTGCCGTCCATACGAGTCATTTTGCTGCGAGTTTGAGCCCGACGATTCCCGCGACGATGAGCGCGGCGGAGGCGATGCGCAAGGCGGAGGCGGATTCGCCGAATGCGATGATGCCGACCGCCACGCCGCCGATTGCGCCGATGCCCGTCCAGACGGCGTAGGCCGTTCCCATCGGAATTGTTTTCATGGCGATGGCCAGGAGCCACACGCTCAACGCCATCCCTACGGCGCACACGACATCCGCGAGCGGATTTCTGAAGCCGTTCGACATTTTGAGCGCCGTCGCCCACACGACCTCGAACAAGCCCGCGACGATCAATATAAGCCAGTTCATATCAAAATCCATACTCCTCTCCGTCGTCCGGCATCAGGACGCGACTGGAAAGGCCGCGCCGTTCGAGCGCGGCACGAAGCGTCTTGCGCGTGAGCGAGGCGTGGGCGACCGTGTCCATATCCTATAACCTCACATGCATTTCAGAAGACACTCGGCACGAAGATACTATGGACAAGGCGGCATCGCATATCGGACCAATATGGAGGGGTGACGTGGACATAGTGTGCGTCAGTCGTAATGTCCCTTGCAGGACAAAATCTCAATTCGGTCTTCCACGATGCGGAACACAAGCCGGTCGGTCTCATTGATACGGACGCTCCACCATCCAGTCAAATCATGGCGTAGCGGTTCGGGGCGTCCGATACATTCGTAGCCGTTGCGATCAATGCTCTGGAGCAACTGGTGTATACGTCTGAGCGTTTTCCTGTCCTCGCTTTGCCAAGCGAGATATTCGTCCCAGGCCTCTTCATGCCAAGTCTTACGCATGGACGAGTTCTCCATCGGGAATCAAGTCGTGTTCAACAACATTGCGTCCGGCGTTCATATCGTTTGCGCGGCGACGCAATACGGACATGTTGGAGGGCGAATAGAACGGATCCGATTTGATTACGAAGGGGAATTGACCATCGCGTACTGTTTGAGTGACAAAAATGGTGATGGCGGTTGACATTGTCATGCCCATAGACTTGAAAGTGTCCTCCGCAGACATCTTCAAGTCGTCATCCATTCTGAAACTTATCTGTGCCATTTTTTTCTCCTTAAGACGCCGCATATTATACTACAATCGCTTTTCAGCGTCAAGCGACACATGGTAATTTGCAATACAAAACTCCTTTCGGCGCGAGGCTTTTTTGCGGACTGGCCGTCCGCTCGACTCCGTAAAATCGAAGGCTGGATCGGACACGACAGGGACAGGATGCTCGATGCGCTCGGCTGGAGCATTTCCATTGCGATTCGACACCCTATCTCGAAAAAGTTAGCCCAGGCTATTGACGGTGCGGAGCGTTTATGTTATACTTGGCTAACTTTTTGAGGTGCATAAGAACCATGAGAGAAGAAAAGAACAGAATAGACGAACGTCACCGCAAGGAGCTTCTGGGCTTCCTGCTTGTCAAGACGGCGGCGGTCCGGCAAGGCGTAAAGCCTGCCGAACTGCTGCGCGTCCGGCATTGCTACGAAGGTGTCAACTCCGAAGGGCTGCACATCTGTCTCTATCGCATCGATATCTACGGCATTCTCGGCCTTGACTACATGGAGCTCAAGGTTGAGAGGCAAAGCTCGCTCGTCCTCTTCTACAATCCAGCCGTCCTGGGCGCGACGCTCGCGGAATCGCGCAACCGGCGCTGGCTGGCTCGCCTCGGCTACCCTGAAAATGGGACGGCGGACGAACTGCTTTCGGAACTCCGCCGCCGCTGGGAGGGGACGGAGATGCCGCACGAGGTCGGGGTGTTCATTGGCTATCCGCTCAAGGACGTGGCGGGGTTCATGCGGTGCCTTCCGTCCACGCCGATCCACCATGGCGCATGGCGCGTATATGGGGGAACGCGGGAGTCGCTTGAGAGGATGCGGCTCTACGCCTCCGCAGAAGACGAGGCGAGGGCTGCGCTCCAGTCCGCCAGCGGTGTCGAAGACTTCATCAGCATGATTTCCCTGAAAAGGGCTGGTTGAACAAAGAAGAAAGGAAAACAACAATAATGGACAAGGTACATGTAATCTACGGCAGCACCACGGGAATGACCGAGGCTGTCGCCGCCAAGATCGCCAACTCGCTTGGCGCACAGGTGTTCAACATCAACGCTGCCGACGCGTCGGCGTTCGACGCCGAGCTTCTCGAAGTCGGGTCGTAGCCATGT
>JAZSLQ010000230.1:0-9191 GCA_045535455.1 Kiritimatiellia bacterium | reverse complement strand
CACCCTCGTGCACCGCGAGGCTCACGTTGTTCAGCACCGGTCTCTCTCCATATCCGCAAGAGAGGTGATCTATCTTGAGAATTTCACTCATGCAAGCACCACCCATCTGCCGCCACGGTTGGATCCCTCGCGCCTGATTATTTCATTCACACGCAGGAATCTGATTGCGTTCTTAACTGAACCGTTTGAAAGATGCGTCCTACTTTCTATATCAGAGATGGAAAGGCCACCGTCTTCTATCAAGAATCCAAGAACCGAAATCGCATTTTCTATGGCATCTGCACGCCCTAGGGATCTAATCTTCTCTTTGATGCTGCTTAATTTCGGGGCAACTTCCGGCCCAATCGGGGCAACTTCCAGCCCAATCGGGGCAACTTCCGACCCAATCGGGGCAACTTCCAGTGTCTTAAGCGACACTTCCGTCCGAAAGACATCTCCATCCGTCAATTGCGGATCAGAGCCGCCGTAAGCCTTTGAATATTTGAAGAGATTTCGAACTCCCGACCCCAACTGATCGGCATAGCCAATCACCCTGAAGAAGTTGGCGATAATTGGATTGCGCGGATCCGGCGCGAAGTTATCAGGTGTCAAGACGTCTCCACTGGATGCCCGGCAGGCGTTTTCCACAAACATACGGTCTCGCTCGATGACAAACCTTGCCGGACGCGAACTCGTGAATTCACGATGGATAAGGGTGTTCGCAATAATCTCGCGAACGATGATTTCACGCAGACTTTTACGGACATCCCCCTCCAGAAAGAACGGATCGGGAAGATGCTTGCTCGCAAATTCCACGAGGCGGTCGTAGGCAGATATCAGATTGACGCTGACGATATCGCGATCATCGTAGCGGTCGATGTTCCTGACTCGCAAAATGGCATCTGTAACGTAAGCAGGGCAAATGTCCTTAATGACATCTTCCGTCCCGAGCAGCATGACGGCGGCAAGGTTGAACCCGCTCTTGCCGGACTCGCGGTCAGTTCCGATCAACTTCGCGCTGCGCAGAAGCTGGTCGTCATCCATGTCCATCCACGGATGGCGGCGCTCATCGCGGCTATTGTTCTGTGCACGGATGCGAAGCCTCTTCAGGTCTGAAAGATCCAAGTCCGACTTCGCCACATACGGATAAATCTTCTGCTCCGTGAAAACGCCCTGCTTGCGCAGGATCATCAGGCCCTTGGCGGCCGTCGAGCGTACACGCACGTCGGCATCGCCGTTGCGGTCGTAAACAACACCCTTGTAGGCATGAACTTCTCCGCTCACGGGAACGCGAACTCGAATGATCGTCTTCCCGTCGTACTCCACAATTTCCGGTGCAATGTAGGCAACGGGATCAAACAGATTGCCGTCGTTCGCGACATTCATGATGTTGTTGCGCAGGGCAACGGCATCGCCCTTAATGCCGACAACCGTTCCGTCATCCTCCACACCAAGCAGCACATCACCACCGAACCTGTTCAAGAACGCGCAAATCGACTCAAACACGTCGGATTCAACGCCGCCGGAGCAACGCTTGAACTCGGCAGTGAGACCCTCGCCACTTTTCAACAATTCCGACAGCCGCGTATCAGTCATATCGCCATACCTCCCGAAAGCCCCATGTAGAGTTCGCGGACAGCGGGATTCTCCAGAACGTCCCTCTGAGTACCATGAGTATGAACAGTTCCCTCGTGCAGGAAATAGATGTAATCCGCAAGTTCTCGCACCACACCCATATTGTGCTCGATAAGCGCGATCGTGAGCTTCCGCTCGGCAACAAACCTTCGAATCAGTTCGACCATCTTCTTCGTCATCGCAGGCGAAAGCGCGGCCGTCGGCTCGTCGAGGAGCAGAAGCGCCGGACGCAACGCGACAATCCGCGCAAGCGCGAGAAGCTTCTGCTGTCCATACGAAAGTTCACCCGCCGGCATATCCGCCTTGTCCGCAAGACCGACAAATTCGAGCCATTTCATCGCGCGTTCGCGCCGGTCTTTCTCGCGCGCTTCGCGCAGCCACCAGGCAAGCGTCGTGAAAAGCGAATAATCGCTGCGATGCAGGAAGGAAACCGCGATATTCTCGGCGGCCGTAAGCTCAGGGAATACGCGCACATCCTGAAAGAGCCGTCCGACATGGCGCCGCGCAATCTTGTACGGCGGAAGGCCCGTGACATCCTTCCCGTCAAGAATCACCCTCCCTGAATCGGGCGTCAGATTGCCGCCGATCAAATGGAAGAGCGTCGTCTTGCCTGCCCCGTTCGGCCCGACAAGCGCAGTGACCTTGCCGAGCGCAACGGTCAAACTCACATCCTGAAGCGCCTTGAACGCGCCGAAGCTTTTCGAAACCCCTTCAACGCGAAGTTCAACCGGATTGATAACGCGCGGATCGCTCTTATTTGACTGCATACGCACCTGCCAATCCTTTGGGTTTCATGTACACAAGAACGATCAGCAACACGCCGTAGATTATCTCGCGCAGATTCGCCGCGACCGCATCCGGAAGGCCGACAAGCCTCAAAAGTTCAGGAAGAACAATCATGAACACAACGCCGGACATAGGGCCTGCGATATTGCCCGATCCGCCGACAAGCAGAATGCAGGCTATGAAAATCGACTCTGAAAGCGTGAAACTCGTCGGATCGATGTAGGTAATGTAACTTGCGAAACATACGCCCGGCACCGCGGCGACCGCAGACGAAAAAACCATGGCCTTGATATACTGCCCCCTGGGACAGATGCCCAAGGTCTGCGCCGCGGCCTCGTCGTCGCGCAGGGCTTTGAGCGAAAGCGCGAACGGACTTTGGACGACAAGATGCACAAAAGCGAGAACGAGGGCGAAGAGAACGAGAGTGAACACGAAATATGCAGGCACGGATTCTATACCCATGCCGAAAAATTCAGGACGCGGGATCCCCGAGATTCCATACGGTCCGCGCGTCAGATCGGTCCAGTTGTAAAGAACGACATAGACGATCATCTGAAATCCTATCGTCGCCAGAACGAATGCTTCATTTCGGAATCTGAGCGCGGCATGTCCGAACAGCCAGCCGACGAGCGCGCAAAGCGCGACAGCAGCGGGAAGCGTCACATAGAACGGAAGCCCCAATTTAAGCGACAAAAGCGCGTATGCGTAAGCACCAAGTCCGTAAAAGGCGGCCTGCGCCATCGTAAGAAGCCCGCCGAACCCGATCAGCAGATTGGTCGAAAGAGCCAACATCCCGTAGATGCCCAGCATCACGCCAATATGAAGAAGATAATTCATTTGGACTCCTCCAGTCGTTTGCTCACGCCGAAAAGCCCCTGCGGACGGAACATCAGAACGAAAATCAAGACGCCGAACGTCACAAGATCGGTCCACCGTGCCGAAAGCTGCCAAACGGCAAGGCTTTGCAACGCAGAGAGGAGCAACGCACCCGCACCCCAGGCCCAATATCTGTCGGCGCCTCCGAAAAACACCGCTACCGAACCGAGCAGAAGATAGTGCATACCGACATGCGGATCCATTCCGATATCCCATGAAATCAACATCGCCGGAATCGCCACCAGCACACCGCCAAGCATCATCACACCAAGACGCAACCGACGCACAGGCAGACCAAGAACGGCCAAGAGTTCAGGCTGGTCGCCCATTGCCCACAACGCCTTGAACCATTTGCCGTAGCGCACCGCCATACCGACGAAGGTGAACACACCGAACCCGACAAGGAACTGAAGAACCTGAATGCGGGTAAAGCGAAGTCCTGCAAACACGACGGACGGCTCCAATTGATTTGAAATCGTTTTCACCTCATTCCCGTAAATGAGCGCGATGACATTTTCAACAACAATCATGATACCGAGCGAAGCGATCATCATAACGCCGGACGAGCAGCGCTTCCGGGCAAACGGATGATAGACGGCACATTCGATCAGCACGGCGAAAACAGCCGACAGCGCCAGCACCGCCGGCACCGAAACCGTCAGCGGAAGTTTACACACCGCTGCGCACGTGTAGAACGCATAGCACGAAAACACAAACTGCGCTCCCATCGCTATGTGAAACACGCGAAATGACCTGTAGACAATGCCAAAACCGGCCGCGTACAGCATCGCGACCGCACCTTGCACAAGGCCGTTACCGAGAAGTTGAGCAAATAGCGAACTTACAAACATTTTACATTTCAAATCATTTGGTCGGTTCAACCGAACGAGCAAGTCCGCGCGGTTACGCGATCTTTATATATCTGTCCGCTTAGGGGGTGGCGAGAGCTCCTTACGAGATCGCCGCATTCCTTCGCTTGACGCCCAGTATTATAGCAAAAATTGTCGTGTAGATTTCAAAACCGAAAAAGTTGTAGCGAGCAAAACGGGCGCATCTCAAGTAATTCACCATCGTGGGGCAAAAGGGTCAGCAACTGTTCTGCTCGACAACCCTGTTCTTTCTCATGCGGGCATTATACCAAAAACTCGGCTACTGACCCTTAATTCCCTCTTTTTCGAGCAGTTCGTCTAAAAGGGCGATGCTTTTTGCGCCCGGCTCCGTTTCGATGGAACTGTTGATGTCTATCATGTCCGCGCCCGTCGCCATCGCATCGGCGATGTTAGCGGACGAAATTCCGCCCGCGAGAACGACGCGGCGTCCGGTACGCTTCAGCGCCGGCACCAGCAACCAATCCGACCGCTTCCCTGTTCCTCCGCTTCGCTTTCCGTCGGTCCCGTCCAAGAGCACGGCATCCGGCATTCCCCGCCTCCGCCGCATTTCATTTCCGGAATCGGCCTTTCCGCAATCGCATTTGCAGAGGCCATTCTCGCGGGAGCCGTAGAGTTGCCATACTTCGTAGCCCTTGGATTTCAGCGCTTCGATATCATCCGCACTGTAATCCCGCGAATGGAGTTGTATCACATCCAGTTTGGCCAATTGCGCTATTTTGTCGATTTCTTCGGTAGAATGCGAAATAAAGACGCCGACCAGTTTTGGAACATGCCTGAATGAGATTACGGTGCGGATGAAATCCGAAATTTCACGGGCCTTGAACGGGGAGATGCGTCTTGGGGAGTTTTCGGCGAAGATGAAGCCGAGATAGCCGATGCCGCGCCGCGCCGCTTCGACAGCGAACGCGGCATCGGTTATTCCGCAAACCTTCAGCCGCGGATGTGCTTTTTGCCGCTGCGGAAGGTTCAGTTCAGGCACGGTTCGAGTCCTTCGCCGAGGCGTTTGACGAGTGCGGAACCGACGATGAAGCCGTCGGCGTGGCGCGAGACGACGTCCGCCTGCGCTTTGGTGGATATGCCGAATCCGGCGGCGACCGGGATCGGCGAGATGGAGCGTATGGCGTCCAGCCGGCCGGAAAGATCCGGCGGCAGTTCGCTTCGCTCTCCGGTCGTTCCCTTCACGGTCATGACGTAGAGGAATCCGTCGCCTGTCCCGCCGGCGATTTCCGCGACGCGGTCGAGGGGCGTATTGGGCGCGACGAGCGGGATGAACCCGATGCCGCGGGGTCGCAGCGCGCAAAGGAGTTCTTCGCGTTCTTCGACGGGCAGATCGACGGCGAGAACGGCGTCGATGCCGGCGTCCGCCGCCGCGTCCGCGAAGGTTCCCAGCCCCTTCGAAAACACCGGATTGTAGTACGAGAAGAGAACGATCCCCGTTTCGGGATGCTTCGCGCGCACGCGTTTCGCGAGGGCGATCACGGCGTCGAGAGTCGTGCCGTCGGCGAGCGCCTTGTATGCGGCGAAGCGGATCACTCCGCCGTCCGCGAACGGATCTGAAAAGGGTACCCCCAGTTCCACGATGTCGGCGCCGCCCGCGATTGCGGCATCGACGGCCTTTTCGCTTCCTTCGAGCGTCGGGTACCCGATCGTCAGATACGCCACGAACGCGCCGCGGTTTTCGGATTTTGCTTTTGCAAAGGCGTTTGCGATTCTTGCAGGTTTCATTTCGCTTCCTTTTTGTATCTCGTTATGTTTTCCATGTCCTTGTCGCCTCGTCCGGAGAGGTTGACGAGCAGAATCTTGTCCTTGTCCAGCAACGGGGCGCGTTTGATCGCCTCGGCGAGAGCATGGCTGGATTCGAGCGCCGGGATTATGCCTTCGAAGCGGCAGAGTACGTCGAAGGCGGCGATGGCTTCGCTGTCGTCGATCACGGTGTATTCGGCGCGTCCCGTGTCGTGCAGATGGCAGTGTTCCGGTCCGACGCCTGGATAGTCGAGCCCGGCGGAGACGGAGTAGGTGTCTATGACGTTTCCGTCCGCGGTCTGGAGAAGCATCGTTTTCGCGCCGTGCAGAACTCCGGGCCGTCCGCCGTTTATGGATGCGGCGTGCTCGCCGGTCGCGAGCCCCTTGCCGCCGGCCTCGACGCCGACGAGCTTCACTTCCGGGTCGTCCAGAAATCCGGCGAAAAGGCCCATCGCGTTCGATCCGCCGCCGACGCATGCGATGGCCTGATCGGGGAGGCGCCCGTATTTCTCCATGCATTGCCGGCGCGCTTCGACGCCGATCACGCTCTGGAAGTCGCTCACGATTTCCGGATACGGAGCCGGGCCCGCGACCGTTCCGATCACATAGAAAGTGTCGTCACAGTTCGTCACCCAGTCGCGGAGCGCCTCGTTCATCGCGTCTTTCAGCGTCGCGCTGCCTTCCGAAACCGCGTGAATCTTCGCGCCGAGCATTTTCATGCGCTCGACGTTCGGAGCCTGGCGTTCGACGTCGATCGCGCCCATGTATATCTCGCACGGCATTCCGAACAGCGCGGCGACGGTGGCCGTCGCAACGCCATGCATGCCCGCGCCCGTTTCGGCGATCAGGCGTTTCTTGCCCATTCTCCGCGCGAGCAGGGCCTGTCCGACGGTGTTGTTCACTTTGTGTGCGCCGGTGTGGTTCAGGTCTTCGCGCTTCAGGAGGATTCTTGCGCCGCCGAGATGCTCCGAAAGCCTCCGCGCGAAAGTGATCGGACTTTCGCGGCCGACGTAGTCGTGGAGGATTTCGTTGAATTCCCGGGCGAACGCGGGATCTTTTTTCGCCGACTCGTATGCGGCTTCAAGCTCCTTGAGCGGAGCCATGAGAGTTTCGGCGACGTATTGTCCGCCGTATATTCCGTAGTGGGTTTTCATGTGTGTTGCGTTTGTTTTTCGGTTATTTGTTTGTTGATGAGACGTTTGAGCATTGCTCCCGGCGAACCGGCGCGCATGAGGGCGGTACCGACGAGAAAACCGTCCGCGCCCGCGGCTCCGGCGCGCGCTATCGCGTCCGGCGAATGCATTCCCGATTCCGCGATCCGGACGCACGGGCGCGGAATCGCCCCGACGAGAGATTCCAGCAGCGATACGTCCGTCGAGAAGTCGCGCAGATTCCGGCAGTTGACGCCGACAATCCGCGCGCCGCACTTTACGGCTCTTTCGATCTCCGCCTTGTCGTGCGTTTCGACGAGGGCCTCGAACGAAAGCGACCGCGCGAATTCCAGAAGCTCCCCGAGCGCGGCATCGTCAAGCGCCGCGGCGATCAGCAGCACGGCGTCCGCCCCGGCGGCGCGCGCCGCGGCGATCTGATAGCGTGTCGTCGCAAAATCCTTGTAGAGCACGGGTATCCCCGTCGCGGCTCTGGCCTCCGCAAGATATTCTTCGCTTCCGAGGAATCTGTGCGGCTCGCAAAGGACCGACAGCGCGGCGGCTCCCGCATCTTCGAGTTCTCTCGCCAGCTCCGCCGGGCGGAAATCCTCCCTTATCATACCTTCGCTCGGACTCGCGCGTTTCAGTTCCGCGATCACGCGCGGACCTTTCCCTTTCGCGAATGCCGCGGCGAAATCGCGCGCCGGCGGAGCGAGCCTGGCGCGGCGCAGCATTTCCTCGAACGGAACGGCCTTTCCCCGTTCTCTCGCATCGGCGCGCCTCGCGGCGGAGAGTTCTTCGAGAATATCGCTCATCGCACCGCCTCCTTCATCGCTTCGAGTTTTGCGAGCGCGCGCCCGGAATCGATCGAATCCTTCGCAAGGGCAATCGCGTCTGCGTACGTCGTGGCTTTTTCGCCGGTGAGAATCGCGGCGGCGGCGTTTTCGACCGCGGCGGCGCGGTATGCGCCGCGATCCTCGCCGCGCAGCACCGAAAGAAGCAGTCTGGCGTTGGTCTCGGCGTCGCCGCCGGCGATGGCGCGGACGGAATATCTTTCGCCGTACGCGCCGCCGGCGTCGAGGAGCAGGTTTTTGACGACGCCGCCTTCGAGGGACGAGACGAACGTGAATCCGTCGGGACTGATTTCGTCCATCCCGCCGTCTCCCGCCGCGATGATCGCGCGGACCGATCCGAGCCGGCGCAACGTTTCGGCGAAGATCGGGGCGAGCTTCTCCTGCGGCACGCCGATGACGTGGCGTTTCGCTCCGGCGGGGTTCGCGAGAGGTCCGAGGAGATTGAAAACTGTCCTGAAGCCGAGAATGCGGCGCACCGAGGCGGCGAACTTCATCGCGGGATGGAGTTCCTTCGCGAAGAGAAAGCCGATTCCCGTTTCGCGGATCGAGCGGCCGACTTTTTCCGCGTCCGCGTGCAGGTTGTAGCCGAGCGCGGCGAGAACGTCCGCGGAGCCGCAGGCGGATGTGCTCGCCACGTTGCCGTGCTTGGCGATGGCGACGCCCGCGCCGGCGGCGATGAACGCGGCCGTCGTCGAAACGTTGAACGTCCCCGCGCCGTCGCCGCCAGTCCCCACGATATCGACCGTGTCGATTCCGCCGGCGTCGATCTTGACGCCCGCTTCTCGCATGGCGCGCGCGGCGCCGGCCAGCTCGCCGGCTGTCACGGGATTGCGGGCGATGGCGGTGAGAAAGGCCGCGAGCTCGCTTTCGGACACTTCACCGGACATTATCGCGGAGAAGAATCCTTCCGCTTCGTCCTCGGACGGCGTTTCGCCGTCGAGAGCCCTGATCAGCACGGCTCTTCTGACGGACGGCGGAGAGGACTTCCTTGTTTTGCGTCCCGTGGCGAACTCCGCGAAGTTGGCCAGCTGGCGCGCGCCGAGAGGCGTGCCGACGGATTCCGGGTGGTACTGCACGCTTTCGACGGCGAGCGTCTTGTGGCGGAGCCCCATTATTTCGCCGTCTTCGCTTTCGGCCGTGATTTCGAGGCAGTCCGGGAGCGTTTTGCGATCGACGGCGAGAGAGTGGTAGCGCATCGCGACGAAGCCCTGGTCGAGTCCGGCGAAGAGTCCGCGGCCGTCGTGTCTCAGGCGGCTCGTCTTGCCGTGCATGAGGCGCTT
>JAZSLQ010000097.1:0-6559 GCA_045535455.1 Kiritimatiellia bacterium | reverse complement strand
GGCTACGACCTTCCGCTCATCAGGAAGATCCGCGAAATCACGGACGCCTCAGTTGTCGCGTCTGGCGGTGCGGGCACAATGGAGCACTTCGCCGAGGCGGCTGAGGCGGGCGCCGATGTCCTTCTCGCAGCGTCGGTGTTTCACTTCCACGTGATCGGCATCCCGGAACTCAAGTCGTTCCTCGCCTCCCGCGGCCTCTCCGTCCGCACCTGACTCGGAGTTTAACTGCCATGAAAAACATACTCGCAGTCTTGATAGCTCTTCCATTCGCCCTGAATGCACAGAGCAAAACGGTCATCCCTGCGCCTGAGCAGCCAATCCCTCCGCCTGGAATCCGCGTCGTCGATCTCCGATCCTCCGAAAAACCGGTGGCCGTCGAGAAGTCCGAGGCCGTAGTCTCGGAGAACACGTTCTTCAGGCGCGTGAAGGCGACGTTTTCCTTCCTTAATCCCAACCAGCGCACAATGGCCGGTGAGTTCGAGTTCCCAATTCCGGCCGGGGCGTTTGTCTGCGGATACGCGCTCGAAGTCAACGGCGAGATGGTGCCGGGTGTCGTCTGCGAGAAGGAGAAGGCGCGCGTCGCGTTCGAAAACGAGGTCAGGAAAGGTGCCGATCCCGGCATTGTCGAGCAGGTGAAGGGCAACATCTGGAAGACGCGCATATTCCCGCTCGCCCCAAATACCCCGCGCAAGGCGGAGGTCGAGTACGTCGTGCCCAAGTTGTTCGGCGACGACTGCGCCAGCGTCGTGTTCGAGCGTGATGGCGACGACTACTTTATGGCGAGCGTCCCTGGGAAGGACGGCAAGGGCTCGCAGACCATCAGCGACAAGGTCGCAGGGTTCACCAAGGGCACGGTCATCTGGGACGCGAGCTTGAGCGCGAAGGCGCATGCCGTCACTTGGCGCAAAAAGCTTGAGTCGCTGCCCGAGAAGGGCGAATGGGCGCTTGTCATCTTCCGCAACCACTGCGAGTCCTATGCCGCGACCTTCGGCTTCACCAAGGAGTCGCTGCTTGAGAAGATCGATGCCATTGAATACGACGGCGGGACGGACATCGGCGAGGCGCTGAAGGGGCTGGGAGGCAAGGATCACCCGCTGCCCGCACTCCTCTTCTCCGACGAGATCGACACTCTCGGACTTGAGAAGTCGGGCTACGAATCTATTTCGGGCCTGACTGTCGCTTCGCGCGACGACGCGCCTGCGCGGACCGTTGAAGTGCGCAAGCTCAATCCCGGCGAAGAAAAGCTGATCAGCATCGCTCCCGTCGAAGGGAAGCTCCTCGCGACGGTATGGGCGTCGCACAGGATGGAGGACCTTGCGTCGCAGGCAGACTCCAGAAAGGACGAGTTCCTTGCTCTTGGCCGCAAGTATGGCGTGGCCGGCCCGGGACTCTCGCTGATTGTCCTTGAAACGCTCGAGCAGTGGCTTGAACACAAGATCGAGCCGCCCGCAAGTCTCGCTATCCATGACGAGTGGGTACGCCGCCGCGCGGCGGATGATGACCCAATTGCCGAGAAGAAGGCGAAGGCCGAGCACGAGCAGAGACTTCTCCAATACTGGGAGGAGCGCGTCAAGTGGTGGAATTCCCCGAAGCCGCCGAAGAATACGCCGAAGAGCGGACTCTTCGACGGTGTCGCCAATGCGCTCGGCGGCAGGCGCAGCCGGGCCATGGCAATGCGTAGCGAAGAAGTCGCAGCTGAAGACGGCATGGTGGCGGCGAGCATGCCTGCCGTCCAGGAAGCGGCGGCAGCTGAGCCGGTCATGGCGCAGGGTGCGGTGCGCGGTGAGCGCTACCTTGCCCGCTCCGCCGGCGCCGCGAAATCTCGTGGTGCGGCTGGTTCTGGCACGGCTCCGACAGTGACCCTGAAGGCGTGGGATCCGAAGACGCCGTACATCGACGCGCTCAAGGCGGCGGCGAAGGGTGAGGCGTACAAGGTCTATCTCAAGGAGCGCGAGAAGTATGCCGACTCGCCGGCGTTCTACCTCGACTGCGCGGGATGGTTCTACAAGGTCGGTGAGACGATGTGTGCAGAGCGCATCCTCACCAACCTCGCAGAGTTCAAGCTGGAGGACGCGGCGCTCTGGCGATCCATGGGATGGAGGGCGCGCGAGGCGGGGGGCTATGAGCTTGCAATCCTTGCCTTCCGCAAGGCGCTTGCGTTGAGGGGCGAAGAGGCGCAGTCTCGTCGCGACCTCGCGCTTGTCCTGATGGAGAGCGGAAAGGCGAGGAAGGACGCGGCTATGCTTGAGGAGGCGATGAAGCTCTTTGCTGAGGCGGCGTTCAAGACGAGTGCGCGGCGGAGCGGAAGGCGCGGCAACGACTTCCAGGTGTCGGTAATCGCGCTTGAGGAGCTGAACGGGCTTATCTCTTGGGTGAACGCCGTGGAATGGCCAGACGGCAAGAAACCCGCGATTCCCGAGTTCGACGCGGCGTATAGGCGCGACCTGCCGATGAAGCTCCGTATTGTGATGAGCTGGGATGCGGACGAGACGGACATCGACATCCATGTCCTTGAGCCGAACGGCGAAGAGGCGTTCTACCAGAACCGCCGCACTGCGGAGGGCGGGTTCGTTTCCGAAGACGTTACGACCGGCTACGGTCCGGAGGAGTATCTCAAGAAGGAGCTTGAGAGCGGCAAGTATAAAGTCCTCTCCAATTACTTCGCCTCGCACCAGACGGCGCTTACGGGCGCGACTACTGTCACGGCGACAGTGTATACGGACTGGGGCACGGCGCAGGAGAAGCGCCAGGTGCTGACCTTGCGTCTCGACAAGCCGAAGGACAAGCACCTCGTCGGCGAGGTGGAGCTCTAACTGATTTTGCGAGCTGTGGGAACTTCGGACGAGGGTATGGCGAGTCGGCCTGTATTTCGATTGCGATTCCCTTTTTCCCACGGCTTTCGCTATCATCGTGCGCATGCGCTCCTCGGTCCAGAGCCTGTCGCATTGGTCTGATATTGAAATTGTTGAAGGCAAAGCCGCAGATGTGTCCTTTACGCACCTGTCCGGTTTTGATATAATGCGCACACAAATGACTTAGCACAAAACAAAAGAAAACATGTCCAAGGTGGCTATCCGATTGAATTCATCTCTTCCTTCTCGGATGCCGATCTCGACGACATGGAACTGTAGGCAAACGGACTTACGAAAGGCACTAAAATGAAGATTGCAACTCTTGTTGCAGCCATGGTGGCTGCATCGACGGCGTTTGGGGAACTTATCGTCAAGGATGGCGACACGCTTGCGTTTCTTGGCGACTCGATTACGCAGCAGGGCCAGAGCAAGCCCGACGGATACGTCAACCTCGTCCTTCGCTCGCTCGCCATAGAGGGCGTGCACGTCAAGCCGGTGAAGGCCGGCATCAGCGGTCACAAGTCCAACGACATGCTGGCGCGGCTCGAAAGGGACGTGCTTTCCCGCAAGCCGAACGTGATGACGCTTTCGTGCGGCGTTAACGACGTCTGGCACCAGGACAAAAACAGGGGCGTGTCGCTTGAGGACTATAAGAAGAACGTTTCCGAGATATTCGACAAGTGCGACGCGGCGGGCTGCAAGGTGGTAGTGCTGACTGCGACCATGTTCGAGAAGCCCGAGATGGAGAAGTTCAAGCACAATGTGACGCTCGTCCCCTACAACGAATGGCTCCGCGACGAGGCGAAGCGTCGCGGGTATCCTGTAGCAGACCTCAACGCCGATATGTGGAAGGCGCATGCGGAGAACCCCTCCGTGAAGCTGACGGGCGACGGCGTTCACATGCGCCCTGAAGGCAATCGACTGATGGCTCGCGGTGTCCTGCGCGCGCTCGGCATGGCGGAGGACCGTGTCGCTTCCTTGGACTGGGAGAACTGGAAGCCGGTCTGGGTGCTATGTCGCTTCGACCTGAAGCCAGATGCCGACAGGGCCGACTATCTGGCGAAGACCAAGGGCATTCTTGCGGCCGTTCGCGCCGAGCCAGGGTGCTGTGAGTATCGCCTCCTTGGAGACGCCGAGACGGACTGGGACAAGCCCCAGCGCTTCGGTGACCGCACTCTCTGGATGCTCGAAAAGTGGCTTTCGGTTGCGGATCTCAAGGCGCACCTCGCAACGCCTCACATGAAGAAGTTCGGCCCGTCGGTTAGCCCGATGCGCACTTCGTCGTCCTTCCACGTGCTTGAAGATGTCCTGCCTTGAGCTTCTCAGGGTCAGAAACCTGGGACGCCATCTACACGGCATGTCCAAGAAATGCCTATGAGCGATTTTCTGCTGTCTCTTAAGGACGTCTCGCTTGCGTTCGGCGGACCGAGCGTCTTAGATAGCGTGTCGCTTTCTGTCTCGAAGGGACTTCGCGCCGCGCTTACGGGGCGCAACGGCGAGGGCAAGTCGACTTTGCTTAAGGTGATCGCCGGAAAGCTCGAGCCGGATTCCGGCGAGATTGTCCGCGCACCTGAGCAACTTCTCGCGTATTCAGGCACGCTGCTTTTGGTGAGCCATGACCGCGAGTTCTTGAACAATGTCGTGACTTCGACTTTTGCGCTTGAGGGCGATGGGACTGTCAAGCAGTTCCCTGGCGGATATGACGACTACGAGCGGCAGAGGGCGGCGAAGCCGAAGGTGAATGCGCCGCCTGCGCCGCCGGTCAAGTCCAAGCTCGACATCCGCGTCCGCGTCAAGCCGCTTGCGGCGGCGAAGAAAAAAGAATTCACCTGCAATCCTTTTGCAGATCTTTGATTTTTTAACGCAGAGACGCAAAGTCGCAGAGTACGCAGAGAAAATCAGGTATGTAATGCATGCAACGTCAAAACAAGCCGCGAAAGGAGTGATCCTGTATGCAATAGTCGTCGCGCTTGGCGTGAAGCTTGCAGTCGACGCGCTGCCGGATGCAGTCGTCGCCCTTGGCTTTATGCGGCCCGCCGCGCGGTTTGCCGCGATCTACTTGGGCGCGGCGTTTGATATTCCCACGATGGCGATTTCGGCGCGCGGCGTGACGATCACTGTCGTGCGGTCGTGTTCTGCGACGGACTTCTTCTCGATGGCGTTCACACTCCTTTGCTTTGCAATGCCGATTCGTAATCTTGCGCTGAGAATCCCCGCCGCAGTCGCGTCTGCGTGGCTCGTCGCCGTTCTCGCGAACGCCGTGCGGCTCGTCCTTCTCGTCTACGCGGATGGTTTCTCCCCCGCGTCGCAGATTCCCGCCGTCCACATGGCCATAGGCATCGCAGTCTTCTTGCCCGTGTTCGCGCTGTTGTGGTATACTTTTGTCGTAAAAGCCAGTTGCAAAAGATCTTTTAGACAGGATTTACAGGATTAACAGGATTTGAGAAAGGATTGTCAGCATGGAAACGACTTCGCAAAACGGTGAAAAGCTTTCGCTCTTTGCCCATCCTTTGACATTCGCGATCACGCATCTCGCCTTCCCGATTCTTGCGACGCTCGCGTGCGTCTACTTCTACTGGATTACATGCGACGCGCTTGAAGGCGTGCTCGCATCAAAGGCGCTCGCCGTCTTGCTTGCGTCGGTTGTGCTTCCTCTGTCGGCGCTTGGGATCTTGATGTTCCGCCCGAAGTCCATGAACGTATGGCTTATGTTCGCATACGCCTTTCTCGGCGTGGCGTTTCTCTATCTCTCGGTGCCGGTCCTGGGCGATATGTCCAGCAAGGTGGACAACTGGATAATCGGCCCAACGCCAATGTTTGCCATCTTCGCCGGTATCGTTCCGCTTATCTTCGCCGGCGTCGCGCGCATCGCCACTGCAAAGTGGAAAATGAACACTGGCACCGACATCATGACATCGGTCCTCTGTCTCGTCGTTCCGCCGGCTGTCGCGTTTTTCGCGGCGAATGTTGCGTTTAGGTTCGATAAATTCTTCCGTGACCTCAAGCTTTCGCCACTCCTGGAGTCCATCGCAGCGCACGCCTTGGCCGTCGGTTACTTCCTTGGGTGCGTCGTCTTCTTCGTCGGGCTCCTGCGTCTTCTCCACAAGCTCTTCACTGTCGTTACGAGTCAGATGCCTGAAAACGCCCGCAGATACGTCGGTGCTACCGTCTTTGGTCTCGTTCTCCCGCTTGCTGGTCTTTCACTCAACTTATCGATTCCGTTTCCCGCGGACTTCGCAAACCCGTGGGCGTGGGGGCTTGCCGTATTTTCGGGTCTTGTCCTTTTCCTGCCAGCGCGAAACGATGCGCTTGGTCTCGGCTCGTATTTCCTCAAGTTCGTCGCGGCTCCCTTCGTCGTTTATTTCTTCGTACTCTTCGTTCCGTTTATGCCGCTCGCAATACCGGCGATAATCGTGATGGGCGCCGGCTTCCTAATTCTCGCGCCGACGCTTCTCTTTCGCTACTGGACGCGCGACGCATACGCCGCGTATCTTGCTCTTCGCCCTCGCTTTTCCCGCTGGCGTCTCGTCCTCGTCGCGCTTGCTGGCGCTCTTGTCATGCCGCTGGCGTTTGTCGTGGATGTCGAAATGGAGCGCCACGACGTCAAGGCGCTTCTTAGATGGCATACGGAGGAAGACTTCGATCTTCCGCCCGCGCCGATGCCGGTCTCGCAGGAGAGAGCCGAGAAGATAATGAAGGGCATCAAC
>JAZSLQ010000111.1:0-6135 GCA_045535455.1 Kiritimatiellia bacterium | reverse complement strand
CTGGACGAGTGCGTCGAAGAGACGGTGGTTGCCGCCGCCGTTCGCGAATGCATGGCGCTCGTTCGTCTGCGAGAAAAGAACGGCCACCTTGCGCGGAACGCCGCGGTCGCGCGGCGTGAAGAACTCGTTCACGGCCTGAATTTCGCGCTTGGCGAGGCGTATTCCGAGCAGCTGGTCGGTGTTGACCTTGTATGGGCAGAGGAAGTTGTAGGCGCTCACTTTGCCGACTTTTTTTAGCGACTCCTCGGGCCACATCCGCCAGAACTTCGTGCCCTTCCACTTGCCCTCGGTCTCGACGACTTCGTGCACCACACGCCAATCGCTCGGACGGCGCGACCACTTGAACATGTAGGAGACATTGTATCCGCGCTGGTACTGGTCGAGGAAGCTCTGGCGGATTGAGTTAGTGGAAGAGCCGACATACATCTCGCTGTCGACGATTGGCTTACCGTCTGCGAGCGCCCTCAAAAGATGCGCCTCGACCGCTCCGCCGTGTCCGCCCGTCGGCGCGCATACAACCCCGAGCGGCTTGTTAGCCGTGTAGAGGTCGATGCCGCGCGTACGCATGGTAGTCGGCTGGAAGCATGCGAGCGCGTTCGGGTCGACCCTGCGTATCGCCTCCTGGCCCTCGGCCAAGAGAGATGCGAACTTCTCCTCTATCGCCTTGATGCGGTCCGCGCCCTTGAGCGAGGGGTCAACGCGTCCCTCCTCGGAGCAAGCCGGCTCGTTCATGAGCTCGTAACACCACGGCTTCCATCCGATCTCGCGCGTGAGGCGCGCGCCTTCCTCCCACATCGTGAGCCACACCTTGCGTCCTTCATCCGTCAGGATGGAATACGGCATGAAATGATGTCCGCCCGGTGCGCGCGCCTTCTCGTCGCACGAAAGGCACCCGTGGCCCCAGTTCGCCGCCGTGAAGTCCACGTAGACGGGAAGAGTGCTCGCGATCGCCGCCGCATACTTCTTGTCGTCGCGTCTACGCATGCGCTGCTTTGGGTTCAATTTCAGCATCCACTCCATCGGTGCCTCGTAGCCAATGCCGTCGAGCCCAAGCCGCTGCAGGTTGTCGTAGCCAGGCATCTCCTGGTAGAGCCACTTGAGCTCAGGAACGTACCCGGGAGTGTCCTCGTTGCACTCGAGTTCCGTCGCGCCGTACCAGATGGTCGCGGGGAAGTAGTGCGGCTGGCCATTTACAAGAAGATGCCCTTCCTTCGAGACGGACAACGCCGCGTTCTGCGGATAGAGCTCGTCTTTGGGAAGAGCGTCAAATGGCACGAACGGATCGAAGCCGAGGCCCTTGGGATCGAGGTATTCGTCGGCCGAAGCAACGGCAGCGGCCAAAACAACGGAAAGAGCAATCGACAGATGTTTCATGACGCGAGTCCCCTCAGTCAATCATGTCGTGGTATTTGCCGTCCTTGAAGCCGCGGCAGGTGCCGAGCGGAAGCCCAGCGCCATTCACGACGTTCCAGCCGCAGTCGAGGTCGAACCAGGCGTAGCGGAACGAGAACGCCTCCTTGATGTCAGGGTGTGTGAGCTCGATCGTGTCGCCGATGATCTTCGCGTTGGCAAAGCGAAGCTTGATGCCTTCCTTGTCCTTGCCTTTCTTGTCTTTACCCGTCTCAACGGGACCGGAGAGCTCGAAGCCCTTCACGGCCTTTCCGTCGCGAGTCTTGAGACCCTTCGCGTTCTTGAGGTGGATCACGCACTTCGGCCCCTTCCACTCGACGGAATCAACCTGCGGGCAGCGTCCCTCGACATTCTTGCCGTAGACGTTCTGGAGCGCCCAGTTTGCATAGCGCTCGCCAACCTCCTCCTTGTGGATCGGATGGATGTCCGCCTCTCCGAGGTCGAGTAGCGAAATCGTGTCGCAATCGGGAAGCAGCGTCGCGAGTTCGTTGAGTTGACGGCGCATGTCGGCGTTCACGGACCACGTCGGCGCGTTCGTGTCACCCTGCTTCATGCGCTGAACGGAGTTGGGCTTCGTGTCGAGCTGGTGCGGGCAGATCTCCGTGATGATAACGGGGAGTTTGTCCTTGTAGGTGAACTGCGCGCGCCATCCCTCGACAAGAGTCTTGAAGAAGTCGGCGTACTTGCCGTTCCCGAGGTCGCTGCAGCCCTGGTACCAGACCGCGCCCTTGATCGCCATCGGGTAGAGCGGATGGACGAGCCCCGCGTCCATGGTCGTCGCGCTGAACAAGTTGATTGCGCGCGCATCGTTCGGCTTGCGGCACTCGGGGTGATTCCAGATGTCCTTCGGCATCTGCTCGCCGATACATGCCTTGAACTTCATTTCGTGCGACTCTGCGCGCGACGGCCAAAGCGCGATCGAGACCGGCTTGAGCATGCCGCCCGGCCTACCTTCCTTGCTTGCGGCATAGACCTTGTAGCGCACCGAAAGGACGTTCTTGCCGACGCGTCCATGTTCCTTGATGGGGACGCCGTAGCCGTGGTTGGGGTTGCCCGAGCCGCCGAAAGCATGGCCGTTCAGATAGTTCATGTCCTGCCCGTACGACTCACTGTAGCCAATGGACCAGTTCTTCTTGAGGTCGGCTTCCGTAAGCTCGAATGTCGCGCGCATCCAGACCTCGCCGGTGAAGCCCTCGGGGAAAGGATCGCACTGGAAGCCGCGTCCGTCGATCGTAAGCTCCTTCCAGCTCTCGTCCTCGACGAAATCCGGGTCGTGGAGCGACGGCTTGGTGTTGACGAAGTTGGAAGCGGGGTCGAAGCGCTTGTTCCACTCGAAGATCTTCTTCTCGTATACCTCGGGCCCGCCGGCCTTCATGAAGTCGGTCCAACGGTTGTACCAAAAGCCGGCAACGCCCTTCGCGTGGCCCGTGCCGTGATCCTTCGCCCAGGCCTGGTCTATCCAGCCGTCGATCTTCGTGGCGCCCCACGAGGCGTTCACGAGGCCGATCGGAACGTCGAGCACCTTGTTGAGCTTCCAGCCCATCCAGTAGAGTGCCGCACCGTTCTTGCGCATCGACTTGTAGGTCGAGGTCTCCCACTTGATTCCAATCGCGTCCTCGCGAGGATACGGCGAGTTCTTGTTCTTGCCGTCGTTCATGAGAAGCGTGCGGATATTGGGATTCCCCTCTGCCTTCTTTAGGAATTCCTCGCCGCCGATCGGAAGCCGTCCGTAGCCAGCGAACGTGTAGGCCATGTTCGACTGGCCGCATCCGAACCACACGTCGCCGAAAAGGACGTTGGTGATCGAGTGCGTCTCCTTGCCGCACTTGGCGGTGATCGTCGACGGCTTCTTGTTCGCCTTCTGCGGCGGGAGCTTCACGGTCCAGCGGCCCTTCTCGTCCGCCGTCGCCTCGCCAACGGTCTTTCCGTTGAGCGCGACCGACACCTTCGCGCCTGGCTCGGCAAAGCCCCACACGGGAGATGCGACATCGCGCTGAATGACCATGTCGTCGGAGCATACGCTCGCGAACTTGAATTCCGCTGCGCTGGATGTCAGCGTAACGAAGAGCGCAACCACGGAGATCACAATCGGCGCGACTAACGACGCCTCGACAAATGTTTCACGGGACTTTATGGAGTTTTGCGTTTTCATGCCAAAGATTATATATCAAAATACGACACCGTGATTTCAATTTCATCTATGATTTATTTCAAATTTAGATTTACCCGTTGCGCGTCGCCAAAAACTGTTGTAGACTATGAGGTGCCGTGAAAAAGCCAGCAGATATAAAAGACGCCTGGTTCATCCTCCCCGACGGGACGAACTTTTTCGACTCCGAGCTCCGCGCGGGGGCCCTCTCGGTAGCGCGGGAACTCGCCTTGCCAAAGGTGCGCCTTTCCAACGAGACACTCCTGCTGAAGAAGTTCAACATAGAGAAAATCGACAAGAACAGCGCGATGGCAGTGATCGCGCATATCCGCAAGCCAGCGCTACTCAAGGCGTTCGGAAAATCAGGCATACCGCTCGTCCTTCTCGGCGAGGAAGCGGTGGAGGACTGGCGCAAGGCCTTCGGCGGCCCCATCACCGTATGCTCGGTCGACAACGAGTCCATTGGCCAGATGGCTGCGGACTATCTCCATGAGCAAGGCCGTTTCGCGTCGTACATCTACGCAGACGGATCGTCGGACCAGTTCTACCAATGGTGGACTTCGCGCCGTTATGAATCCTTCGTCGATACCCTGCGTGAACACGGCTACACAGGCGAGGTCCTGCGCGTTCCTGTGCTGAACTCCTCTACGCACGCCGATGCCGAGCATTTCCTCAATGCGACAAAGAAAATCCCGCGTCCAATCGCCGTATTCGCATGCAACGACCGCGCCGCGCGCGAGGTCGTCTCGTTCTGCCACTTGGCGAACCTTCACATCCCAGATGACGTAGCGGTTCTCGGCGTGGACGACGAGAAGGATCTCTGCGAATCATGCCCCATTCCGCTTTCGTCTATCAAGATCGAGCACTATCGTCTCGGGCGCACTGCGATGCACCTGATACTCAGGATGCTGGAGGGCGGCCCGCGCCGCGACAAAGTGATCCTATGCCCGCCCATACGCGTAATAGAGCGCGCGTCGACGAAGAGGAGCACACCGAGCGACAAGTTCGTCGCGAGCGCCGTCAATTTCATCCGCACCGCGCGCTTGGATACACTCGACGTAATGGCAGTCGTAAAGGCATGCGGTGCCTCTCGCAGCTATCTCGAGAAGCGCTTCAGAGCCGAGACGGGGCGGACGATTCTCGACGCCATTCACCGCCGCACCATGGAAGACGTGAAGCATCTGCTTCTCGACACCGACAAGTCGGTCGCGGTCATAGCCCAGGAGACGGGATTCCCTTCCGCCTCGGGGCTCTGCTCGATGTTCCGTCGGCTGACAGGACAGTCAACATCAGAATTCCGCGCCTCCCGCCAACCGCGCTAAGGCAGATTCATAAATCGAGGCTCTCGCCGCCTGTCGGCGTTACACGATAGACGCGACGGGCTGGCCCTTGGTCACGGGCTTACCATGCTCGACGAGGAAGGTGATCTTGCCCGCGGCAGGTGCCTTGATGGGGTTGAAGAGCTTCATCGCCTCAACGACGCAAACCGCCTCTCCCGCCTTCACCGCAGCACCATCGGCAGCCATCTCGGGCTTGCCGGGAGCATCGCTCCTGTAGAACGTGCCGTTGAGCGGCGCGAGAACGGGAGTGCCGGAGATGTTGTTTGATTGTTTGATTGTTTGATTGTTTGAGTCGGCGGAACCCCGTCCCCCGTTCCCCGTTCCACGTTCCCCGTTCCCCACTTCCTCCTGGTCAGCGGGAATCGGACCGCCCTCCTTGCGCCACTTGAAGTAGCCGAGCGCGACTTCGGGGAAGAGCGCGTAGGAGAGGATGTCTTCCTCGGCCTTGATCGTGTTGGGCGGGAGTTCCTCCGCGGCCTTGACGAGACCGGGCTTCAGCAAGTCCGCCGGACGGCAGGAAATCGGCTTGAGGTCGCCGCAGAGCTGCTTCCTCAGCTTCGGCGCGATTGGCGCGGGAGTGCGCCCGTAGTAGCCGGCCGCATAACGCTTCGTCTCGTCGGTCACCATCGAGTAGCGCTTGCCAGAAAGGACATTGAGGACCGACTGGACGCCAACGATCTGCGACGTAGGCGTGACAAGCGGGGGGAATCCCAAG
The DNA here is from genome assembly GCA_045535455.1 of Kiritimatiellia bacterium. GTDB lineage: Bacteria > Verrucomicrobiota > Kiritimatiellia > RFP12 > UBA1067 > UBA1067. The sequence continues at coordinate 521 of JAZSLQ010000111.1, read as the reverse complement.
TCTGCGCGCGTCTTCGGCAGCTCCTCAAGCACTTCCGGAAGGCGGTCAAGCGCATCCTGCTGTGCGAGCTGCGAACGGAGATTGGAGATCATGCCTCCTGGAATCGCGTGGACGAGAACGCCTGCATCGACCGGCTCGACCTTCGCGGTAGAGGCGGGCTGGCGCTTCGCCTTGAGGTCCTTGAAGTAGCCGTTGATCTTTGTAAGCGCCGAAGTGTCAAGCCCCGTTTCGAAGCCACAGCTTTCGAGAATCACCTTGACCGACTCTACAGGCGGCTGGGAAGAGAACGACGAGAGCGTAGAGATCGCGCAGTCGAAGCACCCTGCGCCCGCTTCGGCCGCGGCGAGATACATTCCCCCCGCCATGCCGCTCGACATGTGCGAGTGGATCTGGATCGGCATCTTCGGCATCGCCTTGCGAAGCGCGGCGACGAGTTCGCGCGCGGCGCCGGGCGTGAGGATACCGGGCATGTCCTTGATCGCGAGAGAGTCGATGCCCATCGCCTCTTGGCTCTTCGCAAG
>JAZSLQ010000058.1:0-4094 GCA_045535455.1 Kiritimatiellia bacterium | reverse complement strand
AAGCGCGCCCGCAACATGGGCCTCATGGCCTAAGCGGAAGGAGACATGCCATGCATATCGAAGTGATGCTTATGGACAATGTGAAGAAGCTCGGCAAGGCCGGCGAGATCGTCAAGGTCGCCCCGGGCTACTTCCGCAACTATCTCGCCCCCAAGGGGCTCGCCTCCGTAGCGACCGAGGCCGCGAAGCGCCGTCTCAAGAAGCTTGAGGCCGAGCGCGCCGCCCGTGCCGCCGAGGAGAAGAAGGCCGCTCTCGCGGTCGCCAAGAAGCTCGAGGGCCTCGCCCTCACCGTTTCCGCCAGCACGACGGACGGCAAGAAGCTCTACGGCGCCGTCAGCGTGACCGACCTCCTCGCGGCCATCGAGGCCCAGCGCGGAGTCAAGATCGAGCGCGGTCAGTTCTCCCTCGAGGAGTCACTGCGCGAGGTCGGCGAGTACGAGGCCAAGATCGATCTCGGCCACGGCGTTTTCGCCAAGTGCAAGATCACGATCCTGGACGAAGGCGCGACCGCCTAACTCCAGGGGCGAATCTCGCCCAAGTCGCCGCTGCGAAGTGCGCCATCTCGGCACCTCGCGGCGGCGATTCATTTTTCGCAACATCCGAATCGGTTTTGTGCTATAATAAGGCATATGATAAAGCGCAAGATATTTGAGATCATCCAGCCTGATTGCGGCAATTCGTCAATGAGCAGGGCGTTTGACTTGCTTATTACAGGACTTATTCTTGTTAGTGTCGTTGCAGTGTTCGCTGGGACGTTTGAACTTTCAGCGGGAACTTCTCATATCTTTGAGATGATTGAAAAGATTGCTTCGGTGATCTTCACGATTGAATATGCGCTTCGAATCGTTACTGCTGATCTTCTGCATCCAGAATTGTCTCCATGGAAAAGCCGAGTGAAATATGTTGTCTCGCCAATGGCCGCAATAGACCTTGTGGCAATTCTGCCGTTTTGGTTGCCGATGATTCTGCCGGGGTCGTTGCTTGGAATGAGGGCGTTGCGTCTTGTTAGACTTCTTCGGATCTTTAAGTTGAATCGCTACTTCGATGCGATGAGGGCGATTGGTGCGGTTATCATTGAAAAGAAACGCGAGCTTGTCGGGTCGATGTTTTTTGTCGTTCTATTGATGCTTGTTACGTCGCTTTTGATGTATTCGGTCGAGCATGACGCCCAGCCAGAGGCTTTTCGCAATGCTTTTTCAGGTTTGTGGTGGGCTGTCGCAACGGTGACTACGGTCGGGTATGGAGATATATATCCTATAACTCCGCTTGGGCGGTTGCTTGGTGCGCTTATAGCGTTTTCTGGCATTGCGGCAGTCGCAGTCCCGACCGGCATTATAACGGCTGGGTTGTCAAGTGCTATTGAGCGGACAAAAGAACCCGAGAAGGAATGCAAAGAGGATGCCTGTCGGCACGACAAAGTTGAAGAGCTATGTCGCGCTCTTTCTGAAAACAAGGAGATGTTAGAGAACATTCTTGAGATTGTGTCTATGCGTCAAGACAAGGGAGGGCGCGGATCAGCCACGGAGTCGCCACGAAAAACACCCGAAAAAGAAGTCTTGCCAAAACTTCACCGCTCCAATTAGTGCGGCGCTTGTGGTATAATATATCCTATTCAATGGCAATGGGAATCACAGAGTCCGTCATCGAGGAGATAAAGGCGAGAATCGACCTCGCCGATCTCATCGCATCATACGGAATACAGGTGAAGCACGCAGGAGGATCGGCCAAGGCGTGCTGCCCGTTCCACCATGAGAAGACGCCCTCCTTCAATATCAACGCCGCAAAGGGCTTCTACCACTGCTTCGGCTGCGGCGAGTCGGGCGACGCCATAAAGTTCGTCCAGAAGCAGGAAGGGCTCACCTTCGTCGAAGCCGTCAAGAAGCTCGCCGAGCAGTGCGGCGTCAAGATCGAGGAAACCGAAGACCCCAACGCCGGCCGGCGCAAGCGCCTCTACGCGCTGATGGCCGAGCTCGCCGCCTTCTACCGCCGCTGCCTCCTGCAGGCCAAGGAAGGCGAACTCGCGCGCAATTACCTGAAGGACCGCGCTCTCGACGGTGCAGTTGCCGAGGACTGGGGCATCGGCTACGCGCCGAACGGCATCGCGAACATCATGCGCTGGGCCGAGAAATACAAGTACACGCCCGAAGAACTCGAGGCCGCTGGCGTCATCAAGGCGCCAACGCGCCCGGGCGACAGCGGCTATCACCGCTTCGCTGGTCGGCTCATGTTCCCCGTGCGCGACAAGCAGGGGAGAGTCGTCGCGTTCTCGGGCCGCCAGCTCGTCGCGCAGAAGAACTCCGGCAAATACGTCAACTCGCCCGAGACTCTTATCTTCAAGAAGTCAAACGTCCTCTTCGGTTTCGACCGCGCCTCTCGTGCGATCGGCAAGGACTCTCACTGCGAAGTCATCGTCTGCGAAGGGCAGATCGACTGCATCCGTCTTCACTCGTCCGGCTTCGCAAATGCCGTCGCGGGCCAGGGAACCGCGTTCACCGACGAGCATGTCAGGATGCTGAAGCGCGTCGCAAGCCAGGCTGTCCTCGTGTATGACGACGACGCGGCTGGCCACAAGGCGACTATCCGTTCCGCAGGCATGCTGCTCGCCGCCGAAATCCCCGTGCGCGTCGTCTCGCTTCCCGACGGTGACGACCCTGATTCATTCCTCAGGACGAAAGGCGCCGAGCAATTTCGCGCGCTCTTGGAGAAGGGCGAGTCGATAATCTCCTTCCAGTGCCGCGTCGAACGTGCGAAGGAGCGCGACCCCGCGTCAATCGACGCAGTCGCGCGTGTGTCGAAAGCAGTCCTCGCGACTATCGCGGCGTGTTCGTCAGCTGTCCTTAGGGCGAGCATGGTAGGCGAGGCGTCAAAGCTCCTTGGTCTTCCATCTGCCGCGCTTACTGAAGAGCTTGAGGCCGTCAGGAAGAAAATGGCCGCCACTCCCCGCCATCCAGCGCCTGCCGTGCAGGAATCTCCTGCCGACGAATATGACGCGGACAGCCAACTTTCAACTTTAAACTTTGAACTTTCAACTCCTTCTGCGGCTGATGCCGCAGAGGTCGCTCCGCCAACGCCGCTCGAAATGACTTTTATGCAGTTCCTGATGGATAATGAACGTGACAAGATGCTTGACGGCATAATTGGCGATTTTCTGCCGCGTGAGGTATTTGCCCATGGCTTTACATGGCGGTTTGTCGAGACATGGCGCACGGAGTTGACGAGTGGCGAAGACGCGTTTGCCGCGTTTGCGGATAGTCTTGCACCTCTGGAGAGAGCGTGGTTCGACAACGTTCACGGGGAGGTTGGCAAGGCGCAGTCGAGCACACGCAGTGCGACCGACATCTTGCAGGAGTTCGTGATGTCATTCTGGGAAACGCACTTGAAGCAAGTGCGCGGAACGCTGCCCGCAGTGGGCGACAAGGAGAGTGTCCAGTTGCGTATGCGACTTACGACCGATATCAATTACTTGAAGGAAAAACGCTGGGCAATCGTCAAAGACATAATACGCGATTTCAGACAACACAAGGAGAAATAAAATGGACCTGAAGGAAGCAACGAACAGGATCGCCGCGCAGAAGGAACTCGTGGCGAAGATACGCGAAGAGGTGGGCAAGGTCATCGTCGGGCAGGAGAAGCTCGTCGACCGACTCGTCCTCGCAATGATAACGGATGGGCACATCCTCCTCGAGGGCGTTCCCGGCCTCGCGAAGACGCTTTCGTGCAACACTCTCGCAAAGGCGCTCGGGCTTGAGTTCAGGCGCATCTCGTTCACGCCAGACCTTCTTCCTGCCGACGTCGTCGGTACGCTCGTCTATTCCCCGAAGACTGGCGAGTTCACGCCGAAGAAGGGGCCTGTGTTCACTAACCTTCTGCTCGCCGACGAAATCAACCGCGCACCGGCTAAGGTGCAGTCCGCGCTTCTCGAGGCGATGCAGGAGCGCCAGGTGACGATTGGCGACGAGACATACTCGCTCCCCAAGCCGTTCCTCGTCCTCGCTACGCAGAACCCGATCGAGCAGGAGGGCACGTACCCGCTTCCCGAGGCGCAAGTTGACCGCTTCATGTTCAAGTGCCTCGTCGAGCCGCCAACAAAAACA
>JAZSLQ010000171.1:0-29446 GCA_045535455.1 Kiritimatiellia bacterium | reverse complement strand
GTGGACGGTCGCGATCACGATGGCGGACGGCACGACGCGCACGGCGGTCATCAGCGTGAGCGGCGGCCTGACAGTCATCATCAAGTGAAGCGGCAAGAGGGAGACTGAAGGGTCAGAGCTTATTGATACAGTAAAATTGATACAGTAGCCGAGTTTTTGGTATAATGTCCGCATGAGAAAGAACAGGGGTATCGAGCAGAACAAGTGCTATCACCTTGTCAGCTGGCTTTTGCACCGTGCGTTCTTCCTTGACGACGAGGAGAAGGACCGCGCGGTTGCGCTGAAGGCCCGCCGCTCGGAGCGGACGTTCGCGGACAAAGAACTCTCCCCCGAGCTGCTTTCGGGTGTCCTGTGGGCGGCCAACGGATTCAACCGCCCCGACAGACGCACAAACGCGACGGGACTGAACAAGCAGGAAATATCGGTCTACGCGATCATGAAGTCCGGCGCGTATCGCTACGACGCGAAGGCGAACGCGCTCGTCAAGGTGTGCGACGACGATCTGCGCTTGGCCGTCGCCAGACACCAGAAGTTCGCCGCGGACGCTCCCGTCTCGCTTCTCATCGCGGCGGACGTGAGCGATCCGATTTATACGGGGGCGCGCGTCACGCTGTCCAACGACGACGCGGGGATCGTTTCCGGAAACATCTACCTCTACTGCGCGGCAAACGGCCTCGCCACCGTTTGCAGACGTTCGATGGACGCCGACGCGCTCAAGAAAGCGCTCAAACTGCCCGACACGACAGTCCTTCATCTCAACCATCCTGTCGGCTACTCCGTTGGGGCTAGTGGCACGTCGGGCGGTTCGCCATCGGCAAAGGCCGCGCGCAACCGCGCGGCGATGCGCCTCTTCGAGAAGTGCATCAACACGAACGATCTGGAACTTGGGCGCAGGCTCATCTCGGAAAAGGCAGCGTTCGACACGCCCGTCTCTCCGACGCCGCTCCACGGCGCGGAGGGATACTTGAGCGTCGTCGCGCTGATGCGCAAGAGCTTCCCGGACGTGCAGTGGAAACTTGTCGACATGGTGGCCGACGAAAAGACCGTAGCCGTGCAGTGGGAGTGTTCCGGCACATTCAACGGCGACGCGCCGTTCGCCGGGCTCCAGCCCAATGGGCGCAAGTTCTCCACCACCGTCATGAACTTCTATTCGTTCGACGACGAGGGAATGATAGTCAAAGACGTCGCCGCGACCGGCGTCGCCGGCATTCTGCAAGGCATCCGTGTTCATCGCCCGTAATCGCCACTTGTGGGGGCGTACTGCAGAATCAACAGCAATTGTTGTCACAAACAGGGTGAAAATGATTGGTTTGTGCCATTTGATATGTTGTCTATTGGCAGAAACAAGGCAAAATGATATACTATGTGCCGTGACTGCATATGATATTATTTTCGATGAGGCCATCGGCTACTATGGCCTCTTCCGAACATCCCAAGCCCCTAGCCTGGGCGTGTCGGGATCTGCCGTGTTGAGTCTTGCCAAGCGAGGCAAACTGCTGCGCATTGCGCATGGGTTATACCGCATTGACAAGTATGTGCCGCAACCAGATGGACTTGACGCTTACGCCATTGCTGTTGCAAGAGTTGGCGAAGACGCATATCTCTGGGGACCTTCCGTGCTTCAGGCTCTGCATCTCTGCCCTACCGACCCGGCTAAGATATACGTCGCAACGCCTGCGAGATTCAGGGGGCGTCTGCCAAACGGCATAATCCTCAAGAATTGCGCGAAACCGCGTGACGTCGATTTCATCGAGGGAATACGGGCGCAGAGCACAGACCAGGCGATTCTTTCCAGCCAGCACATAATCATGTTCGACAGGCTGCTTGAAGCGGTGGAGAATGCCAAGGGCAAAGGCCTGCTCAACGAGGCCCAAGCGCACAACACACTCAAGGAACTGTACAGGAATGACTAAAAAGCCGAACTCGCGGGCGAATCTCGATCGCGCAATCGAGAGACTTTTCGGCAACTACGAAAAGTCCCTCGAAACGAGAAGCATAATGGCAAACGCCATCGTGGGGCAGATGTTCCACGGCGGGGTTGTCAAAGGCGGAAGCGGGCTCAAGCTCAGATACGGCACGAGCATTACTCGCGCAACGATGGATTTGGATACCGCTTGCAGAGGCGAAGTCTCCGAATTCACCGGGCAGCTGTCCGAGAGTCTCAAACGCGGATGGTGCGGGTTTACGGGAACGGTTGTGAAGCGCAATCCGGCGAAGCCGAGGAACGTGCCTCCGCAATATGTGATGCAGCCTTATGCCGTCAGACTTTCGTATAACGGACAGCCCTGGTGTACTGTCGACCTCGAAATAGGGTTTAATGAACTGGGGGATGCCGACGAATCAGACTTTGCCCTGTCCGACGAGGTGGCGCAGATATTCACCGCACTTGGATTTCCTGTTCCGGGCGCAGCGCCGCTGATGAAATGCGAACACCAGATTGCACAGAAGCTGCATGGCCTTACCGAGCCAAACTCAAGACGCGCACACGATCTTATCGACCTTTAGTTGATCGTAGAGCATTCGTCGGTGGACTACGCGAAGGCGGCACAACTTTGCAGACGGCTCTTCGCGTTCCGGCGCATGCAGTCGTGGCCACCGACAGTCGTAAAGGGAGACGACTGGGAAACCATGTACAACGACGCCAACTTCAAGCACGGCGTATCCCGCACAATAGATGAAGCGATTGCGTGGGCAAACGAATTGATAGCGTCCATTGCACAGGCGTAAGAATATCGCTATGATGAATCGCTACGAGGCGGCGTTTGCGCGGCTGGCGAAGTCGAAGTTCAGGAGTCGCTTCCATCTTTCGGAAGCGGATCGGAAGTACATCGCTGAGAAGGGAATGGAGACGATCCGCTTCCATTGCGAGGACTTCATCCGAACGCGACTCGCTCCCGCTAACCCGCCGAACGACGGGAAGCAGACGCCAATGCGCGGACATCCTGTTTTCGTCGCTCAGCACGCCTGCGCCTGTTGCTGCCGCGACTGCCTCGCAAAGTGGTGGAAGGTGCCTCGCGGGACACCGATCCCCGCCGAGCGGCAGCGGGGCATAGGCGACTTCCTCATGGCATGGATTGAGCGGGAGATGGGTTGTTGTGGCAATTCGGAGGTTCGTTGATAGTTTCTTCACTTTGGAAAAACGAAGTCTTTTAGCGGATAATCGCTAAATTTTAGCACTCTGAGTTGCGCCGATTAGTATAAAATGGTATAATATCGGGCAGTATATGAAAAAAGAAAAAGATGTGGTAGTCAGTTATCAAAATTTATGGCATAAACTGATTGACTGTAATATGTCTAGGGCGCAACTTCGACATGCTACAGGCATGTCGACTAGCACATTTGCAAAGCTATCAAGGGGCGAACCCGTGACGATGTCTACTCTTGCTAAAATCTGTGATGTGTTAAAGTGCGACTTACACCAGATAGTCAATTATTCGCCTAAACAGGTAATAGCTGAATAAGGGCAACATAGTGGCTTCTCAAGACACAATCAAGATTGGTGCGTTTGCACATTCTTGCCTCTTCAAATTGCTTGAGGAGGATAGAATTCCTGATTTTGATTTTGACGCCCTTTGTACCATTGAAGGTACAAAAGAATTGCTCGGACATTCGATGTCAGCGTGTCCGTTGTTTGCTTTCAAGCCGATTGTTAGGCAAGATGGCAGAAGCGGTAGTTGGAGCGATACGGCAAATCGCAATGGCAAGGCGGTATATGTAAATTCGCAGTGGTATGAGTCACATAGGGCAAACCTTGAGAGGCTTCTCTCCCGCTGGGAGAAAAACAATGGAAAGGTAGAATCGAGTAATGCTGTACGCAATCCATCCCGAAAGCACGAAGTTGCATTTTTAGGCAGGGTGGCATGTTTGTTGCAAGAGTCTTTCCCGAATGGCATACGACCACATTCGATTATAGACAGAAACAAGTTCAAAAAGCATTGGCTGTCTAAATATTCAGAGAACTTTGATGATGAGATTGATCTTCAGAACTTGCTTCCCAAGGTCGGTGTTATGCATGACGGAATGGTATTTCCCAATCCTATTAAAACGGGAGGGACGACACTCGTAGAGTATATAACCAATCTGGCTCATGCACAAAGGCAGGAATTGTTCTATTACAATGCGCTTTTTGACGCTAAAATGGAACCCTTTGTAAAGATGGGAATCCTGTCAGGAGATATGCTGAAGTCGGCGTTGCGACAAACAGCACCTGACGCATTCAACTATGGTCGCACTTCTTTTTCAATGCCGAAGCATACGCTTGATTTAGCAGAAACCATAAAGGACGTGTTTGCCGTCAAAGATGAGTGGTCGAAGTCGGGTCTGAGCGAGAGCTTGCCATTTGTTCCAGCAGAGAAGATTTCTCATATTCTCGCAAACACCAAGGATTTTGTGCGTGTGGCAGAGGGTGTTTACAGGCTGGCATCATCCATTTTGTTTGATGACAACGAGGCAAAAGACACGATAGGCCTTGTTGCTCGGGCCGTTGATGAAAATGGATTTTACTCCCTTGCAGAATCTTCGTTTACTCGAAGCATGGAAATGAACGGCGAAATGTACAGGTATTCGTTCCTGGTTGAATTTTATGATAGATACCTTGCTGCCGACTATGACAGGCACGGTCTTACTGTTTGTCGGAAAGGTGCGAATTATGACTCACAAACTGCGCTTCGGGATTATTGTCGGAAGCATGATGATGTGACGCTGGAGCAACTGGCGGAACAAGACGAGGCTTTGGGTTTGGGAGGAGGAGCGCAATCAATCATTACGGCGCATGAAGAGATGGTGCGCGTTTCCGAAGACAGATTCGTGTCTCCACGACTTGTCCGTTTTGACAAGAAAAGAACAGAGCGAGCAATAGCGGCTTTCATGAAAACAGGAATTGCTCCGCTTTCAGCGTTTGATTCGTTCGCTCTGTTTCCGCCTATTGCTGGGTTCCCCTGGAATAGATATCTTTTGGAGTCGTATCTACGCCGGGAAAGTCAAGATTACGCATATATGGCTGTCTCCGCCGCCACCAACGCGATTGGCGGCGCGGTTGTTTGCAAATCAAGCCGCTTCGAGACCTTTGCTGATGCGCTTGCGGTCGCCGTTGTAAATGACAATGTCGAGTTGACCGAAACAGCAGTCGGTGAGTATCTTCTAAAGAACGGCTACATTCAAAGGCGTCGCGGAATAGAGAAGAAAGTTGCCGAAATCGCGCGCCGGCAGAAAGGAATCTCATAGAGATGTACGGGTATGGATTTGACTTAGAGACGGGAGGACTTCTCCTAAACGACCGTGCGGGACAAACCTCGCTTGAGCCGCGCCCTGTCTATGCTCAAGAGATGAATCTCCTTGGCTTCGATCAGTTCTGGGAATATGACAAGAATTGCGAACAGCCCATCCTTTGGGCGGAGGCCGAGAACTACACCTATGCAAGGTGCGGCAAGCGAATAGCCCGAACTCGCGGAGGCAAAATGTATGAAAAGCCATTGCTTGAGCCTTTGATCGACAAGGAGACAGGGATGCAAGTACTCGCCAAAGGAGAAAAGCTTTTGCCTGTTGACATTGAGGCGATGAACGCCAAGAACGAGAAACTGCTATCAGCGCTCGGACATTCCACTGAAGAGAGCATATTCGACGTTTTCCGCCGTTATGAAAACAAACTTGATGGCTTCCATGTCGCATTCAGCGGCGGCAAAGACTCGATGGTTCTGCTCGACCTCGTAAAACGTGCGCTGCCAGCATCAAGGTTCGTTGTCATTTTCGGCGACACTGGCATGGAGTTTCCTGATACTTATACGCTTGTGGATAAAGTAGAGGCTAAATGCCAGGAGGAGGGCATCGCTTTTTACAGGGCTAAATCGCATCTTAAGCCAGAAGAGTCTTGGAAGCTTTTCGGCCCGCCATCCAGAGTTCTTCGTTGGTGCTGCTCTGTCCACAAGTCTGCTCCGCAAACAAGATTGCTTCGAGAAATATTCCAGAAGGATGATTTTGTCGGGCTAGATTTTGTAGGCGTCCGCGCAGAAGAATCCGCTTCTCGTTCCGAGTATGAGGTCGAAAATTTCGGAAAGAAGCAGAAAGGTCAGCACTCCCACAACTCTATTCTTTATTGGACGTCAGCGGAGATTTGGGCCTATATTTATTGGCGAAACCTGCCGATAAACGAGACTTACAAAAAAGGAAATGCCAGAGCAGGATGCCTGCTCTGCCCCCTTGGAAGCGGGAATAAGGCCGACTGGTTCAGGCGTGAATCATATCCTGAAGAAGTTGGCAAGTTCCTCAATCTAATAAAGGAGCGTATCAACGACCCCAAAATCGGCACGTACATTTCCAACGGAGGATGGGTCGAAAGGCGGAATGGTCGCGACTTGGTTGGCAACGAGCGTAATTACATTGAAACAGAAGAAAACGGAAACATAAGTATAAGGATACCTCGCCCCCGCACAGATTGGCGCGAGTGGATTAAGACCATCGGCGACGATGCTGCGCATGTAACGGTATTGGAAGAAAATGGCGGACTCACTGCAAGAATACCAGCGCAATTCCAAAAGACACTTGTAAGTAAACACATTCGTTCAGTTTTTCACAAAGTGTCGGCCTGCGTCGGATGCGGGGTGTGCGAGTCTAATTGCCGTCATGGTGCAATATCATTTGATGGAGGATTGCACATTCGAGATTGTTTACGTTGTGGCCAATGTCACGACATCGAGGCTGCTTGCCTTAATTTTGATTCTCAAAAAATCCCCAACGAAGAAGGGAAAAGAGCCATGAGCCTAAACACATTTGCAGATCATGCGCCGAAGCCGGAATGGGTGATGGGTATAATCACCGACGCAACCAGTATCGCAAGCATAGAGACCTATTTTAGCGAGTCCCTGTGCCTCGGACCAATGCAGAAAACGAAATTCAAACGTTTTCTCAGCGATTCTGGGATGATACTCAAAGGTAAGGCGACACCGCTTGCATCTAAGCTTTCTGACATTGGCTGGGAATCTACGCTCACTTGGGGTGTGATTCTTACAAACCTTGCCGCAAACAATCCACAAATCAGGTGGTATGTGGACAATCTCCCTGTTGGCGCACAAAAGACCGTCAAAGAGGTAGAGGAGTCCCTTCAGGCCGCAGATGTTTCCGCGAAAGACGCCAGCTCAATTCGTAAAGCATTCAAACGACTTGTCGAACTTCCTCTTGGGACAAAGCTGGGGTGGGGATTCTACCAGGAAGAGGGACGGGGGAATGCCGTGCTTGGGAGGCGAGTATGTAGACTTGGTTCCGAGGATCGGCTGGCGATTCTCTATGCCTTGTATGTGTTTGCTGAGAAATGCGGCGACATGAAGCAGTTTACTCTGTCGCGTCTCATGGATGAACAGGTGCAGTCCGAGGGAGTAAGTCCGGCAAAGTTGTTTGGCCTCGACCGCAGCACACTTGTTCGGTTCCTCAACGGGCTGGGTGAAACCTACGGGGAGTTCATCTCTGTGACATTTACGCACGACCTAGAGAAGATATCACTTCGCGACGACAAGTCAAGCAAGGACGTTCTCGCGCTTCTGTAATGTAATTATATTACGAGGAGATGGATCATGTCGAATTTCTACAAAGATTATTTCGAGATTGACAAGGCCTACTATCCTGAGGTCAACGAACACAACAAAAACAATGTCGACTGGCGTAAAACATATCCTCATGAGACATTCGTTGAACTACTAGATAAAACAGAACGGATGCTGGCGCGAGGCTTGGAGTCCGACAAGAAAGGCATCTGGATTGAAGGCGCTTACGGTACCGGTAAGAGCCGTGTGGCCTTGACACTGAAGAACATCTTGGAATGTTCTAACGACGAACTTAAGGCTTATTTTGAGGCGGACGCGAACCTGCCACTTCATAGCAAGAAGGATCTTCTAAAAAAGTTGCAGGCTCACAAGAGTGGGAAGATCGTAACCGCATGGCGGTACTCCTCCGGCAGTATCAATAGCATATCCAGCCTTGTGGCCGCTGTATTTGAAAGTACCTCCAATGCATTGAAGGAGGCTGGGTGCGACACGTGCGAAGCAAGGACGCTTCGCGGTAGCATAGTCCGCTATTTCTCCCAGCCAGCCCAGAAAATCATGCTGGGAGAGTTGATTAAGCAGGAGAAGTACTCGTCGATGGGTGCGTTCGCAGGCAAAAGCGTAGATTCAATATTAGATGCTCTCCGCAATGACAGCGAACATAATGAGGAACTCGTCCGTGCGCTAATCACTTTGGCAAAGGATGAAGGCATCACTGGCCTTTCGGCGACGATGGAAGATCTCATGCTGTGGCTAAAGGACGTAATCGCCACAAACGCACTTTCTGCTTTTGTATTGATCTGGGATGAATTTTCGTCATACTTCAAGTGCAACAGAACTACGCTTGACCAGTTCCAGCGCTTGGCTGAGCTCTCCAACGACGTGCCGTTCTACTTAGTAATAGTGACTCATGAATCTGGCAGTCTTCTAGGCGAGGACCGTTCCTCTCGCATAGTCAGTGATCGTTTTAAGCATGTCTCTATAGAAATCCCCGACACCATTGCATTTGAGCTAATTGGCAGCGCGTTGGTAATCAAGGATTCTCAGAGGGAATATTGGAACACGTTAAAAGATGATTTAGCCGATAGGACAAGAGCCCCTCGCGAGGCTGTTCGTAAATATGCATGGAACGGCACTTCCGGTGGAGAAGGCGTGCTTGAACGCATACTTCCTATTCATCCGATGGCAGCATTGATGCTGAAAAACATCTCCAAGAACTTTGCCAGTAACCAGCGAAGTATGTTCAACTTCATCTGGAACGAGGACGGCGAGAATCAGGAGGCGTTCCAGAAATTTATTGCCACTAGAAGTCCAGACGATGGCGACATACTAGGCATCGACTATTTGTGGGACTTCTTCTATGTCCACGGCACGGATTCTCATTCTCCGGGAACAGCAGGAAGAGGCAATCTAGAAGCCGGCATCAGGGCCATACTTGATGTATATGTTCAGAACGAGGGAAGATTGGGGACTACGGAGGAAAAACGTGTTCTAAAAACCGTTCTGATGATGCAGGCAATGAATACCAATCTTGGGAACAGCGTCAAGCTTCTCAGTGTCACAGAGCAGAATCTAAACCTTGCTTTTGCAGGCATCGAGGGACTTGAAAACCGTGCTGTCATAATCGCGAAAGACCTGTGCAGGAGGGAGATACTTTTCGAGCGCCCGCTTTCGGACGGCAAGACCGAATTCAATGCACGAACCACTGGAGGAGATCCCGCCCGTATTCAGCAGCTCAAGAATGATATTCGCAACCAGATGCGGACTGCAGCACTCGTTAACGATGGAAAACTTGATAAGGCTATTCGCCTTGCGCCCGCGCAGACATTTAGGTTTTGCATCTCGTCCGCGACCAAGGCAGATTTCAAGACAGTAGTCAACCAGCTTGCAAACAAGGCGTGTAGCTACCAAATATACACGGTGTACTGCTTCGCTATGGATGAAAACGAGGGCGCAGTTCTTCGCGAAATGATTAAGGAGGCCATATCCAATCCTCAGAACGCCTACAAAAACCTCGTATTCGTGGATGTTACGCAGAATACGTTGTCAACGCATCGCAAAGAGCAGTGGATTGAGTACAAGGCTCATGAAAGAGCTGTTCGAGATTCAGACAGGGCGCAGAGCGAGCAGTATGCACGCGACGCCGAGGACATCCTTAAGAATTGGCAGGACGACATAGCGAGCGGTCAGTTTACAGTATATTGGGATGGAAACAAGAACGGACGCAATTGCTCGGGTTCATCGCAGGTTCTAGACGAATTTGCCAATATAGTTTCGACTCGTTATCCTTTTGCATCGGATGCGCTGAGAGGGTTGTCGGAGCAGATGTTTGCTACAAGCTCGCTTGCTGAAGGTGCACGCCGGGGGATTGAAATCTCTACGGGTGGAAGATTTCAGGAAGTTGCGGTAAACGCAGTACTCGGAGCTGCTCGCTCCGTTCCCGAATATTGGGATAACCCATCGACGTCTGCACTCCCGATTGCTAAGTTGTACAATCTTATAGACAAAAAGATTGGCAAAAAGTTCAGGGATGAAGGTCGTATCTCGATTGATGACATTACTGAAATTTTGATTGCCCAAGGCTATATGCCTTGCAATGTTTACGCATATTTGACAGGCTTCCTATTGCGCAACTATTCCCGCGATCCTTATAGATGGAGCGACGAAGCAACTGGCGGTCCGATGACCAAGGAGAAACTATCCGAAATTATTGCAGCGTCGTACAAGCAAATCACAGCCCCAAATAACAGATATCGTCCGGTGTTCATCCAAATCATGACGCCCGGACAGAAGGCTTTTGCCAATTTCTCAAAGACAGTTTTTGGATTCTCCGACGATCTCTCGATCGAACAGTTGCGCTCAAAGATCAAGGTGCGCCTTTCGGATATTGGGTGGCCGCTCTGGATGGTCTCTGACGTCGTGGAGCTTGATGTTCGTGTTTTTATCGACAAAATTGCCGCTTTCGTAAATCCACAAAACTCCGGGGACAATGCCTCCAATATTGCATCAGAAGTTGGAAGACTTCTAGACTCGCGTCCCGGCATAGCTGAAGAGGTTAAATCTGCTCTTGATGACGGTGCCGTGCACGAGGCCGCCAAGAAATCGCTTGAAGTGTTCGATAACGGAGAATTCAAGTCGAGGTGCGATGCGATAAACGCAAAAGATGTTCTTGAGGACGTAAAGCGAGTATTTACGCGAGGCGATGGTTCATGGCTGTGGAACAGAGATGTTGGAGAACAGGAGATACGCAACGTTGGCCGTGATTATTCAATTGTGAAGCTCACAAGCGACATCCTTGGCGGCGCAGCACGCTCGTTGGCGGAATGCATCGATTACTGGAAAGAACTTGTCAAATCAACTCGCATCCCTTCTGTTGACATCGTAGCAAAGAGGCCTGCGGTAAAGGCAATATGCTATGCTTTGAAGGAGATTGAAAGAACGGGGGACATATCGCCCGAGAAACGCGACTCTTTTTTGTCTGTGCTTAAGGAGAATCCAGAGGATGTGAAAAGTGTCTTTGGGCCTGGAATGTCCAAGGAATTTTTCCACGACCTTTATTCGGCAAGCCTAACAGGCTTCTCTGAATCAGACATTTCTGAGGTGTATGCCCGCCTCCCTGTGGGCTCGTTCCAACTCGACCGTAGCCAGTATCTGGAAAATCTGGCTGCCGCGGCCGATTCTGTACGTCGCAGGCAAATTCGCTATCGGCTTGAAGAATTCTGGCGAGGAAAGACAAACACAAGAGATGCTGCTGATTGGTCTCGTGTCAACAAAACACCTGCAATAGCGATGTTCCCTATAAATGAAGAAACACAGGCTGTTCGTGCCTTGCAGGCATTAGATCGCGCTGAATCAACTGACGAGGACGTTCGCTTTGCCCTTGAGTGGCTTGGGAATCGAGTCCCAATGCTGGAGCAGATGAACGATGGAAATGCAATAGACGGTTCGTTCCGTTCCAGAGTTGTTCACCCATTTGAGACAATTCTCACCAATCTTGACGATGTGCGTCGGCGGCTAGACAACGCGGGGATTGAGCCTTCCAATTGGTTGGGCGAGTCGGCGAAGCGTATTGTCGAGGCGGCCGCTAACGAATCATATGCCAGAGAGGGCGCACAGAAACTTATTTCACGCATAGATCGGATGAATGAGGACAAACTTCGTGCATTCGTAAAGCGCCTTGTCTCCAATAATGTTCGCATTGGCGTTGAAATGTTATCTGCCGAAGAGGAGTGACGCAACTATGGAGGCGAGAAACTACGAGAAAGCCTTTCGCGCCGTCGAGGAATACCTAAAGGATGACGAGAGGCATACACCTTTCTTTGTCGCACTGGATGATGGCGCCGATTACGAACGGTTTTGTCGCGAAATAGCATCGCGGCACAGTATGGAGTTTGCGCGCCTTCACGACTTCTGCAAAGAAGAAGATTCGTTCCCCGACATTGATGTACTCAACAAGCAACTTCTTGAGCAATCGCAGAATGACGTAGTCCTGATAGGTGTAGGCGACGCCGTTCGGCTTTACGCACCGGATATGATAGCGCGCCTGCGCGACAGAGTATTCCCTGTCAAAGTGTTAATTCCATGCAGAGGTGCGCGCAATGTGCTTTTGTCTATTTGTGCTAAGGACACTAAATTCAAGGAGCGACAGGTGGCATTCTCGTCAAACGGTTCTCATGTGCCCGTTTGTACTTTCCCCACCGACTTTGAAGTGGACGCAGTCCACGGGGTTAAGAATCTGCTTAAGGCACTTGAAAATGCCGGATCCGGCAACGAGGAGATTCGTGTTCTCACGAAACACAGCCTCAATGGAGTCACGTCAATAAGTTCTGCTTATGAGGCTTGGAAGACAAAACACCCGACAGTTGATGTCAAAGAATCCACTTTATCCAGCGAGCAATGGAAACTGTTACTAAGGGAGGACTGCAACGGGGAATACCCCGTGGACGATTGGCGAACATTCCTCAAGTATAAAATTGTGCCGCCACAATCAGGCACATATTTGTCGATAGCCCTTGATCGAGCGTCAAATTCCGATGAGTGGCGTGGTGCTGTTATCAACTCAATTCTTACGGTTAAAGCGTCAGAGCGGCATTTCGAACGGTACTACAATGAACGCAAGTCCCTAATCAAGAACCTATCAAATGGCGGCTGGACGGAAGCCGCAGCGGCCGAATACATTGCAAATGCAAGGCGTATCCCACTTTGCGACATGTATATGTATCTGTCTGACCTTACGGAGGAAGAGTGTAAAGCGATAGTTGAGTCGGTATCCAGTCGGGACGATATTCCACGTGACATTGATGCGCGTTACCCAAGGTTTGCTGACTACTTGAGGACGTTTTATTTCGCCTTTGTCGATGGGGATTTCTGGACGGACTACTTCTCCTGCTACAAGAAGTGTAAGGTACTCAATAAAATCGATCCCGATTTTCTGTCTGTAGTTGAGGCCGAGGCTTTAGATAGAACCCATTTCTTTTCTTTGCGCACAAGGGGAATGGTTCTGGATGGGGTCCGCTCGGAAATGCCAGGACTGTATTGGCTGGATGCCCTTGGGTGTGAATATCTTGGCTACATTCAAGCAAGGGCACGGGAGTTCAGTCTCTCTATGAAAGTAACCCTCGCTAGAGCGAATCTGCCCACCCTTACTTGCTACAATAAGGATTTCTACTCATCATGGTCAAATTTGCCGAAACAGCAGAGCAAGGCCCTCGATGAAATAGCGCATGAGGGCGATGAGTCGCTTTTTGATTACAGTCAAGACAAGAAACCTATCCACATTCCGGCGCAACTAAAGGCAATTGACAAGGCGATGAACTGGATCGCTGTCAAACTCAACGAACAAAACATTCGCAAGATAGTATTAACTTCGGATCATGGAGCAAGCCGTCTGGCAGTAATAAACGAACATGAAGCAACTTGGGAAATGGGGACAAGAGGCGAGCATTCCGGCAGATGTTGCCCCAAGGATGAGATAGGTGGTATCCCTGAATGTGCGATAGAGGAAACTGTGTCCGATGACGGAAAGACCTTCTGGGTGCTTGCCAACTATGACCGTTTCAAAGGCGGGCGCAAGGCGAGTGTGGAGGTTCACGGCGGAGCTTCCTTGGAGGAGGCTGTAGTTCCAGTTATCGAGTTTACCAGAGCGGCAAAAGTTACTGTGGACATATTGACAAACTCTATACGCCTCGGAAGCGAAGAGCCTCGTATCACTCTTTTTTCACCCGCACGTCTGTCAGATGTTTCTGTTGTCGTGTGTGGCACGAGATATTTAGCGCAGCCGCAGCGTAGCGATAAGCAAATTGAAGTGGTGCTACGTGGCTTCAGAATTACTGGTTCTCATATTGCTACCGTTTTCGAGGGCGACAGTGAGATCGCGTCAGTTAGATTCAATGTCGAGGGACGCGCAGCAAGAATACGAGACGACAACTTCTTTTGAGAGGAATTCACATGAACGCAACGACACAGAAACTTAGAGACAACTTTTCCAGCATGGTGGTTTTCAAGGACTTGAAGAACACCAATTGTTTCTCCGCCTTGGCACTCCCGTCGTTCACACGCGACTGGCTACTACAGAAGTTCGAGGATTCGGAAGGTAAGTTCAATCAGGCTGAACTCATTGATTTCGTCAAGACTTTTATTCCTAAACGCGACGATTGGACTAAGATTAAAAGCCGGATGGTCAAGGATTTCGAGAGAGTGAAGATGCTCGCCAAGATATCCGTGGACATTCATGTAGGAAAAGGTATGGTCTGCTTCTCGCTTCCTGACTTTGGATTGCCCGTTTCGGAAACCATAATCGAAGATGATGTCTGGCGCGAATGCGGGAGTCAGTTAGTCAACGGCCGCGAAACATGGGGTATGCTTGAGCTTGGCTATCGGCCGCCGGACGATACGTCTAGACCAAAACTGCCCGGCAAGATACGACTATTGGCATTCAAGAACTTCTGTCCTTATGAAACCGATCCAGAAGCGTACAAGGATATCCGAAGGGAATTCAGCACCTCTGAGTGGATTGATGTGATTCTCGGAGCCATTGACTACAATGCCGCAGGTTACAAGGATGAGGAAGAAAAGCTTTCAATGCTGACAAGGCTTCTTCCATTCATCGAGAAGCGATTGAACCTTATAGAACTCGCCCCCAAAGGAACGGGGAAGTCCTATCTTTTTGGGAAGGTCAGTCGGTTCGGATGGTTGTCTAATGGCGGAGTTATGAGCCGGGCAAAGATGTTCTATGACATCAACCGTCGTCAGGAAGGGCTTGTTGCGGGACATGACTTCATTACGCTTGATGAAATCCAGACCATTTCCTTTACCGATGCCGAGGAAATGAGAGGCGCGTTGAAAGGCTATCTTGAACAGGGAGATTTCAAGGTAGGCAATTATTCAGGTGTGGCCGATGCAGGTATGGTGCTGTGCGGCAATATTGACATTGGTCTTATGGAGGCAGACGGCATGGCTAATATGTTTGCTGAACTGCCGGATGTGTTTCATGAATCAGCCTTAATTGATCGTTTCCACGGATTCATTAAGGGCTGGAACATCCCGCGCATGAACGATGACCTCAAGGTCTGCGGTTGGGCGTTGAATTCAGAATATTTTTGCTCGATAATGCACGAACTCAGAAGCGACGCATCTTACAGGGCGATTGTTGACGAATGCATAAATGTACCGCCTAAGTCGGATACAAGGGATACCGAGGCGGTAAAACGGCTGACAACCGCGTACCTGAAACTGCTTTTCCCTCATGTCCGAAAGCCATCGGACATCCCAGAACGTGAGTTCAAACGCTATTGTTTCCGAAGAGCGTTGTCCATGCGTGCCATGATCAAGCAGCAGATGGGCCGTATAGATCGTGAATTCGAGGGCAAGGCCATCCCAGATTTTACGCTTCGCTCGGAGGTGTTCAGTGGCTAAAAAGCAGTCGTACGGCGCGTGCCCAGGGTGCGGTAAAGACAACCTATCTCGCGACGAGGTGGGGATAAATATAAAATTGCTTGGAGAGAATATCGAAAAGCCAATGTGCATACCTTGTCTTGCGGAATATTTGGAGATTTCTCAGGACGACCTTTTCGATAAAATCTCAGAGTTCAAAGCGCAAGGGTGTAAACTTTTTGGATAGAAACAATGGAAGCGGTCAAGAGAATCTACGCAGATCATGCCGCAACAACAAAGCTGTGTGAAGCGGCGTTCAAAGCTATGCTCCCATTTCTCCGAGACGAGTTTGGGAATCCGTCGAGTCTCCATTCATGGGCGAAAGAGCCACGTAGTGCCATAAATGTCGCCCGCGAAAAAATAGCACAATGCATCAATGCTGAGCCAGAAGAGATACTCTTCACCTCTGGAGGAACGGAGGCGAACAATTGGGCTATAAAATCCACCGGTGGAACTCTATACGTGTCGTCCTATGAACACCATTCTGTCCTAAACTCTGCAAACAGTGAGGCGGTAAGAGGCAGGGAGTTGGTTATAATCAAGCCAAAGATGGGTGGTTATATAATGCCAAGAAATCTGTCCGTCCTCAAGTCTGGGACAGGACTGGTTTCGATAATGTCTGCCAATAACGAAATCGGAACAACGAACCCTGTGAGACTCCTGTCCGAAACCGCACATGACAAGGGTTATCTTTTCCACACAGATGCTGTCCAGATGCTTGGACATCTTAAGGTGGATGTGAAAGACTGGGGTGTCGATTACCTTTCGGCAAGTGCCCATAAGTTCAACGGGCCCAAGGGGATCGGCTTTCTGTACTGCCGCAAGGGTGCGCCGCTACAGTCTTTCCTTGATGGTGGCTCCCAGGAAAGCGGATTGCGAGCGGGAACGGAGAATGTCGCTGCAATTGTCGGTATGGCTGCGGCACTTGAGTTCAATTGTTCACAAATCGCGCGACAATCATTCCGGCTTGAAAGGCTGGCAGCGTCCCTTTGCGATGGAATTTCGAGGATCAAGAAGGACGCGCATTTCCCCGGCAGAGATATAATGCCTCAATTGCCGGGCTTTGTTAGTGTTTCGTTTCCAGGATGTTCAGCCGAAAGTCTATTACATTTGCTGGACTTAAAAGGAGTCGCCGTTTCTGCAGGAGCCGCGTGCAATTCCAGAAAGGTAAAGACATCTCATGTTTTGAAGGCTATCCACCTTCCGAGAAAGTTAGCAGAATCCACCATAAGGATATCGCTTGGCTATGAGAACACAGATGATGACGTTTCTGCCATAATTGATGCATTGAAATTTGCGTTAAAACACAATGCAACATAGTACAGTTGCCAACAACTAAGAACAACCCCCATTGTCATTATCTATACAGTGAATTATGAGCGAGATAATCGAACACTTGCTACTTTTAGAAGGCCTGTAATTGTAGTTATGAATTATGGGACTTGTAAAGACCAGAAGACTCGCTCGGCGTGTTCGCATCCCTATGGGTCGCGAACCCCCGCGAGGGGCGGTTACGCGATGCAGAAGCAGCAGAAATATCCCCCGAACGAAGTGAGCCGCGTAGCGGTCGCTATGAGGGGTGCGAAGGCGGGGAAGAAGCCGCCGTTGCCGAATAGCCGTCAGCCCAAGTGGATGTCGGAGCCGTCGAAGTTGATGAAGATGGCGATGGCGATGGGCGAGTGCCGCGTGGTATAATTTGAGCGGAGACAGGAAATGAAGCGAGAAGAGAACCAGACGGTCGAGTACAAGGAGTCCTGGCACGAGAAGTACCTGGAGTGGATCTGCGGCTACGCGAACGCCAAGGGCGGGACGCTGTACATCGGCATAGAGGACGGAACCAAGAAGCCCGTCGGCGTCAGGGATCCCAACAAGCTGATGGAGGACATCCCCAACTCCATACGCAACACGATGGGCATCGTGGCCGACGTCGCCATGCTTAAGAAGCAGGGGAAGGCTGTTATACGTATTAAGGTTGCGGCAAGCGCCTTTCCCGTCAGCTATCAGGGACGCTTCCACTATCGGACGGGATCGGTCAAGATGCTGCTGACAGGGCCGGCATTGACGCAGTTCCTGATGGAGCGATCCGGGCAGGAATGGGACTGTGTGTCCTGCTTCGGCGGTTACCGGGCGGGCGACTTCACTTTCATCGCGCTCAAGAACCTCTATGAAAAGGTGAACGGCGCAAAGATGAGCAAGGTGGATTTTCTGTCATTCGGACTCGTCACGGAGACGGGCGTGATGACAAATACCGGCGCGCTGCTGGCTGACGAATCGCCGATACGTCATTCTCGCGTGTTCTGCACGCGCTGGAACGGGCTCGACATGACTGCGGGCGTAATGGATGCAACCGACGACCAGGAGTATAGCGGCGGGCTTCTCCAGTTGTTAAAATACGCCGAGGACTTCGTTCGCCTTCACTCACGCCGCGCGTGGCACAAACGTCCGACAGACCGCGTGAACTTCCGCGAGTATCCCGAACGCTCTGTTCAGGAGATGCTCATCAACGGACTCGTTCACCGCGACTACCTTGAGACTGGTAGCGAAGTCCATGTTGATATCTTCGACGACCGAATGGAAATCACCTCCCCAGGCGGTATGCCGGGCGACCGCAAGGTTCAGGAGTATCCGAACATTCGGCGAATTCCGTCGCGTCGCCGCAATAAGTGCCTTGCGGATATGTTTGAACGGCTCGATCTCATGGAACGCAAGGGCAGCGGGTTCAAGAAGCTCAACGAGGACTACGAGAAACTGTCGGTCAACCTTGGAAAACGCATGCCCGTCCTTGAGTCCGAGAGTGACTACTTTCGCGTTACACTGCCTAATCTTCTCTATGGATTCACAGACGAACAGCTCGTCGCAGCCGTCGACAACTCGTCATACGGGGTGCCGAAGAGAGAGTCTCTATCACTCGCGACCCACCATGATACCCCACCAGTTACCCCACCAGTTACCCCACCAGTTGACGAAAAGCAGAAAAGGCTTCTGCAAGCTCTCAAGAACTTGGAGCTTGGCACGGCTGAACTTCTGAAGGCACTGCATATCCGTGACCGCAATTATTTCCGTGAGGGATATATTCGTCCGACACTAAGGGCCGGTCTTATTGAACAGACCAAGCCGGAAGTTAAGCATTCTAGGCTTCAGAAGTACCGGCTGACGGACAAAGGCCGTGCCGCACTGTCGGCAAGTGAACATATAAGAAAGGACAAAAATCATGCTTGAGAACACCGACAACATGGCGCGGATCGAGCGTGAGATCGAGAAGAAGATGGAAGCCGACTACGAATAGTTTTTAAGACACATGATTAACAGAATTATGAGTATCTAAAGCAAACGCCACAGCAGTTTCAATAAACAACTAAACAAGGAGAAAAACAATGACATTCAACGAACTCGCGAGAAAACGCTATTCGTGCCGCAAGCTGGCGACGAAGGCCGTGGAACAGGAAAAGATCGATGCGATAATAGAAGCTGGCATGCTTGCGCCGACGGCGGTCAACAAGCAGCCGTTCAGGATTTGGGTCGCAAAGTCGCCTGAAGCGGTTAAAGCTATACACGACGTGACGCCGTTTACCTTCGGTGCAGGAGTGTTCCTCATCGTCGGGGCGAAGCGCGAGGAGGCGTGGGTGCGTCCGGCGGACAAGGCGAACTTCGCGGATGTCGATGCAACAATCGTCGCAACGCACATGATGCTCGCCGTCGAGGACCAGGGACTCGCCACGACATGGGTCGGACACTTCGACGCGCCGAAACTCCAGAAGCTTCTCCCGGAACTGGCTGGCTACGATCTCGTCGCAATCTTTCCAGTCGGCTACGCCGATGCATCGGCATCTCCGTCGCCGATGCACGCCAAGCGCAAAAGCACAGCGGAACTCGTAAGGTGCCTTTGAAGAGACAATCACATAAGAAAGGAAAAACACCATGCTCAGACTAAACTGCTTCTTCCAGGCCAAGGAAGGCCGTCTCGATGACGCTCTTGCCGCCGCCAAGGAACTGACCGCTGCCTCTCTCAAGCAAGACGGATGCATCGCCTACGATGTGTTTGCGTCCGCGACTCGTCCCGGCGTTCTTCTCATCTGCGAGACTTGGCGCGACGAGGTTGCGCTTGCCGCGCATTCAGCATCAGATGTATTCGCAAAGTGCGTCGCTGTCATCAACGAGTGCGGCGAGATGAAGATAGAAAAGTTCGAGATGTGATGTCTCCTCGCAGTAACGTATTTGCGCTGATGAATCATTGCATGGCGATGGTGGCTTGTGGGTGTGGTTGGCTAAGGAGGGTCGCAAGGGGCCTTCCCGTCATCTGCGTCCACTGTGGCAAAGAGGTTGAAACAATGTGTGACTGCGACAAGGTGTGTGACACTCGACGCAAGTTCCCGGCGGAACGGGAAGCAGGAGAACGAGGTTGACGAAGATTGTTTGGGCCTAAGATAGAATGGAGCGAACCGTGGTCGTGGGCCAAGGTCAGAAGATGTGCAGCGGAGATTCGCAGAGAATTCCCGCCACAAAGGTAACGGAGCAGGATGTCGTGGTGTTCTTGCATGACGCGGGCCTGTCGCATCTGTACAGGACGGGGGATGGTTGAAATGACGCATGGAGACTTTGAGCCGATAAAGGAGCTGGAGCTGCGTACTAAGGCTGGGGAAATAGCGCCGCTTGTCATGCCTCGAAGGGAAAGTGGATGGACGCGTTTTCTGTGGGAGTTCCTTCTTGGAAGGGCGATAGGCGCTTGGAAGGCGCAACTGGAGTTTCGGGCAGCGTGCAATGCCGCAGGGAGCCAGGAGTGGACAGAAGAGTTCCGGGGCCTCATGAATATACTTGCTGCTGCCCAGGCCGGTAAGACGAAGTCGCTCATTTGCCAGATTATGCCGGAAGATTCTCTCGACGCGGTGCTAAGCGTCACTCGCCGGTGGGATGGGATAGCGGACTTTGAGGTGTTATCTGGAATAGAGGAAACCTGTGGAAAATTGACGGACGAGGAGATTGCTGCGATTGGTCGTGACTATCGTAACTGGACTGTTGGTGATTTGGTGGGCTTCATGAATCGCTTGAAATCCGAGGGCAGGGAGAAGCCGGTAAAAGAGCGGCCGCGCCGGTCGGTTTGCGCAATTGTCATTTGCACGGCAGTCTTTGTTGCTGCTATTTTCTGGCTTGGCTCTCTTGCCTGGGGATTTCTCCGTGATCTCTTGTGAAGGTTAAGCGTGAAGCACCCCTAAACGTGCGAGAGTAAGGCGTCGTCAGTTTTTTATGCCCTTTTGTCAAGGGCTTTTTTGGTATAATACGCCGCGGTGGAGATTGCGATACTTTCCAATGCGACTGTAGAGATGCTGGCGCGGATGCTCGGCGGCGAACACGCCGTTTGGACTGCGCCTGGCTTTGGCGCATGGGTGGAGATCGCACTTGAGCCGCCAGCAGACTTGATTTCGTTCTCCCCCGACATCATCGCGATTCTTCTCGACGAGAGATTTTCGAAAGACGATGCGAGAAGCCGCATTGACGATGCTGTCGCTTCGCTTACCGTCGCGTTCCCGAAGGCGAAAGTCGTCGTGCCCGATCTCAGCATGTATCTTTCAGACCTTGGCGACGGTGCGTACGACGAGCGGATGTGGAAGCTCGCGAAGATGCCGTGGTCGATGGATGCGCTTCTCGAGATCAAGAAGCTCTTCACGCCGGTGAAGAAGGTCCTCGCGCTCGATTTCGACAACACGCTATGGAAGGGTGTCGTTGGCGAAGACGGCGTAGACGCGATCGTGCCCAACGTGCCGCTTCAGCGCGAAGCTCTTTCGCTCAAGGAGCGCGGCGTGCTTCTCGTCGCTCTTTCGAAGAACAATCCGGAAGACGTCGCGCCTGCGCTACGCGATGCGCGTATGCTTCTTCATGAAGACGATTTCGCCGCGATGCGCGTCAACTGGGATGCGAAGTCGCTCAATCTTTCTGATGTCGCGCGCGAGCTCAACATCGGCGTCGATTCCTTTGTGTTCGTCGACGACAATCCCGGCAACCGCGCGGAGATGCGCGCGTCGCTTCCCGAAGTCGCCGTCGCGCCGTTCCCTCCGGACCTCTCCCTCTATTTCCACTCTGCCGCGCTGACCGACGAAGACCGCATGCGAACCGCGCACTACAAGGCGGAGTCGCTGCGCCGCGAAGAGGCCTCGCGTCTTTCGCTCGACGACTATCTGCGTTCGCTCGACATCAAGAACGAAATTCATCTCGTGCGCGAAGAAGAGTTCGCGCGCGTCGCGCAGCTCGCGCAGAAGACGAATCAGTTCAACGTCTGCACAAACCGCTGGACTGAAGACGACGTGCGCTCGTTCGCATCCGATTCTCGCCACCTGATCTTCACGCTTCATTCCTCCGACCGCTTTGGCGATCTCGGTCTTGTCGCGTTCGTCCATGCAACGATCGAAGGCGATGCAGCCGAAATCGTCGACTGGGTGATGAGCTGCCGTGCGATGAACCGCCGCATCGAATTCGCGATGGAAGGCGAAGTCGAACGCGCTCTTGCATTGCGCGGCGTGAAGAAAATTGCCGCAACCTGGAAGAGGACAGCCAAGAACAATCCAGTCGAAAATCTATTCGATGCCTTCGGATTCGAACTTGTCGAATTAACGCCTGAGCTCCGGCGCTACAAGCGCCTAATATAGTAATACCCCATTTTTTTCTAAGGGATGTATCGCGCGAAGCGATATGCGAAAGGAATTCAAGTTTGTGAGATATTGCACACGCCTTGATGGGGCTTTGCAAGAGGAATAAAAGACCCTTGCGAGAGGTCCACCTGCCGGGGTTTGGCGGTGGTCTGGCACTCGCAAGGGAAATCAGTAGTCGGCAACGAGCAGGTTGGTCGTCGGGTCGTAGACGAGCTTCGCCGGTGACTCCGCTGAAGATGAGTTTACGAGTAGGTGAGTCGGAGTATGCGGTATCTTCGTGAAGTACGCCTTCAGCGTGATGCTCCAGGTCCCGTTTGGTTTTCGGGTATTGTGATACTCGTTCACATTGTTGTCTTGTCTGACATCGGGGTAGACTAAGGTGAAGTCGTAGTCATGACTTGGTGGCGTGCCTGACCCTGATCCTGAATACTCCGCCACGTGCCGCACGAGCTGGTAGCCGCCGGCTGGCGTATCTATTTCCACAAACCGCTCCTGCCAAGACGGTTGTCCGTTGTAGTCGCGGTAGTTTATTCTTTGCGAATACGTTATAGAGATGCTGCCGCAGGCATGGGAA
This sequence comes from Kiritimatiellia bacterium, assembly GCA_045535455.1. Classification (GTDB taxonomy): domain Bacteria; phylum Verrucomicrobiota; class Kiritimatiellia; order RFP12; family UBA1067; genus UBA1067. The sequence continues at coordinate 6,770 of JAZSLQ010000171.1, read as the reverse complement.
AGTAAATCTGAGTCGCCAACATTTGGAGTGTTGGCCGTCTTTGATGCCACCAATACGTCGTTTAGGTATATCTCCAGCGTCATATAATGTTAGAGATTGGCGTGGTGCTTCCATTGGTGATTGCCGCCCAGTGGCCTTGAGTCACCGCTCCCGTTTTCAGGTTCACGCTATCCACCCGCTTTTGCAGGGTGTGGCTCGACGTGTCCCACCGCATGTCGCCTATGAACGACAGCGAGACGTTTCCGGAGATCGAGGACGAGGAGAAAAGCGCGGCAAGCGGTAGGTAGACCAGCGTCCTTGTCCCGTCGATTATGCCGCGGCAGACAAGTGAAATGCCGCCGTTCGGAATGTTCACTACGCCCTGCAAGTAGTCGGTGACGGTGTTTGTGTCGGCGGGGGTTCCAGTCTTGAATCCCTTTATCTGAAGCTGCCCCTCGTCGCCGTCGGGCGATGTGCCGCTTGGCGGGTCTGGGATGAACTCGGTGGAAATGTCGTCTGGTGTGACCGAGGTGCCACCGCCTGCACTGCCGAGATGGAGGGCGCCAACGAGAGACTGGTTGATTTCCACGATCGCCGGGAGCCCCTCTTCCTCTGGTTCCGAGTAGGAAACCTCGGCAACGCAGACATTGTGGACCCTTTCGCCGGTCGCCGCCTGTCCCTCTTCCGCGGCAAACTCAGCGTCGACAGAGACCACGGAGCCGTTTGATTCCGTGACGGTGACGACAAGCCAGACGTGATCTGCTTCGGTGTCGATGTCATCGAGCGAGAACCAGGGCGTGTCGTCGTTGTTGTCGTCTTGAATGACTGTTGCACCGGATATGTCGGACGTCGCAACGTCTACGCCGCCATAGGTAAGAAGATGCTCCGTCGGGAGATAGATTTTCCAGCCACCGTTGCCGCCGTCCAGCGAGCTGTCCCAGCGCACTTCGAAGGGCTGAGGTTGCCGTGTCGGACGGCGGTCGCGCTCGTTGCGGGCGGTCGCGCCGACCTTGTCGCTGAGCGCGTTCAGGGCTCGCGTGACCGGTTGCGCCCACGATATTACATCCGCCCCACGTAGTGGCTCTGGAATTGGGTCGTTCAAGTTGGATCCCCTCCAAGATCTTCATAGGGCATCGGCCAGCGGTTGGCGCCATAGAGATCGGCGTCCCAGGGAGAATTGTTCGGGTCGTCAGTTTTCGGGATGCCCCACCAGGCCTCTGTACGGGTCCAGTTGGAGTTATCCAGCTCGTCAGCGTCGTCTTTGACCTTCAGCCACTGGTGACGGTTTACGGCATTTGCGAGGCCGGAGGGCTTCTTCGCCGTCCCTGCAGGAGCGGGCGGCGTGTCGATGAAGCCGACGTTTTCAAGACATGCCGGCGGACATTCGGCGTAGGTGCGCGTCCTGGTTACGACAGGGTAGAATCGGATGACAGCCTCGATGCCTTTCGCGATCTTCTTCGCGACGGCAAGCGACGCGCCGGTCAGTTCTTCGATCGTGCCGTCACTCTTCTGGAACTTCCACTGCTTTGCGAGCTGTCCGTCGGGCTCCTTCATCCAGGCCTCGATCATGGCGCGATTCGGGTTTGCCCCCTCGGACTCGCCGCAGTATGCCAGGACAGAGACATCGTTGCGGACGGAGTGGATGGACCATTTGTCCTTCAGCGGCTCGGCGACGATCGGGTCTTGCTCGGTTCCAGATCCGCTTGTCGGGTTGGGCGGCGTGCAGCTGATAGTGAGGACGCCGAGGTCGCCAGGTGCGCGACGGAGCTCGTGTGAGGAATAAACCCAGCCGGTGACGATGACGTCACCCTTCTGAAGCGCGTCAGCCGCAGACTGGAGCGGGTTGAACGGCCCCTTGAAGGAAATTGAGCGCGACTTGTCGCCCTGTTGCGAGCGCCCGACGTTCTCGTCTGGCTGCTGGTATGCCCCGCTTGGTAGATTCCATGACATGTCGAAGTCTCCTTTTTAGAATTTTCCCACGCCCTTGCCGGTCTTCGCCTCGATCTTCTCGAGAAGGGCAACTTGCTTCTCGTTCACGCGCTGAAGGTCGCGGAAACCCTGGTCGCTCCCGGCGAAGTTGCCGCCTATCTTGGCGAGCGAGTCGAGGGCGTCCATCGATGCGCGCGCCTCAGTCGAGGATGCTTTTTTTGACTCCGTCTCTAATCGTTCAAGCAGAGCGACGAGCTGACCTTGCCGGGCTCTGTTAGCAGCCAAGCTGGCGCGTTCTTCGTTGGCGGTGGCCATCATATCCGGCTTGCGTTTGCCGTTGGCGATGTGGAATTTGATAGACCTTACAGTATACGATTCTTCGTCTCTCAGTTTGGAAAGCTCATCGTTGACGAGGCTAATACGCCCTGCGTAGTCCGAAAACCCTTTATCGATTTTCGAGAGCCCTTTGAGCTTGGCTTCCCACTCTTTCGCTTCTGCGTATTCTCGTTCTCCCTTGTCGAAATCTGCTCTTGCACTTTTCGCCGCAGCGACTCGGTCCTTCTCCGCCTGCGTCGCCTCCATGAGAGCGGAGGTGAGCCCCATCAGCCCGCCAGCGACCGCTCCGAGCGGGCCGAACGCCGCGCCGGCGATCGCGCCGCCTGCGACATCGCCCAGCCCCTTTACGGCCATCTGCCCCTTTGAGCCCGCCTCCATGTTCGATGCCGCATAGTTCGCGCCCATGCGGATAGCCATGCCGCCGAACACCTTGACCATCGAGCGCAGCTGCGCCGAGCCCTCGGTCGTCGATTTCGACAGCCTGTTGGCCGCACCTGCGGCGTTGTCGAGAGACCTGGCCGCTCGCTGCGCCGCGCCGCCGACGGCGTCGGCGCCCGCCGAGGAGCCGCCGGACTGCGCGAGCTCCTGGAGCTTGCGCTTGGCCTTTGTCGTCTCGGCGTCGACTTCAACTGTGACTTTCTTCGGCATCGTCTATCTTCTCCACTTCCGAGAGCGGGAATATCGTCATGTCACCGTTTGCGTTGACTCTCTCGCGCCGCTTGAGGAGCGCGATCGCAGAGAGCGGGACTTCCCACATGATTTCCCTGAAGCTCCAGTGGTACGTTTCGGCTGCCCAGTGGACGAGCGCGGGAATCCAGCCGTCGTTCCCGCGCGTCTCGCTTTTTTTGAGTCGTCCTCGGGCATGACATCGAACGCCGCGTTCATCTGCCGGTAGCACGCGCGCTGGATTTCGTCCATCGCCTTGACCGGCACGGTGTCGGCCCATTCCATCGCGAGGTCGACGACATTCCCCCGGAAGACCTCGCGCGGGTCGTGCGTCAGGAGGTAGAGCGACGGGATTATCTCGAGCGCGTCCTTCGGCTCCTTGCCCGTGACGAGCGGAGAGCCGATGCGCTCGAGCGCGGCCCACATGCCAAGCGTCATCGGCTTCACGGAGTATCCGCCGGAGACCTTCAGCGGCAGGGGCAGCAGCGCCGCCATCGCCTTCCTGGGGTTGCTCTTGCTCATGGTTTAGTTGCCGCTAGATGCGCCGTTGCCGCTAGATGCGCCGTCGCCGCTAGATGCGCCGTTGCCGCTAGATGCGTTGTTTGCTGCGGGCGTAGGCTGTGCAGGGGCGTTATTGAACTTGTGCGCCGTAAGATTGTAGCGTTGCAGCCCGTTGTAGGTGCCTGCCTTTTCGTGGGTGTCGACGTAGTACGTCGCGCCATTGTAGGTGACGGTGTCGTTCTCGCCGTTCTCGCCGGCAGTCTCCGGCAGCTTCGCGCCACGGTAGGTGAGCTTCAGGTCGGTGCGCTTGTCGTATTTGTGCTCCTTCCTGACCGCGTTCTTCTGGTCCGGAACGGTCTCGACGATCGGGGAGTCGCTTATGTTCTCGCTTTCGACCGTGATTCCCTCCGTTACAGTCTCGACGCCGTAGGTCTCGGCAGTCGCATTTTCTGGTACTGTTGCCATGTTTTATTCCTCCGTTGTTTTGTTTTCCCGGGACAGCGTGATTGTTGTCTCGAAAGTCGCGGTTGCGGTGATGACGCCGGCCTTTTTGTCCGCCGTCTGATCGGTCTCGATCCAGCAGAACTGGGAGCCGTCGAGTGCGTGCATGACTATCTCGGCTGCATCGAGTGCACGGATGACGCCTGGCTGGACGCGGGCGAGAGGGGCCTTCTCCACGCAGCGGACGAGAAGGCGCGTGTCCGCCGGTATGGCTCCCTTCGTGTTGCCGTTCCGCGCCATGCGCGGAGTGACGACGACCACAGCGACCTTGCCGGCGGAGATCCACGGCTCCGACTCGTCGTAGGTCGCCCGGACGTCTTCTGCAAACGCCTTGCAGCCGCCCGCGGCGAGTTCTGCAACGCCATTCAAGGCGTCTCTCACTTTTTCCTGAAGTTCGCATATCGTCATTTTTGCCGTTGCCTTTTCGAAGTGGTTTGTGGTATCATTCACGGTGTCCCCGAAGTAGCAAGCCGTGGAATACCGGCTACAGCGCTCATCGGGGATTTCTGTTTGAAGAGACCTGTGGGTATCGTGACAAGGCCCCTTACTTTGACGGGCAGCTTGAGAATCCCTCCGTCAAACGTTTCAAGACAGAGCACTATGGAGTCCTTTTGTCCGCCTGCCTCGATGTAGTCGGGACTGCGCCACATCGAGGGCACGAGGTCGAGGTCCGCCGGCTTGACCGGCATGTTGCCGGGAGTCTTGTCAACGAGCCAGTGGCCTTCGCCAATCGTATGCTTGGCGATTGACTTGCTCAGGGATAGCCCGCGCCCCTCGAAGAGCGGGCGATACTGCGGGCTCACCTTGTCACATGCAGCAAGGAGCTTTGCCGTCGCCTTGCCGAGACCCCAACCCTTGCCGCTCTCTTCTGGCGTCGGCGTCGTGTAGTTCTCAAATGCATCACGGAGGAGGTTGCCCTGCCACTGTACGGTGACATTGCCGGTCTTCTGGTCTTGCGTGTGCTTGATCTGGTCGCCGAAGGCGTCTTTGAGTTTCCTGGCGTATTCGCCGGACCAGTGTCCGGCATCGAAGGATGCCTGCAGGTTTTCATTGAAGTCGAGCTTCGGCGGCTTCTGCTTCGGTGTCTTCTCGTCGATCACGCCGAGCGCAAGACATTCGCCGCGCGAGACGGAGACGAGGTCCATGCCGCTGTTGTAGTCGAACGGAGGGTGCGGTATTCCGAAGCGCGAGATCCGCGTCCAGATCGGATCGGTCTTGAGCGCAATCATGCGTCCGCCCTGGTAGAGCGTCCCGCCCTTGGACTTCCATATCTCCGGCCAGTTGCGCGGCACCTTGCGCCGCTCGGCGCGGATCAGCTCGTATGCCGGGAACGCCGCAAGCGCGCCCTCGCTTGTCGCCTGAAGGTGCTGGATGAAGCCCTGCGCCATCTCGCGGTTCGTGTTGTATACGAGATCGAGGCGCGACTTTGTCATCAGGTCCTTTATCGTGCCGCGCACGTCGCCGGCGTCGTAGCCAGTCTTGAAGAGCGTTTCCCTCACGGCCTTGCGGAACTCGCTTGGCGAAAGGTTCCCGGAAAGGGACTTCTCGATGCTGCCGCGCATGACGTCGAGTATTCGGATCTCCGTGACGCGGGCGGAGAAGAACGCGCGGTCGCGGAATCCAGCCTGGATGGAGTTCCACACGTCCGCGCCGATGCCGGAGGTGACGAGAGTCTTCTTGAGGATCCTTTCGCTCGCGGTCATGACGCGGCCCCCCATATCCCCGCGATCGCGGCATTGTGCAGCGCATCGTCGGTCGGCATGACCGTTGGATCCGCCTTTATAGTCGCCCTCGGCAGGAGGAGCCACAGCAGCTCGCCGCGCTCGTTGTCCTTGATGAATCCATGCGAGGAGTTCTTCGGCCAGAACACCGAGTATTCGTCCTCGTTCGAGAACGCGCCAGCCTCGCTCGGCCAGATGCCGGCGACGATCGGGCTGATCGGGATGGCGAGCGCCTTCTTCTTCGGATAGACGGTTCCGCCCTCGTAGTGCAGCGCGATTCCCTGCCCGGGTGCCTTGGGGTCGTTCGACTCCGCGCCCGCCGCGACGACGGCGTGCAGGCCCTGCTGCACTTCGACCTTGACCGTGTTCGCCGCCTTGTGCCAGTAGCCGGAGTGCGGAAGCCCGTTGCGATTCGGCGCGGTGTGGAGCCCCTTGTCGATGAGATGCCGACGGATGCAGTCCCTCACGGCCTCGGCCATTCCCTGGCCGGCCTTTTGCTCGTCGTCGATGACGAGGTTGTCCGGGACGTGTATCTTGAGCTCCAGCTCCATGTTTTAGTTTGCGGCGTTGATGACTACATTTGTGACTCCGTTCGCGGCGTCGCGCCGGCGCGCGGCGAGAAGATCGGCGACGGCGGACGGCAGGTGCGCGCGCTGGATATCTTCAGGTGTCATTCTCCCTCCGGCGTGAGTATCGAGATCAGCAAGTCGTAAAGCGCGGCCTCGTCCTCGTCGCTCGCCTTCTTCTTCGCCTGCTCGATGGCCTTTATGACTTTCGACAGGTTCTTCTCCGCGCGCTTCGCCGCCTTGCGGATATCCCGCGTGGTCTTGGCGTCGGCCTGGAGCGGATTAGACTGTTCCTTGCCGACGATCTTCTGCAGGCGATTCGTGACAACTGCGGGCGCTTTCGTGTCCGGCTTGCCGTTCCTGTGCCAGGTCGTGATGACGTATCCGGGCATCGTCGTCGTGTCGCGGCCGACGCAGATGCGCCGGTTCCGGAAGTAGGACTGCTGCGCCTGGGTGAGAGCGGGCGCGGCGTTAACATTCGCCAGACCTCCCGCCTTGGCCTTGGTTGCCTTGCGCGGAGGGACGAGCCCGGCGGCGGCGGCCTTGGCCATCTCGTTGGTCCAAGCGATGC
>JAZSLQ010000198.1:0-3892 GCA_045535455.1 Kiritimatiellia bacterium | reverse complement strand
CAGCGCTCGGACTTCTTGCCGTACTTCTTCGCGATGGCGACCGTGCGGCGCGTGATGTCGAGGTAGAAGTCTTCTGGAAGCGCCCAGTTGACAATCGTCGTGGAGAACACGTCGAAGTAGGGACACGCGCCCACCATGTCCCAGTTGTCGTAGCCGCGATACTCGCTGACATAGTAGCCGTTCTGCGTCGCGTGGACGCAGCAGGTGATTTCCAGATTAGGGTCGATTTCCTTGAGCGCCTTGGAGGTGTCGGAAAGCACAACAAGTGCCTCGCGCCAACGGAATAGCTTCACGTCGTTCGTCATATACTTTGGCATCGGGTAGCCATAGTATTCCGCGAAGCGCTTGCGGCAGACGGGGCAGTAGCATGTCCAGTCGTCCGCGACACCGCCCGTGATGGACGCGATGCCCTTCGGGAACGCGTAGTGCGGCTCGTCCCAGAAGAAGCCATCGGGCTTGCATTCACGGGCGAGCGTGACGCAGAAGTTCTTGAAATAGTCGCGGTAGCTGTTCGTGTTGAAGCAGGCGTAGGGAAGCTTTTCGCCGGTGAGCGCAGAGACCTGGCGGTTCTCGACATTGTCCTGCAGGAACTTCGAGACCTGCTCGCCGCCGAAGTACTTGCCGTTGCCCCACGGGTCTATCAGGACGCGAAGCCCGAGCTCGTGCGCCTTGTCGACGATGGCGGGGATGTTTGGCCGCCAGAAGTCGAAGTCGAACTCCGTGACGGCGAGGATGACCTGGGTGACGCCGTGGGCCTTCATCTCCTTGAAGTCCGCCTCGGCATGTTCTACGTAGTTGAGCCCGTAGTAGCTTATCGATGTCTGTGTTATCATGGTTTCTTCCTTTCAAAAAGACGCTCCAGTTCCTCCAGCGACTTGCCTTTCGTTTCGGGTATAAAGAGCGAGACGATGAAGTAGAGTATTCCGTTCGCGGCAAAGAAGAAGAACATTGACGCCCATCCCCATGCGTTGACCCACGGGAGAAACGACGAGGCAAGCCCCCACGCCACGAATTGGTTCATGAAAAGCGCAATGGCCATGCCGTTCGCGCGAATGCGCGTGGGCATAAGCTCTGAAAGGACGAGCCACACGCAGATGCCGGGACCAAGCGCGTAGAAAACCTGCATGACGAAAAACGCGGCAAGGCAGACGAGCCCCGTCGTCGCCGAGGGCTCGAGCCCGAACCGCTCTATCGCGAGCAGCACCCCTCCGATCGCGGCGAGGCCGACTGTCATTCCGGCGGTGCCGATCTTGAGCAGTCGAGTGCGGCCCACGCGGTCGATGAGCGCTGCCGCGACAAGCGTAACAACAAGGTTGGTAAGCTTTATCGCGAAGTCGCCGACATTTCCGAGCGTCCCCGCGAACCCGGCCTTCTGGAAAATCATCACCGAATAGCTCGTGACGGAGCTCATGCCCGTCGTCTTGTTGAGCGTCAAGACCGCGACCGCAAGAAGGAAAGGAACGACGTAGCGGCGCCGAAGAAGTGTTTGATTGTTTGATTGTTTGATTGTTTGATTGCCGGACGCCGCATTCTCCGACTTTGAGTCCGCAACTCTCAACTTTACACTTTCAACTTTCAACTTTACACTCTGCATCCACACCGGGCTTTCGGGAAGTCGCAATGCCCCCAGCAACAGCGCGATGACCGGCGCGAGCGTCCACCAGAAGTTGACTTTCCACGCCGCCGACTTCGCTGCATCAGCTACAACATCTGCCGGCGCGTCCGCAGCGCCGTAGAGCCGAGCGACAAGATATCCTGTCGCCGCCGCTGCAACGAGCCCCAACCCAAGGCAGAACTGGAACACGCCCGTGCCGCGCCCACGCATATCGGCTGGCAGCGTCTCGGTGAGATACATCGGCATGACGACGCTCATGTATCCAGCACTCATGCCCTGAAGAACACGCCCCACAAGCATCGCCACAAGAGACTTCTCCGAAAGGCAGACAACCGGAATCGCCACGAGGAAAAGCGCGGCGGACGCGACGATCATGCGCTTTCTGCCAAAGCGCTCTGACAGCATTCCGGCAGTCAGGGACGATACGATCCCGCCAAAAAGCACGGCGCCGACTATCCAGCTAAGCTCCGCGTCGGTGAAAAGCCGAAGCGCCTTGATATACGGCGAGGCGGCGGCTATCACGCCGAAGTCCACGCCATACAGAAGCCCGCCTAACCCGGCAATGGCAAGGAGGTAGCGGATCGAAACTCTTGAGCTCTGCTTCACGGCACATATTCTATCAAATATCCGCTGCCAGCAGAATCTCTTTTACGCCAAAACAACACCATCTTTTCGCCAACACGTTACAGTGTCCGCATGAAATTTTGCTATAATACCGAGCATGGCTTACAATCGCAAGGCAAAGGAATACACCTCGACGGGCACGCCACGGCGCGTGGTAATCGCGCTCAGGATGGCCGGAATCGCCGGACAGGACAAGCTGAACGGCGTATTCGAGCACCTGAGCGCGGGGCACCGCTGGCAGCTCGTCATCTACAGAACAAGACACGAATTCTCTGCAGAGACCGTACAGCACGAACTAGAACGCAAGGCCGACGGCTTCATCGTGGGGATTCCCGGAACGGAGGACGCGCTTGGCGTTCTCGCTGGGACGGACATCCCCACTGTCGTGATGAACGTGTCAGGAGGCGGCATCGAGAAACGGACAAAAAACATCGCCTTCGTAAAGAGCGATTCGCAGGCTGTCGGACGCGAGGCAGCGCACGCCCTTCTCAGACAGGGCGTCTACAAAAGCTACGGCTACGCCGGCTACCGCACGGACGACGACTGGAGCCGCGAGCGCGGCACAGCATTCCGCGACGTGCTCGAAAATGCCGGCTTCATCGGGCGCATGTTCGACATCACGCACTACAAGGACAAGGTCGAGGACAAACATACGCTGATAAAGTGGCTCCAGGATCTTCCCAAGCCCTGCGGCATTCTCGCGGCATGCGACGACCGAGCCTTTGAAGTTGTTGACGTGTGCAACGAAATCGGCATCAAAATCCCGGCGGAGATTGGAATCCTCGGCGTAAACAACGACCCGATCCTGTGCGAAAACGCCGAGCCGAAGCTTTCCAGCATCCAACCCGACTTCATCGGCGAGGGGCGACTCGCGGGGGAGCTCTTGGAAAAGATGATGTCAGGTGGCTCGATTCCCGCAGAGAAACGTCTGAGGAAAGTCGGCATCCGCACCATAGTCCACCGGGAGTCAACTGTTGCGCAGTCGGTTGCGGGAAAACTCGTGCAGAAGGTGCTTGCGTACATTGCACACGAAGCCATGAAAGGGATTGGTGTCGAAGACGTCGCCCGCAGGTTCAAGGTTTCGCGTTCACTCCTTGAAATGCGTTTCCGCGAACTTCAGAACGAAAGTGTCTACGAGGCGATGCTGCGTGTCCGGCTCGAGGAGGTGAAGCGTCGGCTACGGCAGACGAAAGACCCGATATCCGAGATCACCGCAGCCTGCGGATGGAAAAACCCGACCCCGCCGAAGGCACTATTCAAGAGGCACTTCGGCATCTCCATGCGCGAATATCGCAACGGCGTCTCATCATGTTGACGGACGAGCCAAGGCCGTGCAGCTCGACGTTGTCGATTCAAGGATCGTGGATGTGGGATGGTTGAGTCGGAATCGTTTTTGGATTCGACACGAAGGATGGTGAGTTAGGGTTGGTTGGGTTATGGGCGCGTGGCTGAGGAATGGTTGTTGAGTGAAGGTGCATGTTGCGACGGCAGTGAGGCGGGGGAGCGAAGACCTAAGCGAGGGGATACGGCGTATTCGCCGAGGGTTCCCCGAGGAGGAGCCTTCGGCCACCGCCGAACGAATCACAAGCCGAGAAATCGGGCGTGTCGCGAAAGTCGGATCGTAGCCATGTCGTTCTGTGAGCCAAGGAGTTG
>JAZSLQ010000049.1:0-16687 GCA_045535455.1 Kiritimatiellia bacterium | reverse complement strand
ATTGTTTCGCTCGCCGCCGCCTATTGGCGCATGCCTTGCCTCGCGGATGCGCTCGAGCCGGTTCGCCTCTGGCAGGAGCGAGGAGGGGCGCTGTCCGCTTTTGCGACGCAGTTCGTGTTCTGCGGCATATTGCCGGCCTTGTTTCTCCATTCTGTGCGGGAGATACGAACGGAGCACCCGCTCGTCAAATGCTTTCTCCAGTCGGCGTGGAGCGGATGCTGGGGCATCGTCTACCTTTGGTTCTACGAAGTGCAGGGGAAGATGTTCGGCGATGGACACAATGTGGCGACACTGGTCTGCAAGACCGCGTTCGACCAGTTCGTGTGGACACCGCTTCTTCCAGTTCCGCTCACCTCCATGTTTTTCCTGTGGATGGGATCGGGGTTCTCGTTTAGGCAAACCGTCAGAACGTGCCGCGAGGGATACTTCCGGCGCGTCATGCTGCCGAGCCTTGTTTCCAACTGGGCGGTCTGGATTCCTGCCGTCGCCGCAGTCTACGCCTTCCCCAGGAGTCTGCAGATATTCATGCTGGGGCTCGTCTCCTGTCTGTGGACGCTCGTCTGCCTCCAGCTCGGCAAGCGGGCGAAAGACTGTGCGCCGGAGGCCTCATGACGGAAAAGACGATCTGCTATCTCGACATGTGGGTGGGCGAGCGCATCCAGGAGATGAAGCTCGCAGGAATCCGCCGCTATGCAGCGATGCGCGGATGGGCCGTCCGCGTGCTTTCCGAGGACGAGTCGCGTCCCGGCAGACTTAGGTCGCTGTTGCCCGCCCTGCGGCCGGCTGGCATAATTGTGGAGGCGTCGGCAGCGCACACGGACCTTCCGCCGCGTTTTTTCCGAAAGCTTCCCGTTGTGTATCTCGACTGTGCGCGAGGCCTGTACGGAGGTCGCATGCCGAAGGTCGTCCACGACGGAGAGGCGACGACGCGCATGGCCTTTCGCGAACTGTCGTCAAACAGACCTCTTGCATACGCGGTCGTAGGCTACAGAGGACTGCGGCCCTGGTCGAGCATCCGCGAAAGGACGTTCCGCGCACTTGTGTCGGACATGGACAAGAAATGCATCGCATTCGCAAGGCGCGACGAGTCCGCCGAGTCGCGGGCAAAGCGGCTTGCCGCGTGGGTCAAGCGCCTTCCGCCGAAGACTGCGGTGTTTGCGGTGAACGACGACACGGCCGCCGAGGTAGTCGTCGCGTGTCGGGCGTGCGGGAAAGGCATACCCGCCGACATGACGCTTCTCGGAGTGGACAACCTTAAAACGGTGTGCGAGACAGGCGAGACGAAGATATCGAGCATACAGGTGGACTTCGAGCGGGCAGGGTATTTTGCTGCGAAGATGCTGGACGACGTGATGTCTGGAAGGGCAGGACGCCCTGTCGAGGATCGCTTTGGTCCGATGATGGTCGTGCGCCGCGAGTCGACGCGCGGCTTCGGACGGCGCGAGCACGGAATTCTGCCGGTTGTGGAGCTGATTCGCCGCGAGGCGTGCAACGGCCTTACGGCGCGCGAGGCGATGAAGGGTGTCAAGGGTTCGCGACGCCTATTCGAGATGCGCTTCCGCGAGGCGATGGGGCATTCGATTCTGGACGAGATACTCGGCGTGCGCCTTGAGCGCGCCTGCCATCTTCTTTCCAGCACGGACACGCCCATTGGCGCAATGGCCGCCTTCTGCGGATTCAAGAGCGATATCGCGCTCTCGAAGCTCTTCCACCGCCGCTTCGGCATGTCCCTCCTCGCCTGGCGCAGACAGAACCGCCGTATTTGAAATGGGGGTCGCCCATTGTGCGGAAACGCCGAATTTGGTAAAATATATGTGGCCCTAAATGGTTCGCAATGTCATGATGGGGCGGCGTATGTTTCTAAAGCGGAGGTATGGAATGATTGGAAGAAGTAACGAAGCCGACATCCTAAGGGAATCTACAGAGAAGTCCCAGGCGCAGTTGATCGTTGTGTATGGCCGCCGCCGTGTGGGGAAAACGTTTCTTGTCAGGGAAACGTTCCCGGACGGTTTCTTTTTCCAGCATACCGGGATTCTCGACGTGCCAATGGCGGGGCAGCTGGCCGCATTTCGGGATTCGCTGATTGAAGCGGGAGCGAAGGATGTGCCGGAGCTTGCAGACTGGCGCGAGGCATTCAACGAGCTGAAGCGTCTCGTGAAAGAAGGCGGAAAAGGGAAGAAGGTGATGTTCATAGACGAGATGCCGTGGATGGACACCCCGAAGTCCCGATTCGTCCAGTGGTTCGAGGCGTTCTGGAACGGATGGGCGTCGGCGCGCAAGGACATTGTTCTGATTGTCTGCGGCTCCGCGGCGTCATGGCTTGTGAAGAAGGTGTTCCGCAATCGTGGCGGGCTGTACAACAGGGTTTCGGAGCAGATACACATTCGCCCGTTTACGCTCCACGAGTGTCGCGAGTACTGCCGCGTTGAGGGGCTGAGCCTTTCCGACATCGACATTGCGGAGCTTTACATGGCCTTCGGCGGAATTCCGTACTACTGGAGCATGCTCAAGAAGGGCGAGAGCGTTGCGCAGAACCTGGACAGGCTTCTCTTCTCGCAGAACGGGAAGCTCAGGAACGAGTTTCGCGACGTGTTCGGGTCGCTGTTCGGCGAGAGCGTGGCGTACGAAACGATTGTAAGAGCGCTGGCGTCCGTAAAGAGCGGCATGCCGCGTGACGCTCTCCTGTCGTCATGCGGAATGGTCAAGGGCGGAAACGCCACGCGATACCTCGATGATCTCGAGGCATGTGGATTCATAAGAAAGTTCACTGCGTTCGGGAAGCGGAAGCGTGACGCGCTCTACCAGCTCATGGACAACTTCACTCTCTTCCACATGAAGTTCCTCGACGGGGAGTCGAATACCGACGAGCATTTCTGGCAGCACTCCGCAAACCAGCCGTCCGTCAACGTCTGGCGTGGGCTCGCCTTTGAACGGATATGCCTTCAGCACGTGTCGCAGATCAAGGAGGCGATAGGCGTAGGCGGAGTTTTGACGCATGTGTTCGCATGGCGACACGCTCCGGACACCGACTGTCCCGAAGGAGCGCAGATCGACCTGCTGATAGAGCGGGCGGATCGGGTTGTCAACGTGTGCGAGATAAAATTCACCCAGAAGCCGTATTTAATAACAAGGGAGTACAACGAGCGGTTGCGCAGGAAGGTTGCTGTGTTCGCATCCGTGACGAAGACCAGGCTGGCGCCCCACCTCACGATGATCACGACGTACGGGATCTCCCGTAGCGGGTATCTTGGCGCGTTTCAGTCGGAGGTCACGCTTGAAGACCTCTTCGTCGATGTCAGGCGGTGAAGAGCCGAGGGAGGCGCATTGAGTTTTGTTGGCCGTGTAGAACATGTAGAACGTGTAGTTGGGTGAGGCGCGAACGGCGTGTGCGCCACCGCAATATTTTGCGCAAATGTATAACTATTCGACCGCCGTCTGTGATATAATACCACACGTTGTAAAAGAATCATCAAGAATCAAAAAGTCGAATTTCAGGAAATGGAGGTCATGCACACGGCTGTTTGCATTGTGGCGACTATGCTCTGCGTAGGCGCTGGTGCGTCAGTGTTGCCGAGGATCGATTTCCCGGCAAGCATGTGTGCGCGTCCTGACACTGTTGTGGAAACCTCGCTTGATGGTTCGATTGTCGTGAAGTGCAGCGGAGGCGGCTATGGATGGCCCGGCGTGGAAATACGTCCGTCTACCGGGCAAGGAGGCGCGTGGGACTGGTCTAAGGCCGCAGAGCTGGAAGTCGTCGTAAGCAACCGAGGGGAGCGGACCGAGAGGGTGTTCGTCGGAGTTGGCGGAGAAAAGGAGCGAATATTGACTTATCAGTCTTCAGGCGTTCCGGCGCACTCCGTCTGCAAGATCAAGGTCGTCCTTAACGACTCGCCGTATGCGACGGACGATTTGGTCTTTCCGGAAGATTCAATGAAGAGTGTGATTCCCTGCATGAAGCGTCCGCAATTCTCGAAGATGACCATTGTGACGGTTTACAGCGAGCAGCCGGGAACGCCGCATCCGCTGGCGTTCGAGATTCTCGGCATTCGCCTCTCGCATCCAGCTCGCAATCCGCAGATTGTTTCATACAAGTCGTTCTTCCCGTTTGTGGATCGCTATGGACAGTTCAAACACGGCGATTGGCCGTGCAAGATTCATTCCGACGATGAGCTCGCCGCCGCGCATCGAGCGGAGAGTTCGTGGCTTTCGGAACATTCGAAGAGCCCGACGCCTGATATTGACGAATATGGCGGCTGGGCCGCAGGGCCGCAATTGAAGGCGACGGGCTTCTTCCGCGCGGAGAAGGTCGATGGCAAGTGGTGGTTTGTCGATCCCAATGGCCGACTCTTCTTCTCGTTCGGAGTCGCTTCGATTCTCTATCCAAACCATGCCACGCAGGTCAAGGGACGCGAGGCGTGGTTTGAGGTCGTTCCGCAGCACAAGGACGGTTCCCCGGCAGACGAGGTCTGCCATGCCGGTGAAAACCTTGCTCGGCGGTTTGGCGAGAATTGGCATTCGTTGTTCGCTAGCCTCGTCCACGACCGCTGCCGCGCATGGGGACTTAACACCCTCGGATGCTGGTGTCAGCCTTACATCACCTCGTTGCGGCGCACGCCTTACACGGCGACAATCAACGTTTCGTCCGAAACCGTTATGCCGTCGATGGCGAAAGGCTTTAGGCGTCCCGTACCTGACGTCTTCTCCGGTAAGTTCGCCGAAGACCTTACGGCAAAGGCGGAGAAGTTGGCGATGTCGGTTGGAAGCGACCCTTGGTGCATTGGTGTCTTCGTTGACAACGAGATTGACTGGCAGCTTTGCGGCGGCGATGTCGGAGCGGCGGCGGAGAAATACTATTCGACCGTTCGTGCCATCTTGAAAAAGACAATGCCGAACCTTCTTTACCTCGGCTCGCGCATTCACTCAGTGCCAAAGGAAGTTTGGCTTGCGGCGGCGCGGCACTGCGATGTGGTGTCGAGCAACATATACATGCGCGACCCGGCTGATGATCTTGAGCGCTATGCGCCGGACAAGCCTCTCCTGATCGGCGAGTTCCACTTCGGGGCGAAGGACCGCGGGATGTTCGGCGGCGGGCTTGTCGAAGTCCTGAGCCAGAAGGAGCGAGGCGAATGCCTCAAGCGCTACGTCGAGTCGTGCCTGGATAATCCTCGTTGCGTCGGCTGCCATTGGTTTCAGCTTCACGACCAGCCGCTTGTTGGACGCTTTGACGGCGAGAACTGGAACATCGGACTCGTGTCTGTCTGCGACGTACCATACCCCGAAATGGTTGCGTCGCTCATGGACGTCGCCTCCCGCCTCTACACGCGGCGGGCGCGAATCACACTTCAGAAACAATAAAACATGAACAAGGAGACCAGAATGAAACTGATGACACAAAGCAGGGCTGTCATCGCCGCAGTTGCGGCGAGCGCCGGATTCATCTGCAACGCCGGAACGGTCGCGTGGTATCGTTTTGACGAAGGCACGCTTGGTGAACGCGTCGGATCGTCGGTGGAGATCGTAAACTCCGCCAATCCCGGAACGCTGACGGGCTACTGTCGCCAGCAGAACTCGAACGGCGGAATTTCGTCTGTCGACACAGGCTATATGCCGATGGCAGCGGCAGGGTTCGCTTCTGGAAACGGTGTCGTCGATCCTGTGACGCGGGCTAAGGCGATGAACGACCGTGCGTTTGCGTTCACCACGTCGAAGTGGGGCGTCTACGACAGCGGCACGAGCTATTACGTGTCCAAGGGCGACGGCGGGTGCGTTGTCGTGCCGCAGACGGATGCGCTGCACCTTAGCTCGTTCACGGTGGAATGCTTTTTCAAGATGCCTCCAATCGAACTCAAAGATGGCGAGTCGAACAACACATCGGAGCAGATTCTCGTGTGTCTGCCGAACTCGACGGACTATTCTTCCGGGTATGGACAGTATGCGTTCGTGCTTTACGTCAACAATAAGAACCGGACGATATCGGGACAGGTGCGTAATGCAAGCACGTGGCCGACCGCCACCAGCGCCGCGTTGAATTTTATCGATGACAGATGGCATCACGCGGCGCTGGCCATGGATGGCTCGGCAAGAAAGTTCTCGGTCTATCTTGACTATGTGAAAGTGGCGGAGCAGTCGAACGTCAACGCTGCGCTTCCGTCCTACGATCCCGCGTGCACATTGCCGCTCACGATAGGCGCGGAGCCGATGGCGTGGGGCCGCCGGTTCACGGGCGCGATCGACGAGGTGCGCATTTCGGATACGGCACTCGCGGCGACGGACTTTCTGCGCCCTGCTGCCTACGTGCCGGAGATCGATGCTCCGAGCACGGTCTGCCACGTCACGTTCGACACGGCGGCGACCGAAGAGTTCGGTTTTCCGCTGTGGAAGGAGCTTAACGCCGTGCCTTCGAGCGGTGCCATCCCTGCCGAGGTCAAGTGGGACGCGACAAAGGGCGTCGAGCCTGAACTTGTGAAAGATTCGCTCCCGGTCATCGAAGTCTACAACGCCCGCGGGAAATTCAACAAGACGCTGACTAATGCCGTGGCTCTCCATGCGCCGACGAACCAGCCGTTCTACTCGGCGTCGCTTTTCATAGATGATAGAAAGAACGGTGCGCATGCGGTTTTAGACGGCTCTTTTACATTCGAGTTCTTCGCACGTGTTCCGGAGAAGCCGGACGGCGTGTACAACGATTCGGCTTATTTGGCGTTTTTCGGCAAGGCGTGGAGTGGCGGGCCGATGAGCATTCGCGTACACAAGAACGGCGGGCTGGCCTTTTGTCTGAAGGATCAAGATACCAATACCGAAATCAACGACTGGGGCAGCGCTGGCCAGATCTGCGACAACGAGTGGCATCACATCGCCCTGACATACGACAGACCTGTAAAGACCGCCAAGGCGTATCTCGACGGAAATCTTGTCAAGACGTGGGATCGCAACATGAACATAGACTTCAAGGCCAACGATAGCGACAATTCGAAAATGCTCGAAATCGGCAGCGGCTATGGCCCCGGGAGCGACCATGGCTACAGCACCGGCCCGTGGATCGACGAGTTCCGGCTCTCGAACGTCGCGCTCGACCCGCGCGATTTCCTGCAGGGGAAGCAGACGCGCTTTACGGGAATGTCGGTCGTTGTCCGATAGAGAGTCAACGGCCATGTCGCATTTTAGAGAAATGACGTTTGCCGCGAGCATCGTCATCGGACTTTCCGTCGGACACGCGGTCTGCGCGTCGCCGTCCCAGCCGTCCCGAGTTGAGTTCCGCGACTGCCCGAAATGCGACAGGCGAATCCGCATCGACCTTGGCGCGGGCAAGGCATACGTCAACCTGAGCCGGATAGAGGGCATGTGCCGCGACGAGGCGGCGGCGAGGGCGGAGCGGCTGCTGGATGCCGCCGTTATTCCGCCGTCGCGCGACCCGAAGATCCGTCCGCTGATGGGTTGGTCCAGCTGGAACACCTTCGGCATCGAGATTTCCGACTCTCTCATCCTCGATGTCGCCCGCGCAATGGCGACGAACGGGCTGAAGGCGGCGGGCTATACGTACGTCAACATCGACGACGGATATTTCGGCGGGCGCGACGAAAAAGGCGCGCTGCGCATACATCCTGTGCGCTTCCCCAAAGGCCTGAAACCTGTCGTGGACGGGCTTCATGCGCTCGGATTCAAGGCCGGCATCTACACGGACGCGGGTTCCGACACGTGCGACAGCCTGTTCGGGGGAAGCGGCGACAAAAGCGGGAGGGGCTGCGGACTCTACGGACATGATGCGGAGGACTGCCACCTGTTCTTCAACGATCTCGGCTTCGACTTCATCAAGGTGGACTGGTGCGGCGGACAGGCGCTCAAGCTGGACGAGAAGTCGCGCTATACGGAAATCGCGCGGGCGATCGCGGAAACCGGGCGAAGGGATGTCCGGCTCAACATCTGCCGCTGGCTTTTCCCCGGTACGTGGGCGACGGACATTGCAGAGTCGTGGCGTACGACGGGCGACATCCGGGCCAACTGGAAGACGGTCAAGTTCATCATCGACCAAAACCTCTACCTTGGCGCATACGCGCGGCCGGGACATTACAACGACATGGACATGCTGGAGGTCGGCCAGCTCGAGGGGGCGGTCCGAACCGTCTTCGGCAAGAACGGTGACACGGGGCTTTCTCGCGACGAGGAGATCACGCATTTCGGGATGTGGTGCATGCTTTCTTCGCCGCTCGTGCTGGGGTGCGACGTGCGCGCGATACCCGAATCGACGAAGGCCCTTGTGACGAACTCGTATCTGCTTGCCATGAGCCAGAACGATCTCGGACTCCAGGGCCAGGTCGTTGCGCGCGAGGGCGACGCCTGCGTGTTGGTCAAAGATGCTTATGAACGGTACGGCCGCTCGCGTTATGTGGCGCTGTACAATGGTTCGGACGGAGAATGGACTTTCACGGTCCGCGCCGACGCGCTGGAACTCGGCGGACCGGTCGATGCATTCGATCTTGTGGAGATGTCCGATGTCGGGCGCTTCAAGGACGAGGTGTCTGTCACGGTCGCTCCTCATGCGTCGAAGTTCTACCGCTTCGACGGCGAACGGCGGTTGCCGCGTACTGTTTACGAGGCGGAACACGCCTATTTGAGCGGTTTCCAGGCGCTGCGCAGCGCGATGGAAGCGAAGACGGCATTCCCGGCGGCCGACTCGCGCGCGTCCGGCGGGGTGTGCGTCCGCTTCCTGGGCATGGGCGCGTCGAACGACATGGTCTGGCGCGATGTCAAGGTGGATGGCGACGGCGAATACGACCTGACATTCGATTATTCCGCGCCGGACGAACGTTTCGTCTTTTTGTCCATCGACGACGGTGCGGCGCGGCGTGTCGCCATGTCTGCGGCGCCAGACGGTTTCGCCTCCTCTTCGGTGCGCATGCGGCTGAAAGCAGGCCTGCACTCGGTTCGCCTATTCAACGCCGGAGCGTGGATGCCTGACATCGACCGCATGACGGTTCGCCCGTGCGACGCCCGGGCGGCGGGTGTCGAGGGGCTGAAGATGAACCCGCTCTATACGGTTCCGGGCGAGCTGGACATGCTGACTGAGCATGGACACCCGCAGGGGATGGCTTGTTCGGAGAAGGCGATCTACGTCGCCTGTTCACGCGGCATCGTGAAGCTTGACTGGAAAGGGCGTGTCGTCAAGCAGTGCCTGACGCGTGCGCATCTCGGCGACATCGCATACGCCGACGGTCGCGTATACGGGGCCTATGCCCTCTGGGATCGGGCCGAGAACGAGTCGCCTCTCATGATCGGCGTGTGGGACGAAGACCTGAACCCGATCATGGAGCGGCACTACGACTATCAAAATGCGCGCGGCTTCGACAGCTGCACCGTTCTGGGCGATACGCTCTACACGTGCATCGACCATCACTGGAACGGCAAGGAACGCTTTCACCATCCGCCGCATTGCGACAACACGGTACTGTCGGTCTCGACGAGGGATCTCGCGCTGAAAAGTATCCGCGACATGGAATTCGACTATCCCATCCACTACGGGACGCAGACGCTTTCCAATGATGGCGAGAAGCTGCTCTTCGGGAATTACGGAGCATGGCGCAGCGAAGGGAACGAGAAGGGGTTCAACTTCTCGCGGGCGACTACAGACCTGAAACTGATCGACAGCCGACGGTTCGACGCCTACTATGGTTTTGACTTGGTGCCGAAGTCCGTATCTGGACGGGAGGAGCCCGTCTTCGTCGTCGTGAATGCGCTCGGCGGCGGACAGCACGGCTGGTGGCGCGACCCGAAGGGCAACCCCGCGCGCATCCGCTTCGACTTCTACGCCTACGACAAGGCGACGGGGAAGATGACGGACATCACCGACCGTTCACAGGGCGGCGGCTTCCCGGAGACGATATTCATCGAGGAGGAGCATCCTATTGAAATCACTGCCGAGGCGTGGAAACCCGGCGCGGGCGACTGGCCGTCCGCGACCTGGGGCATGCCCTGGGACATATATCGCGATTTCAGGGGCTACGACCGCATTGCCGTCGACTTTGTCAACGAGTCCGGCGAATCGTCCGGAACGCCTTTTCAGCTCTATGTCGCTGGCGCTGAGGGACATGTCAACCGTGGTTTGCTTGCGTGTGGCGACGAATTGCCCGCGTTTGGCTATGGGCGGTGCGAGTTTAGGCTACACGGCTGGGAGATGGCGGATGGCGTGGATCCATCCAATATTGCGCGGCTTCATTTCTTCTTCTATCGACCGAAGGCCATAAAACTGAAGATATACCGCATTACACTCCTGCCCAAGGGTGTGTCCTGCCCTCCGCCATCTGAAGGTTTCCGAAAGAAGATTCTCGAGCCTCTGGAGAAACGCAAGGCCGAGACTGTGAAGCGGATGCAGGTCGGCGGCGTCTCGAAGCTTGGCGACGGTGCCGCCGATTCGGGGACGACGTTCGTCGCGGATGCGCTTGCGCCCTACGTGACGCGCGGGGAGCTGCCGGGCGCGGTGAGCATCCTCTACAGGGACGGTGTTGCCGAGGTTGCGTGCGTCGGCTACGCCGATGTTGCGGCAAAGAGGAAAATCACGCTTGACGACGTTTTCATGCAGTGTTCGCAGACGAAGGGTTTCTGCGGCGTGACGGTTGCAAAACTGATTGAGGACGGACGACTGGGTCTGGACGATCCTGTCTCGCGGTATCTGCCGGAGTTCGGGACATTGTGGGTCGAAGAGGATACGGGTACTGACGGCGTCCGGCGGCTTGTCAGAGCGAAGAACGTGCTGACTGTGCGCATGGTCATGAACCATACGGGTGGTTTCCCGTTTGAAATCAGTGCCAAGCAGCCCTCAATAAAGGGCGGCGGATGGACTGGCGGTGCGCCGCTCAGGGCGACCGCGGCGATTGCGGCGGCATCGCCGCTCCTGTTCGAGCCAGGTACGAAGGTTCAATACTCAAACACCGGCATTGATATCGGTGCGGCGGTTGTCGAGGTCGTCACGGGCATGAAGTGGGAAGACTATCTCAAGAATGAAGTGCTTGATCCGCTCGGTATGTCGGAGACGAGCTTCAAGCCGTCAGATGCGCAGCTGCGGACGCAAGTCGAGATGTACGACTGCGCGCAGGGTGCGCCCGCGAAACACCGTATTCAGAACGACTGGCAGCAGCGTCCCTACAACGATGCGCACATCTTCGCGTCGGCGGGTGCCGGGCTGTGGACGACGGCGCGCGACCAGTACAAGTTCTACAAGATGCTCATGAACCTCGGCATGGGCGATAACGGCGTGCGCATTCTGAAGGAAGAGACCGTGCGGCGGCTGCTTGCAACACCGACGCGGCCGCCGATGATGGATGACCCCAATTATTCGCTCGGACTTTGGGTCGGATCGGATGGCTGGTTCGGGCATGGCGGCGCGTGGGGAACGAACTGTTCTGTCAACTGGCGCAAGCGCCAGCTCCAGCTTTGGGCCGTCCAACGCTGCGGTGAAACAAATCCGTGGGAAGTGGCCAAGACCGAGGCTGCCGACAGATTTTTCAGGCAGACCGTCAGCAATAGCGGTGTGAATGACTACACCGGCAGGGTCAAGTGATGGCGGGCAAAAAGGGTCAGGTACGCCAAGACAAGCTTGGCTGAACTATCATGATGAAAGGAACATGGATCACAAACAAACCGAGATGTGATTAGTGCAAGGAGGGGGACAAGTGAAATGCGCGTTTTACGGGGCTTTCTGCGATCTCAACCCGTTGAATGACCTCGGAATCGGGTAGCAGTCCCGCGAAGCGGCTGCTTCCTGACGGGCGCTGAAAAGGGCGCGGCAGATTTGCCGCGTTGCATCAAAGCATCAAATTTGATATCATATTCGGCATGAGAACTACGCTTACAATCGAACCGGATGTTGCGGCAAGACTTGACGAATGTCAGGCGGCTGACTTAAGCATGAGTTTCAAGGAGCTTGTCAATGGGCTTCTGCGCATGGCCCTTGCCCAGAGGGATGCCTCCGCCCGGAAACCACGTCGACGCCGCATTTCGACGAGGGTGTTTCATGCCAGCACTTTGCTTCCCGATGGAATTGTGAGCACAAACGATATGCTTGAATTCGCGGAAGGAGCAGGTTTCCGATGAGGCTTGTGGACGCCAACATACTGATGTATGCGTCATTTGACGCCTTCCCGCAGCATGAAAAAGCCAGGAGGTGGCTTGACGATGCGTTGAACGACGATTATGTTCCGCTTGGCATTCCGTGGGAAAGCATGACGGCGTTTGCCAGGTTGGCGTCGAATCCGCGAATACTTCAGCCGGCAATCTCCGTTGCCGATGCATGGCGGCAAATTCACGCATGGCTTGATGCGCCGTGTGCGTGGATTCCCGTTCCGACAGAACGGCACATGGCGTTTCTTGATCCGTATATGCGCATGCAGGGCATGAACCACAAACTCGTTGCGGATGCGCATCTTGCGGCACTTGCAATGGAACACGGGCTTGTTCTGGTTTCGGCTGACACGGACTTCGTTCGGTTCTCAGGATTGCGCGTTGAGAATCCTGTGGCATAGCGATGAACGACATGGATACCCCGCTAAGCGGCAGTTTCGGGCGGGATATGAAATAGGCGCGGTTTCGCGAATGAGGAGTCGTTGTGTCGAAATCGTTCTTAGATTCGACACGAAGGATGGTTGGTTTTGGCTCGCGGTTGCGTGGCGGTTGGTTGTGTCCGTGTCGGGTTAGGAAATGGTTGAATTAGCGTTGAGGTTGCCGAAGGGCGGGTGAATGTCCACACTGCCACCTCTATCTCAAGCCGTAATCCTAAGATTGCACTTTTTACCTGCGGCCGCGCTTTTCGCGGCCGCAGGTAGACTTGCCGCCGGCTCGCCTAAAGCACTTCCATCGCGAGCGCTATCACAGGCGGCATCGTGAGGATGCTGAGGAGCGTCGTGCCGCTGACGAGCCCCACGGAAAGGTCGACGTCACGCTCGAACTTTGACGCGAACATCGACACCATCGCCGCGACAGGCGCCGAAGCCGCCGTCACGAGCGCAAGCATCATCTCTCGCGGGAAATGGGCGCGCAAGGGGAAGAGCAGCGCAACCATCGCAAGAGGATAGGCGACAAGACGGACGGCTGCCGCGAGATAGGCACTCGGCATGCGGATGACGCGGCGGAAGTCCGCGCTCGCGAGATAGAAGCCGATGACGAGCATGGCGAGCGGAGTGTTGAGCTCGGCGAGAAGGTGCACCGGCGTCTTGAGTATTGCGGGGAGCGAGACGGAAGCGAAGAAGAGCGGCAATCCTATCGCAATGCCGACGGTCCCGGGGTTTACAATCATCGGCCGCAGATCTTTCGCACGAAATCCAACTTTGAACTTTTCACTTTCAACTTTGAACTTCATTTCATACAGTCCCCAGCTCCACATAAAGAAGTTGAAGACGACTACATAGACGATTCCGTAGAAGACACCTTCAGCGCCGAGGATCGCCTGCTCAAGCGGAATGCCCATGAAGCCCGCGTTCGAGAACACCATCGCAAGGCGCAGGACCGGGCGAGACCTATCGTCGCCGCGCGAGAAGAGGCGGGCGAACAGGATAATCGCGACGTGCGCGAAGGCGGCGATTGCGAACGCCCATAAGAAGCCGTGCACCATCGCCGGTTCGAAAGGCCGCTGAAAGGAGTCGATGATGAGAGATGGCGTGACGACGAGAAGGAGAACGTTCACAATCCCCTTCACGGACGCCTCGTCGACAAGGCGAACGCGGCGGCAGACCGCCCCCACCGCCATAAGGGCGAAGAGCACGCCTACTTGCGCAGCAACTGTAGCTAAATTTTGCATTTCGTGTATTATACCATTTTGCTATAATACAGCGCGATGACCCGACAAACCAAAATCACCTTGACTCTCGGCGCAGCGGTCGTCGTGCTGCTCGTCATTCTTGCCTCATGCGTAAAATACTGAGAAGATTCATGGGCGTGCCGATCACGCCCCTTGTCGTCGCCGCCCTCGCGGTCGGCGCCATCTTCGTCGAGCTCGCGTGGCGCGACCGGCAGGCAATCTCATTCGCATCGTCCGTCGTGAGCGAGAACTCCCCGATCGCTGAACTTGCAACGCGCAAGATCGTCTGGAAGGTCGTGCATATCGGCTCGACCGTCTCGACGGACACGGTGCGCGAGACGGTCTACACCATCAAGGCCGGCTATGATCTCACGCAGGCCGATACGCCGGTCGTCGACAAGGAGGCGAAGACCGTGACGCTGACGCTCCCGCCGCCGAAGATCATCTCCATAGACCACTTCCTCCAGCGCACATCTATTGAAAAGAAGACGCTCGTCGAGCGCGTGTTCGGGTCAAGCGGCGAGGACGGACGAGCCGACCGCGAGGACATCGTGCAGCTCGCAGCGGACTGCGACAAGTTCGCGCTCCTCTCGGCCGAGAACCTGCGCGAGTCCGTAGTCGCGATGATCGCAAACCGGCTACGCGACGCATGCGGCTACGAACTCGTCGTTCAAGCCGGGCTAGACATCCCCGTGAAAGTCATGTTCAACGCCTACTTCGAGGAGAAAGGAGTCGACTTCCGGCTGCCATGAGTACAAGAAAACACCTCGTCGCATTCGTCGCGCTGCTTGTCTTTGTCGCATCAAGTGCATGCGCAGAAAGACTTCAGGTCGACATCGCGGCTCTTGCCGCAAGCACTAACCAGTACACATCCGAAAACAAAGTCGCGACGACAAACGACTGGATTCTTTTCGCCATAGACTCATACGCAGGCAAGCCGAACATACGCCTGTCAGAAAAAGGCGACTATTTGATTTCTCCGACTTTCAGCCAACGAATACTAAGTATTGAATTAAAAGTGAAGTCATCTTCTCAGTCGGACAGGCGCCTTGCGTTTATTCCCATTTACGATGGTGTCCCCACTGAGGATGCTACGCTCTGGTCACTATGCAACTACTCTCCGAATAAAGACACATATGTAGCACAGACAAACTTCTTTCCCCGTGCAGCAAATGTCCATTCGTTCAAAATGGCCTTTGACAATGGCGGAGGTTCGACGGGATGGGGAATCTCGGAAATGACGATAGTCACCGACGATACTCCTGTCCTAACGCCACCGACCAATCTGTCTGCAGGCAACATCAAGGGAACACGCAGCAACCTTTCATGGGAGAACCCCGAAAATGCCGTGTCGAACAAGATAGAAGTCGCAGAGGTCGCATGGCATGAAGAAGGTGGCTCAGTAGAGCGAGAATACAATTTTGACGAGTTCAGCAACGGAGGCGACAAAGGACAACAAACAGAAGAGATTCTTGCAGCATATCCAGATCTTGAAGGCTTCGTGCTATGCCTTCCTACTAATTCAACAGGGCAGATCCAACTCTCCAATAGTGGCAGCAAGGGCGTGCTATCCTTCCCAGGCTTTGAGTCTTGCAACAACCTTTATCTTAAACTTCTTGCAAAGCACTACAACCATGCCGATGAAGCCACATTTGTATCAATCGGATTTGTCCAAGACAAAACAACCAATGATTTCACAACGGTTGAACTAACAACTGAGCTCACGATGTCATTTACGTCGCTAACAAACGTCCCACCAAACGCAAGAATCGTCATCAACAATTCTGGCAAAGCGACAAATCATCGTGTCATCATCGACCACCTCGCTTTCATTCGCGACTACTCTCCCGCAAGTGTCTCAACCAACTATGTCAAAACCGTGTTTGCTTCTGGCACCACGGCGACAATCAGAGGACTTTCTCCCTATTCGTCGTACATCGCCTCAATTACGGCGTTCGATGCGGAGGGGAACGAGTCCGAACCATCAGAGCCAATTTCATTCATGACTAACGGCGCGGAGCTGCCGTTAGTCATCAGACTTCAATGACACCTCACGCACCACTTACGCACAGACCGGTAAAGCTCGCCATCGTAGGAGGTGGCGCGGCGGGGATGTTCGCCGCTGCGGTTGCCGCTGAGCGACATATCCCCTGTGTCGTGATCGAGCGCAAGGCGCGACTCGGCACGAAGGTGCTGATGACGGCGAACGGCCGCTGCAACTTCGCTAAGGACATCTCGCCCGACGAATTTCTCCGCGACTTGGGCGAAGTGTCGTGCGCAGACTTCGTCGCGGAGGCGGTGCGCGAATGTCCTCCGCGGCAGATTTGCCGCGGGTTCCAATCGCTCGGCGTGAGGACAAAGCGCATGACCGACGGAAGGTTCTTCCCCGCAGACGAAAAAGCGGCGACGATAGTCCACGCGTTCGGCGACTTGTTGCGCGACGAAGAAGTGCCGATTCTATCAAACTGCGCAGTCACGGCAATCAAGCCGCTCAAGAACGGCTTTCTTGTCTCGACAAAGAACTTTACACTCTGGGCGGAAAATGTCCTTATCGCAACAGGCGGCGTGAGCTACCCGAAGACCGGCTCCGTCGGCGACGGGCAGAACTTCGCAAAATCGCTCGGACACTCTCTCGTTCCATATCGCCCTGGGCTTATCGGACTTGAGACGCGCGACCCGAGGGTGACGCGCCTTGCCGGACGCCGCTTCGAGGACGGCGCGACGAAGGTGCTTGACGCAGCGGGCAAAACGATTTTCGAGTATCGCGGCGAAATCGACTGCGAGTCGTTCGGGCTCTCTGGCGCTGCGATCTACAACGCACAGCGCTTTATCGAAAACCTAAAACGGGGAACGGGTATCGGGGAACGTAACCGCCCCTTGCGGGTGGGCGCGACCCATGGGGAA
>JAZSLQ010000044.1:0-5676 GCA_045535455.1 Kiritimatiellia bacterium | reverse complement strand
GGCCAGCCGGTCAACCCGTACATCTTCTCCATGAAGGACCTGCGGCTTGGAGAGGACGTTCGGAAACTCGTTGACGCTGGCGTCGCCTCGCTCAAGATCGAGGGCCGCATGAAATCGTCGCTCTATGTCGCGGCCGTTACTAAGTTCTATAGACAGATATTACAGTCGGGGCATGACGGAGATCCAACAACTTTAAACTTTAAACTTTCAACTTTAAACTCGTCAAGGCGCGTGACGCTCGCAGACCTCGAGACGATCTTCTCTCGCCGCACGACGGAGCTCTATCTCGATGGCAAGGGCAAGGAATCCCCAATCGACCCCGAGTCGCTTGGTCACCTCGGCGCACCAATCGGAACCGTGAAGCGCGTCACGAAGGACCGCGAAGGGCGCAGATGGCTTCGTTTCCACACGGCGCGCGCCCTTGAAGTCCATGACGGGCTTCAGTTCGACACGATGGCAGACGGCAGGCATCTTGGGCTCGGCATACGCGAAATGCGCCCTGCGATTTCAAGGACGCCGGTTTTCGAGGTCGCGGCGGGAACGGACGTTGAGATAGAACTTCCTGAGGATTTTCCGATCCGCGAGGGAGAGAATGTCTACTGCTCGATGTCGAACGCCGTGAAGCGCATGTTCCCAGCTCCAAGCTTCCGCCCGAGCGACTATCCGGGCAACGTCAAGATAGACCTCGAAGTGACTATCGCCGCCAACTCGATTTCCGCTACGGCGAATGGTGTTACGGCGTCGATCCCCGGTACTTTTGATTCTGCGAAGAATCCTGAAAAGACTTACGGTGCAGTTGAAAAGGCGTTCTCGAAACTTGGCGAGACGAATTACGCGCTTGGGAAGCTCTCTCTCGTTGATCCAGACAGGCGCTTTGCGCCCATGAGCGTCCTGAACGACTTGAGGCGAGATCTCGTCGAGCAGCTTGACGAGGCCCGTGAAAAGACGAGAAGGGCAAAGGTCGAGGCGGCGCTTGCAGATGACGGAGAGTTGCCCGAAATCTCGCAAGGGAATGTGTCTGCGCGTCGGCTTAAGATCCGCATCGGCCAGACTGTCCCCGTGGGCGACTGGGACGAAATAATAGTAGCGATTGATCTCTCCACAACTTTGCGTCTCTCGGCACTCGCTTCGCTCGGCGTGTTCGCTTCCCCAAGGGTCGCGAACCCCCTCAAGGGGCGGTTACGCGTCTCTGCGGTTGAAAAAATGCCGCGGCTCGCGTTGCCTGTTTATACGTCCGAGCCAGACTTCAACAAGCTGCGCGTTCTTGTGAAGCGGCTTCATCGCGAGGGGTTCGAGAAGTGGGAAGCGAGTGACCTTGCGACGCTTCGGCTCCTAAAGGCGGCTGGCGTTTCGGATATCACCGCCGACTGGACGCTCTACGCTTTCAACTCCCACGCACTTGCAGAACTTTCGTCACTTGGTGTGAAGCGCTTTGTCGCAAGCCCCGAGAATGTGCGCGAGAACCTCTCCTATCTTGCCGAGAGCGGATATGACATTGAGTTCCTCGCCCAGCAGGCGACGCCGCTTTTCGTCTCACTTACCAAGCCCGCCGCAGAGCAGGCCGATGGTCTTGCGATCTATCGCCGCGACAACCTCTGGGTCACGACGCGCCCAGTGCCGCGCACCTTCGACGCTCCTGCCGGTGCGTCCGTGCGTCTCGACCTCTCCTGGAACCCACCGGAATGATAGCAGATGGTCTAAAGAAACTTGCGCGGCTTTTCTGGCTTTTGCCGGGATTCCTCCTGTGGGCGTCGTTTCCGCCAATGGCGGAGAAGACCGACTGTGTGTTTGCGCTTGCACCGCTCATTTGGTTTGCCCGCAACAGGGATTCGAAGGCGAACTTCCGCCTCTGGTTCCTGAACGGCTTTATCTTCTGGTTCGCTACGCTTTCCTGGATGCCGGCGATCGTCAAGAATGGCGGTCCGTGGCCGCTTGTCGTCCTCGGCTGGGGCGCGCTCGCCGCCTACTGCGCGCTTTACTTCGGCGCTTTTGGCTGGCTATCTTCAAAAGTCTGGGCGTGGGTCAAGGACGAAGGCACGGCGTGGCGCAAGCCGCCGCACTTCCCCTACGCGCGTCGGCTCTTCGCAATCCTCGTCGCTGAACCGCTTTTGTGGTGCGGGCTTGAGCTTCTTCGCTCGCGTTTTCTGGGCGGCTTCTCATGGAACCACCTCGGGCTTCCGCTCGTGAATGCCAACCTTGGCGCACCTGCAGCGCTGGGCGGCGTGTATCTCGTAAGCGCCGTCGTCATCCTTGTCAACGGCACGATTGCTGGTATTGCTGAGCGTATAATGAAGCGCACGACCCGCTGGGCGTCGCTTGAAACGCTTATACCGTTTCTGCTCATTTGGGGGCTGTATGCGCTCGAAAGAAGTGCGGCGCGTGCATTCGAGCTCTGGGACAAGGAAGACTGCACTGTTGCGCTCATTCAGAGGAATTTCCCGTGCGTCTTCAAGCCGGCGGAACGTGAAGACCCGATTGCCGTCTACTCCAACTTGCTCGCAAACGTAGCCTACACGCGCCCAGATCTCGTCGTGCTGGCGGAGAGTGCGCTATGCGAGTTCGGCGCGGCAGATTCGCCGCGCTCGCTCGCCTTCGCGCGGTGGGTCTTGGAACAGACTGGTGCACGCGAGGTGATTGCGGGCGGTGGGCGGTTCGCGGACGGCAAGGAGTACAATTCGGCTATTCTGTTCTCGAATCTCGGTGTGCAAAGCGGACGCGTCGGAGACGCGCCCCTACCAGTTCCTCATTCTCCATTCCCTGTTACCCAAATCTACGACAAGGTCCATCTCGTGCCGTTTGGAGAGTTCATCCCAGGCGACAAATGGATCACTGCGCTCCAGAAACTTGCGCCTGTCGGGAGTTGCACTCCTGGTGAGCTTAAGCTTCTTGGCGACTACGGCGTTGCGATTTGCTACGAGGACACAGATTCTGCACAGATGCGGGCGCTATTGCATAAAGGCGCACGTGCACTTGTCTTCATCACGAACGACAGTTGGTTCTCCGATTCAATCGAGGCCGAGCAGCATTCGTGGCAGGCCGTCGCGCGCGCTGTTGAGACGGGACTGCCCGTAATCCGCGTGGGGAATTCGGGCGTCACAGGGACGATTGATCCCCACGGCAGGGCAAGCTGGCTTTCCGATGCGGACGGGCGCCCGCTCGTCGATGCGCGCGGCACTATGTGCGACACGGTGACGAAGCTCTCTCCGCCATGCCCCACCATGTCGCCGCAGACATTCTACGGAACGCTTGGGGACATACCGCTCACTGTCTCATTTGCACTTCTCATCGTATCGATGGTTTTGGTAAAATATAGGGACACCTATGAAAAACGAAGATACCTGTCCATGTAAGAGCGGCAAGACCTTTGGGGAATGCTGCGGTCCTATCATTTCCGGCGAGAAGAAGGCCGAGACCCCCGAGGCGCTTATGCGCGCTCGGTATTCGTCATACGTTGCCGGCGATGTGCTGTTTTTGAAGTCCAGCGCCACCGAGGAAGTCCAGGCCGAGTTCGACGAGGAAGCTTCCAAGGCGTGGTCTGCGGCCGCCGAATGGCACGGCCTTGAGATCATATCCACCGAGAAGGGCGGTCCGAAGGACAACGAGGGCGTTGTCGAGTTCCGCGCCCTCTATACCGCGAACGGCGAATTCTGCAACCACCACGAAGTCTCGAAGTTCGTGCGCCAGGGCAATGAGTGGAAGTTTGCCGACGGCGAGCTCGTAGGCGAGACGCCGACGGTGCGCGAGGAGCCGAAGATCGGCCGCAACGACCCTTGTCCTTGCGGCCCCGGCAAGAAGTACAAAAAATGCTGCGGCAAGGGCTCGTGACTTGAAGCCGGCGGCGTTTCTCTTCGATCTCGACGGGACCTTGGTCGATACCGAGGCGCTCTGGACTAAAGCCATAGTCGATTTCGTCGTCTCCCGTGGCGGGAAGACGACATACGAGGAGATTCTGCCGTCCGTAATCGGGCGCAACTGGCTTGACATCGACCGCTCTTTGCACGACAGGTTCCCCGAGATAGGGGAGTCGTCGCCAATGGATGACGCCGTGGAACTTCGCAAGTTTTACGACGTGTACGCGACAAATCCGTCTTCCATGCGAATCGAGGGGTCGATAGCGTTTTTCCGCACGGTCTCGAAGATTGCGCCGTGCGCGATAGTCTCTGGTTCGCCGCATGACGATGTCGTAGCTGCCGCGAAGCTGTGCGGCATAGACGATCGTCTCTCGCTCGTTCTCGGCGCGGGTGAGTACGAAGCTGGGAAGCCCAGCCCGAGCGGGTTCCTCAAAGCGGCGGAACTTCTCAAGGTCGCGCCGGCGGACTGCGTAGTCATCGAGGATTCGACTGTCGGCGTGAAGGCGGGCGTTGCAGCCGGAATGAAAGTCATCGCGCTTGATCGCGCGGTGCTTGTGCCGCAGCAATTCAAGGGCGAAACGTGGAGAGTCAAGGATCTCTCTGAGTTCGACGTCGGAAAGGAGTTTTCATGAGCTCGAATCCCGACTACGACCGCTGGTACGCCGCGCGGCACGTCCGCATACTTCTTTCTCCGTCGCATCGTCTCGAGACGTTCGGCAACACGCTCGTCAACTACCACCTCATTTCCGAGCTCGACGACCATCCGGGGAAGATTCGCGTTCGCGAAGGACGGCTTGAGGCGCATCAGCCGCTCGTCATCGCGCCGCATTTCGCCGAAGTGACGGCCGAGGGTTTCAGCGACGAGGCGAAGGCATACGTCGAGTGGCTCAAGGCGAACGAAGAGAGCATGAGGATACTCCGCTACGGATACTGCCTTAAGACAGACAACTTTTCCGAGCAGATCATCACCGATTCTCTTGCTGCCGTCACCGAGCGCGTGAAGAGCGAAGTCATGGCGTCGCGAGACGGATTTGCCGCGGTGCTGCAGGGAGTTGACGAGCCGTGGGATGTTGCGCTCGTCGAACTGTGGCGGCGCGAGGTGGACAAGAGCTTTTCACAGAACGTCAAGGAGCTCGATGAAAATGGAAAGCTGTTTTGACGGACTGGTCGAGGGCCGAAAGTCAGCTTCATTTAAGCTTGGAGGAAAGACATGGAAAGAAGAACGAAGATAATTGCAATCGCGAACCAGAAGGGCGGCGTCGGCAAGACGACGACAGTCGTCAATCTCGCGGCGGCGCTCTCCGCGCGCAAGCGCACGGTTCTCGTGGTCGACCTCGATCCGCAGGCGCATGCTACGCTCGGCCTTGGGCTTGAGAAGTGCCCTGGCGTCTCGCTCTATCCTGTCCTTCTCGGCGAGAAGCAGATAGCCGACGTCATCCAGCCCACCAAGTGGAGCTGCCTCAACGTGATTCCCTCAGAGGTCGATCTCGCCGGCGCGGAGCTTGAGCTTTCGATGCGCGAAGACCGGCTTGAGATGATTAAGAATGCCCTCACACCCGTGAAGGAGTCTGGCGCGTTCGACTACATCATCCTCGACTGCCCGCCGTCACTCGGCATTGTGATGACGAGCTCCCTCGTCGCGTCCGACGGCGTTCTAATCCCGATCCAGGCCGAGTTCCTCGCGATGGACGGACTCGCCCTCATCACGGGCTCGATAGAGAGAATCCGCTCCGCGGCGAATCCTTCGCTCGAGCTCAACGGCATCGTCTTCACGATGGTTAACTCACTCGCCAAACTGACGCAGGACGTCATCAACGAGGTCAGG
>JAZSLQ010000224.1:0-7858 GCA_045535455.1 Kiritimatiellia bacterium | reverse complement strand
TGCCTTCGATGCGGTCGAGCGATCTTATCTTGAAGAAGGTAAGTCCCGCGAGAGTGATCAGCGCGCCCAGGAGCATGAGGAGCGAGTCTCCAATTGTGAAGCTGCCGCGCCGTAGTGTTGCTCTTGTCTTTGCCATCACTTGCCATCCTTCAATGTTTTTATGAACACGACATTGGCAGAGTGGGTCAGATAGACGCGGTGCTTTGTCTCAAGCTGGATCATATCGCTATAGTCGAAGTCGTGCCATGAAATCACGTCTACAGTTATAGGCCCACTTGGAAGATTGATTTCTGCTTTGTCAAAGGTCCAGTGCGTGTCAATGATGGTCATGTTGCCGCACCCGCATAACACAGTAAGCGTTGCCGCAATCATCAGCTTCCTCATCTCACTTGCCCCCTCTCTTATAGAGCGCGCCCGCAATGTCGAACAATGCGGCAGCAATGAAAAACAACGCACTCTCAAGAATGCGCTCCTTAAACATTAAATTTGCACCAATGAGCGCAAGCGTAGCATAAGTGAAAAGAGCGAATAGAGAAAGAATGGTCATCACTTGCCCCCCTTCTTTGATCCTAACGCGAAAAGTGCGGCGGCAATCGTATAAATTCCGGCGGCAGTCATGTCGCCTTTGGCGAAACATGAAAGACTTGCAATTGCAGTCACAAAGGATGTTACTATAAAACAAAGTGGAGTCATCTTACTTCCCTCCCTTCCCCTGGCGCTTGAGCGCTTCGCGCAAAGGCGCGGGTTCGAAGGTGAGCCCCAGTTCGCGCATCTTGCGCTCGAAGCGAGCGGACTTGCGCTGACCGTGACGGATGTACCAGACATGTGCCGGGCTCGCGCCGCAAAGACGCGCGGCCTCGCGAACGCCTACAACGCGAAGCACCCGATTTTTATTGCTCTTTACTGTTGCCATTTGGCCTCCTGTTGTGGTATGATTTTTGCCTTGTTCCGAGGAACGAAAGGTATTATACAACATATCTGTTGGGTCTGTCAATGGGGCAAAACACATTTGTTGCAACAAAAATGATGGGTGGTAAAACATGAGTGTTCTATCTGAAAGGTTGAAAGAGCTTCGTGGCACAACCTCACAGTCAGAGATGGCTGCGGCATTGAACATGAAGTATCAACAATGGGCACGATACGAAAAAGGCATCGTTGCGCCAGGAGCTGACATACTCGCAAACATTTGCCGCATACATGCTGTATCTGCTGACTGGTTGCTCGGCCTTAGCGATGAGCGCGGCAAATCTGCCGCGATGCCGCCGCCATCGACCGTCAACCTCGACGAATTGCGCGCTACCGCCTCGCAGCTCGCGGAAGAATCCACTGCGCTCGCTGGGACTATTAAGAAGCTGAAAAAGATGTTATAGGAGTCGGTGCCGTGAAAAAGAAAAGCAAAAATATTATACCTCGTGCCGATTCGAAGCTGCGAGAAATCCCAGTGTCTGACTGGTTGACCGTTTGGGAAGATGCGCTGCGTATCAAAGGATGGAAAACCCATGCCGCGCAATTAAATAAGAAATATAATGTCAAGTTTTCCCGCGCGAGCTATTACAACACAAAGGCGAAACTGGAGGAACTAGAGCCTTGGCTTCGGAGCAAAATGGCCAACTCCCTGTCAGAGAACGCTGTGCAAGAAATGTCTGCGGTTGACAAGGATAGCATATGTGCAGCAATTCATGAATTGTCCAAAAGTATCGACGCTCTTAGGAAACAGCAAACCTACATGGCCGGCGAGATACGACAAATAAGCGACAACAAGTCGGATGCTTTTATAATGTACATGGACATGCGGAACTTGAATCGTGTCCTTCGAAACAGCGCGTTCGTTTCTGACGCTTTCTCCATGACAGAGGACATCCCCTATCCCGGAAAACGGAAAGTACCCATCGCTACAATACACGAATATTTGTTGAAGTTAGAGAAGAGAACGCAGAAGCGTTTGGATGTCTTTCTTCGTGACGGTCTTCAAAAACGCTTTGATCGTAAAGATTTGTCAGACGCAGAATTGTTTATGCTTAGGATTAGGTTGATCTGGGGCTGTGAAATTGTTAGGGAGCTTGAAAGAGACACACAGATACCTTTAACGAATGATAAAAAGTCCGCTTTAGATGCGACCGTGCGAGGAATCGAACCAGACGTTTTATTTGTTGATCTTTGGGCCAACATAGGGACAAACTGGTTATACAATTTTGCGTCCATGATATACAAGTATGGCAAGCTGCCAACTCAACACACACAGACCGTCGGCATTGCCCATGAGCTAAATATGCTTCAACGCCTAAAAGAAAGTCGGCAATAACAGCCCCATTTGCGCCCCTTGCAAGCTGCTTGCAGGGGGTTTGTTTTACCCATAAATCAACGCGAAGCGCGGCGTATTTGCCGCGCTTTCAACTTGATTGATTGCGCCGCGCTTTTTCAATACGATTTTCCTTGACATGCCCATTTTTATTGATTCAATTTGATTCAGTTTACGCACACGGCGTAAAGTCGGTCAAGTTGATTACTGGCATTTAGGGCATATCGGGCATTTATTCAATTTGATTTATTTAGGGCATATACCCCTGTCGCGCATTTGAAGGTTGACATTTAGTATGTCATAATAATCGCGCCGCAAGGGAACTTGCTCACCCCAACGCGGCTTCTTGCTGGTGGCAGGAACCGCGTGGCCCCGGCGTTACGGGGCACCCCGCGAGGGGTTGGGCAACAGGAGTCAACATGGAAAGCGAAAAGAATTCTGAAATTGACGAACTGCTGAAGATCGCGGCCGCGGCAAACCTCGAAGGCCTCGACTTCCTTTCGCAGTTCACCTACGACCAGCTCGCCGACGGCTACAACGGCATCGGGCCGGAGTTCCTGCCGCCGGCCGTCCGCGCCGCCGTGTCGAAGTTCCTGCGCATCTTCAAGCCCGCGGCCCTCGGCCACGACCTCAGGAACGAGCTTGGCGACGGGACGCGCGAAGGCTTCTGCGCGGCGAACGAGGAGTTCCTGCGCAACTGCATCAGGCTTGCGGCCTACCACTGCCGCGACGACTACAGGCGGCGGAACCGCGCCGTGTCCGCGGCGATCGTCCTCTACGAATTCGTGTCCGCCGATCGCTTCGGCTGGCGTGCGTGGCAGGAGGCGAAGGATCGCCACGCGGCAAAACTGGCTTCAGACAATTCCGTCTGGAAAACAACAACAACCACAACACCTACAACAAAGGAGATACAATGAAAAAGACAATCGTTTCAATGTTCGAGACCGGCATGCTTCAGGTTCTTTGCCTGTTGGTGCTTATGGTTTGCGCATTCGTTTTTGCCGGATGCAGCGTGACGAAGGTTAATTACGAGAAAAAGGAGAACGGCGAAGTGTCCTACCGCCTCTACCGCAACAGCCACTGGCTGAAGATGGAGGGCGAGGGAATGCGCGGCGGCATGTCTGAGAACGGCAAGTTCGAGTTCGACCTTGAGGGCATGAAGTCGTCTCCTTCCGAAGAGTTCAATCGCACGATGCAGACCTACACGACGGCGTTCGTCCAGCTCGCACAGATCGCGGCAGCGGCCTACAATCCGAGCGCGAGCAAAGTTGTAAGTGGAGGAGTTGAGAGTGGAGGAGTTAACTCACCCACTCCCTCACTCACCCAATCACCCACTTCAAGCACCGGCAAGGCGGCGGCAAAAGAGGTCAAGTCAGGGTCTGATAGCGTCGGCACAGGGTCGGTGGAAAGTTCCACGGGGAACAATGCGGCAAGCGATCCACACGCAGCCGAATGCGCCGACGGATCCTGCACGACAGGCGAGTGCACCGACGGGAGCTGCAACCCGAACGAGGTCAAGTAAGGTGGACGCCGAAACGATCATCCAGGGCGGAGGTTTGATTCTCTCCGGCGCGGCGGTCGGCAAGATCGCCGACGTCGCGATCAGAGCGTGGACGGCGCGCCACCACAAAGGCGAGGTGTCCGTCACGCCCGATCCGCTGAACGTCCGCATGGAAGACAAATTCGTTCCCCGCGACGAGTTCAACCGCCACGTCGAGCAGAACGCCGCGGAGCACAAGGCGATGGTGGACGACCGCGAGCGCAACTACGAGGCGCTCTACAGTCGCCAGCTTGCGAACGACAAGCTCACCAGCGAGATCAAGGGCAAGCTCGACGGCATAAAAGACGATCTCTCCCTCATCAAGAACAAACTCTTCAAGACAAGGTGACACAATGGACGCGCTTGACAAACACGTTATAAAGACCGCGCTCAAGACGCTTCAGGCGGCTGGCGGCACGGGCCTCAAGAAGACGGCCCTCCTCTCGCAGATCGACCTCGCCGCCGGGGCTCCCACCACCGACGAGCAGCGCGAGGCCGCGTTCACGCTCATGCGCGACCGCGGCTGGATAACGTTCCACATGGAACCAATCTGGCACGACCAGCGGTGGACATTGACCGAGCGCGGCATGACCGCGCTGGAGGGGATGTGATGCCGACGCGCAGCGATGCCTGGGAAGCGAAACTCCCCGCCGAAACGGCGAAGGAGCTCTACCGCCTCACGAAGTGCCCGACCGAGGAGGAGGCCAAGGCCGGTCGCCCGTGGCTCAGGGACTTCGACCGCGACGTCCTTCCCTACCTCTCGCTCCATGGCATCGTCGCGCCGAGCCGCGCGGGCTGGTACCGCTTCCTCGGCCGCATGCGCGAGGACGAGGCCGCGCAGACGATCATCTCGGTCGAGACGTCGAAGCGCATTGCCCAGGGAATCCAGAGCGCGGAGATCGACTACCGTCTCGCCGCCGACATGATGACGGCGCTTTCGATCGACGCCGCAGCCAAGGGCAATGGCGAGGCGGCGAAGATCCTCGGCGTCACTGCCGCGAAGTACGCAAAGGCCGCGCTCGGCGAGGAGAAGCTGAAGCTCGATGCCGCCCGCCAGAAGACCGCCGACGAGCAGCTGAAGCTCGCCCGCGAGAAGTTCGAGGCGGCGGAGCGCCGCGAGAACGCGGCGAAGGCGGCGGTCGCCGACAACAAGCTCTCCGACGAGGAGCGCATGGCGAAGCTGAGGGAGATATACGGAATATGACGAGCCCCGTCCAGCTGCTGAAGAGCTTCCAGTCTCGCGTGTACCGCGACGACTCGCGCTTCATTGCCTGGATAGCCGGGCGGCAGATCGGCAAGAGCTTCACCGGCGCGATGCGCGCGGTCGCGAAGTGCGACCTCAACCCAAAGCACGACTTCCTGATCGCATCGCCTTCCGAGCGCCAGTCGCTCGAGGCGGTGGAGAAGTGCCGCGCCCACGTCGAGGCCTTCAACACGGCGAAGATCGCCGAGGAGATCGTGGAGCGCGACGCGCCCGGCGCGCTGATGAAGTCGTCGACCATCATCTTCGACAACGGCAGCCGCATCATCGCGGTGCCGGGCAAGCCGGACACGGTGCGCGGCTTCTCGGCGGACATCTGGATGGACGAGTTCGCGTTCTTCGAGGATCCCGCCGCGACCTGGAAGGCGATACTTCCCTCGATCTCGAATCCGCTCAAGGGGCTGAAGACCGCGTTCCTCACATCGACGCCGAACGGGAAGTCCGGACGCGGCAAGCGCTTCTACGACATCGTCACCAACAAGGGAGCGATCGACCCGACGCTCATGCCGCCGCAGTACATGGCGGGCTCGTGGTCGATACACAGGACTCCGATCACGCTGGCCGCGCCGGAGCTCGGCACGGACATCGAGCAGCTCCGCGCGGCGGTTGACGACGACGAGACATGGCAGCAGGAGTTCCTCGCGCTCTTCATCGACGGCACGAACGTTCTGCTGCCCTACGACGTGATGGCGAAGTGCGAGAGCATTGAGGCCGGGCTTTCGATCACGCCCGAGGAGATGGACGAGTCCGGGCGCGGGCCGTGGTACGCCGGCATCGACTACGGCCGCACGAGCGACCCGTCGGTGATGTGGCTGCTGGAGCAGGTTGGCGACGTCCTCTGGACGCGTGCGGTGAAGGTGCTTAAGAACACAAACACGCTGGACCAGTACGAGTACTACAGGCCGTACATCGACCGGTGCGCGCGCGTCTGCGTCGACTACACGGGTCCGGGCATCGGCTTCGGCGACATCCTCGAGAAGAAGTACGCGTGCTGCAGGTCGACCGGCGCGAAGTTCGGCGGCGAGAAGATCGAGCTCTGCACGTTCACGGTGCAGCTGAAGTGCGACATCTTCGCGAAGCTGCGCGGCGCATTCGACGCGATGAAGCTGCGCGTGCCGTTCGCGGTGGAGACGCGCGAGGATCTTCACGAGATGCAGCAAGTCGTCTCGAACGGGCACATCTACTACCGCGCGCCGCGCACCGAGGCGGGACACAGCGACCGCTGCACCGCGCTCGCGCTCGGCCGCCGCGCGGCAAGCTTCGGGGGAGGCACCTGGACCTTCACGCCCGAGGCGGGCGAAGACCAGGGGGCAGGAAGCGCGGAACATGGAGCGGCAGGCGCGATGCTCGGCATGCGCGACGAATTCACATCAAGGAGGCTTGACTAATGGCATTCGACGGGATAAAGTCGCTTTTCAATGCCGCTGCAGACGGCTTGCAGAGGCTCAAGTTCAACGCCTGGACCCTCGGCGGGCGCGGCGCGGAGATCTTCGAGAAGAGCGCGGAGGCGCTTCAGCTCGAGCGCATCAACCCGCTTCGCGGCGTGGACGAATGGCGGCTCGGGCAGATCTTCGACGACGCCCGCGACGGCATCTTCGCCGACCTCGCCTGGCTCTACAACGAGATCGAGGGCGTGGAGCCCGCGCTCTCCGCGTGCTGCGAGATGCGCGAGAGCGCCGCGAGCGAGTGCGGCTGGCTCGTCAAGACCGCCGACGCCGACAGGACGCGCGGCTTCGACGAGAACCTCGCCGAGGAGCAGCGAGGCGCGCTGCTCGCCGAGTTCGGCGCGGTCGAAGACGACCTTGCCGACCTCGCCTTGCACCTCGTCTCGGCGTGCTTCCGGAGCGCGGCGCATGCAGGGCCGCTCTGGGACGCGGTCGGTTCGCTCGCCGGCTTCAGGCGGCTCGACCTCTGTAACATGGCCTTCGACCGTCAGACCGGCATCTGGTACTGGAACGCCGACGCCTCTCGCGACGAGCAGACGTTCCAGGCGATTCCGCCCGGCGAGATCGTGTCGCTCGCCGTCTCGAGCTCGCGCCACGTGGACCATGCGGCGCTGCCGATTTTCATACGCGCCGCGCTCGGGGAGAAGCGCTACGGGGTATGGCTCGACCGCTTCGGCATCCCGCCCGTCGCTGTCATCATGCCGCCTAACGCCGAGAGGGGAGAGCAGCCGAACTACATGGACCTGGCGCGCAAGTTCTCGCGCGGCGGGAACGGCATTCTTCCGAACGGCTCGCAGGTGACGTACGGCACAGAGGCACGCGCCGTCTGTCCGTTCCTGGACTTCATACGTTTCCAGCAGCAGCAGATCTACACGGTCGGCATCGGGCGCGTACAGTCGGGCGACAACCAGGGCGCGAATCTTGGCGGAAACGCGGCGGGCGTGGTGGAGGACGGTTTCATGCGCATCGTCCGGCGCGACGCGCGGCGGATCGCCCGCGCCATAAACGACTGCGTTACGCGCAAGGTGCTGGCGCGGCGCTTCCCGGGCCGTCCGGCGCTTGCGCAGTTTGCGTGGGACACCGAGGTCAAGCGCACCAGCCGCGAGGTGCTGGAGGACGCCGGCCTCGCCAGAACGGCCGGCCTCGCCATCGACCTCGACCAGGTGCAGGAACTCACCGGCTACAAGCTAGCACAGGCGGCGGTTTCCGGGCCAGACGGCTCCGGCATGTCGCTCGACCAGCTTTCGTCTCTCATCTATCCTTTGAAGGCTGCTGGCTATACGATTCAAAAAGAGCAGCTTGAAAAGGCGACT
>JAZSLQ010000003.1:0-2743 GCA_045535455.1 Kiritimatiellia bacterium | reverse complement strand
CGGCCCTCCAGCGCCGCCTTGCCGGAGCCGTTCGGCCCCGCGACCATCCTGAATCTCGGCGTCACTCCTTTGTCTCTTCCTTCGCCGCCTTCTCGGCCTTGAGCTTCGCGTTCTCGTTCTCCGCCTGCGCCGCCTCGTCGGCCTTATTCGCCTCCTGGAGATTCTTCGCGCGGATCTCGTCGACCAACTTGCGGAGCTCGTCCTGCATCTCTGCGTCATTGGACTTCATTTTCGACTCAAGATCATCGCGCTCGGCCTTTTCAAGCTCTTCTTTGTGCATCTCAAGCCAGAGGTCGCGCTCGGCCTTGTCCATCATCTCAAGCGCCTGCGCGCGCTTGATCTTCTCGCCCTCGATGGCAAGCTTCGTCTTGCGCTCCTCGTCCTGCTTCTTCCATTCGTCTTTCAAACGACGCATCTGCTCCTTCGCCGAAACAGGATCGGCCAGTTCAGACGCCGACCAGCCGTTGTCGTCCAGCGGACGGGGGTCGCTAAGTGCGTTTTTGCGGCGAAGTGCCTCGGTCTGCGCCATTTCGGCGTCGTCAAGCACGTAAGGCGTCATGAACACAAGAAGCTCCGAGCGCGATTCAGTCTTTTCCACGCTGCCGAAAAGCCATTTGCCAATCCATGGAATGTCTTTTAGGATTGGAATTCCCGCCTCGCTAGAGTCCTCTTTCTTTTCCGTAAGACCGCTCAGCACCACCGTCTGCCTGTTTTCAAGCAATATATCCGCTGTCATCTTTCTTTCGACTGCCAAATCGACCTTGTCGTCGTTATATGAAATAGCACCGCTTGAATAGGAGGGCGTTTTCATGTTCTGGGCTTTTTCCTTAAACTGGGAATACTCTTCGGTGACTTCAAGCATCACCGTTCCATTGGGATTTATCTTAGGCTTCATTTTCAGCTTTATGCCGATGTCCTTTGAGCTGTAGCTCGGGGTGGGCTGGCCGCTGCCGCTGTAACCCGAGCTGTTGGCCGTCCACCCCGTCAAGAACTGGCGATTCTCGGTCGCATCTACAGTCGCTTCCTTGTTGTCTACCGTCATAATGATGGGAGACGCGAGATATTTCGTCCTGCTGTCGTTTTTGGCAGCTTCTATGACCAACCCCAAGTCCAATTTCTCAAACAGCGCATAATACCCCAATCCGGCTCCGGCCGGTATAGTAGCGGACTTTACCCCGTTTTCCGCGATTGTCTTCAATGTGCCGTGATGCGTGGTCGTGTTTCCGCCGCCATACAGCGACTGGCGAACGGACGATGAGTTGCCCTCGCTGATTTTATGAACCCAGTCGACGCCTGTCTTCAGCGAATCCGTCAGCGACACTTCCACTATGCACGTCTCAATGAGCACCTGGCTGAGCTTGATGTCCATCGCCTCGATGATGCTCTCGACCACGGGAACGAGCTCTTTGTTCGTCATCACGACGAGGCCGTTGATGCGCTTGTCGGCGAGAACCGTCGTGTTCTCCTTGGAGAGCTCGCCAGGCTTCGCCTCACCTGTGCGCTGGTTCGCGCTCTTGCGCGCCGTATTGGCGGCAGTCGCGCCAGTCGGGCTCGAAACACGCGTCGTACCGCCCTGCCCCCTCGCAGCGGCGTTCTGGTTGCTCTTGGAACTACTCTTCGACGACGGCGCATTGCCGATGAGATCGTTGATCATGTCCGAGACTTCCTCCGCCTCGGCGTACTTGAGGCGGTACACCTTGACGACGGTGTCGGGGGTCGTCTCCACGTCGAGCTGCTTGATCACCTTTTCGAAGAAGTCGTAGTTCGACTTAGACGTGATGATGACCAGCTTGTTGGAGCGTTCGTCTGCAAGGATCAGCACCTTGCCTCGGATCATCCCGCGGTCAGCGTCGGACATCGCCGTCACAGTCGACTCGAGGGGCTTCGGCTGCTCGGGCTGGTTCGGGCGGTTGAGAAGCCGTCCGGCGCCAAGCGACGAGGGGCGGACGAGGTTGGACTGCGGATTGTAGCCCGTCGTGTTCTGAACCGCTTTGCCGTTCTTCTCAAGTTCCTTCTGCGATTCCTGGACAATCTGCTCGAGGGCGGTCTTGATGTCGCTCGCAGAGGCGTTCTCGACCTGATAGACGAACACCTGCTCGAGAACCGGGGATGAGATGTCGATAGACTTCGCAATCTCATCCATGCGCTTGATGTTCTGCCACGTGTCGGTGACGAGTATCGAGTTCGTTCGCTCGAAGACATTGAGGATGCCCGTGTCGGACTTGAAGTTTTCGAGCGCCTTCTGGGCTTCGTCCGTTGCAATGCTCTTGAACGAGATCATCACTGAAATCACCCTGCCGTCCTTCGCCTCTGCGGGAACGTCGGCAATATCCATGTAAAGCGGGATGCCCTCCTTGCGGGCCTTGCCGCGCGGAACGGCGCGAATGAACTTCTCTCCATACGGCTCCAAGTGGATGCCGTTCATTTCAAGCACGACCTCGATTGCCTCGAGGTATTCTTCCTTGGTGAGCTTCTGCCCCTCGCGCGACTTCAAGGTAATCGTCGCGTTCGGCACGGCCGGGTCCTTCAGGATCGTCTTCCCGACCTGTTCGCCGTAGGTCTGAAAGACGATGTCGACGGGCGTGGCATCCCAGTTGAGGGCGGGCGCTTCCTTGGGATCGGCGGATTCCAGCTCGGAAGAATCACTTGGTAGGGACGCCTCTCCGAGGCGCCCGCGGACATCTCGGAGAGACGCCCCTACCGAAGACGTTCCTGACGAAGACGCCCCTGACGAAGATGCAGC
>JAZSLQ010000162.1:0-15525 GCA_045535455.1 Kiritimatiellia bacterium | reverse complement strand
CGAAGGTCCGAGCGAGTGGATACGGCGTATTCGCCGAGGGTCCACGAGGAGGGGCCTTCGGCCACCGCCGAGCGTCAGAATATCTCGCAAGGCGGAAGGTCGCCGACGATCGGGCGAGCGTACGCGAGGAACGCCTCGGTCACGTCGTGGCCGTTCTTCGCAATATACTCCTTCGGCACCGAACGCGTGTACTTCGCCGCGTTCTGAATCGGCACCGGCGCAAACGCCACGCGGTACTTCTTCGACTCTTCGCGGACAATCGCAATCGTGCCCTTCGAAAGCTTGCCCTTCAGCGCCGCCTTTACCGCCGCCGCACCTGCCGCGCGGCCCTCGGCCTGGTCAACCTTCGAGGCAATCCCCGGGAAGGAGCGCTGGAGATAGCCAAACGTATCGGCGCGGACGCGCTTCACCTTCGCCTTCTCCTTGAGGACGCGGGCAAGCGCATCGCCAAGCGCTCCCGTTCCCGACATCTGCACGTTCCCATGGCTGTCCTTCTCGCCAGAGCCAAGCTTCGCGCCAATCGGAATGCCGTCCTTGCCACGGATGCCCTCGGAGACCGCGCAGACGCAGCGGCCGAACTTCTTGAGCGCCGCTTTGACGTCCTTTATGAACTTCGCCTCGCTAAACGGGACTTCGGGGAGATAGATGAGGTGCGGGCCGTCGTCGGGACGGACGCGGGCAAGAGCGGACGCCGCGGTGAGGAAGCCGGCATCACGGCCCATTATGATGTCGATCTTGACGCCGCCGAGAGCCCTGTTGTCGAGATCATCGCCGCG
This sequence comes from Kiritimatiellia bacterium, assembly GCA_045535455.1. Classification (GTDB taxonomy): domain Bacteria; phylum Verrucomicrobiota; class Kiritimatiellia; order RFP12; family UBA1067; genus UBA1067. The sequence goes on along the minus strand of JAZSLQ010000162.1, from coordinate 14,749 downwards.
AATCGCACTCGCGACGAAGCGAGCCGCCGAGCCGAAGCCGGGCGTATGGTCGCACGAGCGAAGGTCGTTGTCAATCGTCTTCGGGATGTGGTAGACGACGAGCGGATAGCCCTCCTTCTCGGCCTCCTCGGCGACGATGCGCGCAGCATCTGCGGAATCGTTGCCGCCAATATAGAAGAAGTAGCCGACATCCAGCTTCCTGAACGCCTCGAAAATTGCGCGGCAGTCGGCGGCGTCCGGTTTCTTGCGGCAGCTACCGAGCGCGGACGAGGGAGTCTCGGCAATCGCCTCAAGCTTCTTCGCAGAAGGTTTCCTGAGGTCGATGTAGTCATTCCCAAGAATCCCGAGAATGCCGTGTTTCGCACCGAGGATCTTGCCTATTTTCGCCGATTTGCGGGCTTCGAGCACCGCGCCTACAAGCGACTGGTTGATTACCATCGAGGGGCCGCCCGACTGGGCGATTACCATATTCATCTTTTTCATATCACGAGAATTATACCAAATTCCCCCAGCGGCGTCCCCTCCCACTTTTGCCGACAACCAGTCCGACTGGCGCAAGCAGCAGAAAGCACCAAAGACTCTACATGCTGGCGGTCATCATGTCAACCCAAGCAACTCACGCGCCGAAATCATGTATCCGAAGTAGCCATCGGCAGGAACTCGCTTCGACAGGTTGCCGTCATAGACTAGGACAGGGACGACGGAAACATTGCGCGACGTCTTCAACTTTGAAAGCCTCGTCTCAACCTCTGACACAACCCATTCCCCCACCGACTCCCTGCGCTTGATCTCCACGACATACAGCATCCGCCGCGTCTGAATAAGCAAATCTATCTGACATCCCTCCGCTCGCGTCGTAGGATTCTGCACATAGGGGGCCGCCGAAAGAATTAACGTCTGGTCAAGTCCGATGCGATGAACAATCTCCCTAAGGTTGTTATGTACAAGACATTCGAACTGCAATCCAAGCGTCACACTCCAGCCTGGAAGCTGGGCAAGCGACACAAACGCAAACGCCCCCTTGCGTATCAACTCACGGTTTGGCTCGATGAACTTGAGATAAAAGCGCGTGTAGTTGTCGGAGATGCGGTAGCGCACCACGTTCGACCTTTTCCCAGTAATCGGGTTCAACCCTGTGTCCTTTGCGACAAATCCAGCCATCTCCAGTTCCGAAAGGCATGCGGAAAGATGCCCGTTGTTCTCAAGCCCGAGCGATTCGGCGACTTCGGTCGGCGTCTTCGTCCCTTCCCCAAGCGACATAAGCATGCGCTTTTTGAGACCAAGGTTCGCATCCAGCGCATCGTTGAATATCTCATCGAATTCGTCAACCAGCAGCGCACCCGCCGTGAAACACAGCCGCTTTATGTTTTCATCGGCCGACATAGACGGATCTACATTCTCCAGATACTTTGGAACTCCGCCGGTCACGGACAGAACGTCGATCATCTCTGTGCTTGACGCCCTGCAGCCTCCGCGACGCCAAAACGCAGCACACTCACGCATGGACAGCTCCGGCACAAGGAGATTCAAAGACGGTCTTCCAACAAAACCCTTGCTCTTTAGTATTTTCTTGTCAATCCAGCTCGATACCGACCCGCAGAGAACCATGATCAACTTCTGATTCTTAGAAAACCTGTTGTCCCACGCATATTTAAGCTCCCCAGGGAATGCAACATCGTACTTTCCCATCCATGATATCTCGTCTATCAACAACACGGTCTTTTCGCGAGGATTCAATGTCTTAGCAAGCCGTGCAAACGCATCAAACCAATTGCTCAACGGAGAGTCATCACACCCAGTCTGCTCTGAGAGCTGTCGCCCAAAGGCAGCAAGCTGAGTTTCGTTATTTACGCCAGGATGCGGCTCGACACCCTCCAGTTTTATGAAGCGCACACGGTTTCTGCGGGCGAATTCCTCAATAAGCGTGGACTTACCGATGCGTCGGCGTCCACGACAGGTCACAAGCGAGGCAACTGGCTTTCGCCAAAGTGCCTTCAACTGTTCGAGTTGTTCTTCTCTCCCGACAAACATCTGCATCCTCCAATCAAGTTATATTCTAAAAACACATCGATTATAGCAAATTTCTATCGTATCTGTCAATAGCATGTCGGGCGAAGAATCTGCAAGTTGCATATTCTTCGCCGAAAAGATGTCACGGTAGACTTTCGTATTCACCAATTCCGCTCTGAGAATCCAGACGGAAGATGGTGTACCGCCAGAGGAAATTAGGGGGCGAAGCCGGCAGCGAGGCGACGGAAGCGCAGAAGCGCCTCGAGGAAGTAGTAGTCGCCATAGTCAAGGGGAACGTCAATCTCACTACCGGCCGGCTTGTGGCCGACGCCGTGCTTGAGAAGCCAGTCGCCGTTCTCGCCGGGCTTTGCGAAATATGCGTCGGAGCAGAGCGAAAGGAGCTGCTTCACCGCGAACGCGCGGTACTTCGCGCCCTTCTCGCCGTCGACGAAAGTCGAAAGCTCGAGAAGCCCCGACGCCATTACCGCCGCGGCAGATGAGTCGCGCTCCTCGCCAGGTGCGCCGAAATCCCAGTAGGGAACGCCGTCGGCGGGCATGTTCGGATGGTTGATCGCAAAGTCGGAGACCTTCTGGGCAAAGGCGAGGTAGGCGGGATCCTTCGTCTCGCGGTACATCATCGTGTAGCCGTAGATCGCCCACGACTGCCCGCGGCTCCACGCCGTCTCGCACGAGAGCCCCTGCCCGCGGCGGATTTCCTGCACTGCGCCATGAAAGCCAGGACGCTGGTCATAGTTAAGGACATGGTAGGTGCCGCCATCCGCACGGAAATGGTGCGCCATCGTCTTAGTCGCGTGCGAGCGCGCGATTTCGTCAAACCGCGCCGCTTGTTCCTTGGCATCCGTAGCCCTTGGCGAAGGATACTTCGCCGCCCATTCGAGAAGCTCGAGGTTCATCATGTTGTCGGGAATGACAAGGAAGTTCTTCTTCTCGTCGAGCGGACCCCAGCTCCTAATCAGCCCAAGCTCAGGATTAAAGCGCTTCGAGAGCGACGATGCCGTCTCGCGCAAAAGATCGTCGTACTTGTCAGTCCTGAGAAGACGACGTGCATTGCCAAACGAGCAGTACATGATAAAGCCGACGTCGTGGTTGTCGGTGACCTTCGAGTTGGGAGCGATGGACTCGGTCCAGACAATCGCCCTGTCTTTGAAGAACTCGTCGCCAGTCGCCTCGTAGAGATACCATAGCGACCCGGGGAAATGGCCTGACGTCCACCAGTAGATGGAGCGCATGTCGAGCTTGCCGCTCTTCGCGTCCCAACCGTGGGGGACACGACGCTCGCCGTGCGGCTTCTTCTCCTTGGCGGCGTCGCCGGAATTCATCAGCGGCGTCGCCGCTGCGTCGATGGCGCTGTAATGCGCGGCGCTTTTCTCGAATACGGCGGGAAGCTTTTTGTCAAGTTCGATCTCTCCAGGCGAAGCGAGAATTGCCGCAAAGATACAGGCAGTCAGCATAGATGTTCCTTCCGTTGCAGATTTGATACAGTGGGCATTATATCAAAAACGCGGCAATCGCGTCACACGGGGTTCCGCCTGAGGCGCGCTGCGAACGCGCCGTCGGTTTCGCTATCGAATGGAATAGACTCGCGCGACTCTTCAAGCGAGAAGTCGGGATGCCGCGCGAGGAAAGCGGTGACTTGCGCTTCGTTTTCCTCGGGCTCGTTCGAGCATGTGGAATAGACGAGCACGCCGCCAGGGGCGACACGCGACGCACAGGCATCGAGAATGTCGGACTGGAGTTTCACAAGAGCGGCGAGTTTTTCCTCGTTCCAGTTCCACCGCGCGTCGGGGCGGCGGCGAAGCACGCCCGTGTTGGAGCATGGCGCATCGACAAGCACCTTATGAAAGAGTTTAAAGTTTAAAGTTGAAAGTTGAAAGTTTTCAGGAAGAGGCGGGAGCTCCGGGATGACTTCGACGCCAAGCTTTAGTCGCGCAAGGTTCTCCTCAAGCCGACGGCGGCGCTTGGGGTTCACCTCGCAAGCGACGACAGAAGCTCCACGCCACGCGATCTGGACTGTCTTGCCGCCAGGTGCCGCGCAGGCGTCGAGAACGCGCTCGCCCTCCTTGGGATCAAGCAATTCAATCGCAAGGCGAGTGCCCGGGTCCTGCACAATGAAGCCACCCTCGGCGTAGCCGGGAATGTCCTCTACGCGCTGCCCGCGCTCGAGCTTCACAAAACTACCGTCGCACCTCGCGATAAAAGTCTCGGCTGGCGTATTGTGCCACGCGCAGAGCCGCGCGGCGTTCTCGGCGCCGAAGCGTCGCTCCCAGCGGCGCACAAGCGCAGTCGGGAAGCTCTCGCGCTCCTCGAGCGGAGCTTCGGCGATCATCTTCTCGAATTCCTCGCGGCGGCGGATGACATTCCTAAGCACGCCATTCACGACCTTCGCAATCGATGGGTTCTCGCATCCCTTCGCCGCGTCCACTGTCTCGCTAACCGCGGCAAAATCTGGGACGTCGGGCATGTAGAGGATCTGCGCCGCCCCCACGTAGAGAAGCGCCTCAAGCTCGCCCTTCGGCCACTGCTTCATCAACGTGCCGAGAATCTTCCTCAAGGGCCTGATGCGGCGTATCGTCGTATAAACGATGTCCTGGACGAACGCGCGGTTTTCGCCAGTCGGCAGCATTGACGAGGGAAAATCCTTCGTCGCGATCCATCGCGCGACGATGAACGCCGCCGATCTGCGGGAGTTCCCCATTAGAGTCGAATGCGCTCAGCGAGCGCTTTAAGGGCGTCCATATCGCCCTTGTGGTTCTCGAACGAGATGGGCTCCATGCCGTAACGCGGAACAATGTGGAAATGGACGTGCTTCACAGTCTGGCCTGCGGCCTCGCCATTGTTCTGGAGAATGTTGAAGCCATCGCAGGGAAGTGCGTCCTTGATGTGCGCCGCGACCTTCTTGACTCGTGCGATGACGGCGGCAAGCGTCGCGTCGGGCGTGTCGAGAAGACCTTCCGTATGTTCCTTCGGAATCACGAGGACGTGGCCCTTCGAGAACGGATTGATGTCGAGGTAGGCGAGGACTACATCGTCCTCGTAAACCTTGAAGCTCGGAATCTCGCCTGCTGCTATCGCGCAGAAAATGCAGTTGTTCTTCATCACTTTGCTCCAAAGGGCTTGGGCTGGGTCCAGCGGTTGACGAGCGGGCAAAGCGCGTTCATGATGAGAATCGCGAACGAGCAGCCCTCGGGATAGGAACCGAACTGGCGAATAAGCATGCAGAGAAGTCCGCAGCCAAAACCGAAGATCAACTTGCCCTTCGCGGTGATCGGGCTCGTAACGTAGTCCGTCGCCATGAAGCAGGCGCCGATCATCACGCCGCCAGTCAGCACCTGCATCATCGCAGGCGCCCCGCCCGCGATCAGCGAATAGACAAACACCGTCGCGATGAACGCGAACGGGATATGCCAGGTGATGACCTTGCGGCAGAGGAGATAGATGGCGCCAATGGCGAGCGCTATCGCCGACACTTCGCCAATGCAGCCGGGCATGTTGCCGACAAGCATGTCGCAAAGCGAAGGAACACCCTTGCAAGCGGCGTTGCAAAGCCCATGGGGAGACGCAGACGCCCTCGCCCCGGCGACGAACCACGTCTTCATCACCGCGAGAGGCGTCGCAGTCGTCGCGGCCTCGGGAGTCTTCCACCAGAACGGCTTGAGCCAAGTGGTCATCGGGCCGGTGAAGGAAATTAGCATAAACGCGCGCGCGGCAAGCGCAGGGTTAAACGGATTCATGCCAAGACCGCCGAACACCTGCTTCGCTATGGCGATCGCGAAGACCGAGCCGACTGCAGCCATCCAAAGCGGAATCCCCGCAGGAAGGTTGAGCGCGAGAAGAAGGCCCGTCAGCACCGCCGAAAGGTCACCTATCGTGCTCTCGCGCTTCATCGCCATGCGGCAAAGCGCTTCCGTCACAATGCACGTCGAGACGCACACGGCAATCGTCCACACGGCCGGCATGCCGAAGAAGTAGATGCCCATCGCGGTCGTCGGGAGAAGCGCGATTATGACGTCGAGCATGATGCGCGAGACGCTCGCGTTTGCATGCGCATGCGGGGAACTGGAAAGGATATAATGTTCGGCGGTATCTTTGGGTTTCATATTTTCAACCTTCCAACTCTCAAGCCTTCACTTTCAACTTTACACTTTCAACTTTACACTTTTAACTTTAAACTTTTAACTATTCTTCGCTGCCTGGGCCTTGGCCTTCTCTGCCGCGATGCGGGCGCGGATCGAATTCTTCGCGCGGCGGCAGCTCTGGGTGATCGTGCGGTAGGCCGGGCAGCCGAAGCTGCACGCGCCGCACTCGATGCAGTCCATCACACTCGCGTCCTCGGCGGCCTTGATGTCGTTCGCGTCAACGGCCTTCGAGATGAGCGCCGGGTTCAGGTTCATCGGGCACGCCCTGAGGCAGCGCCCGCAGTTGATGCATGCGCCCGACGCATACTGGAAGACTTTCTTCTTGGAAAGCAAGAGCAAGCCCGACGTCGTCTTGGTCGTGCCGATCTCGAGCGTCGAGACGGCGAAGCCCATCATCGTACCACCGGAGATAACCTTCGCGGGCGGCTCCTTCTCGCCGCCGCAGAACGCGACGAGGTCGGCGTATTTCGTGCCGCTCGGCGCAAGGATGTTCTTGGGCTCGACAACCGCATCGCCGGAAACCGTAGTGACACGTTCGAGAAGCGGCTCGCCCTTCTCAACGGCATCAGCAATCGCAGCGACAGTACCGACGTTCTCAACTACGCACCCGACGTCGATCGGGAGCGCGGGCGGCTCGGGAACGACGCGCCCGACAGTCGCGTAGATCTGGTGCTTTTCACTGCCCTGCGGATAGAGAACAGGAAGGACGACGATTTCGACGTTGCCCTCAATGTCTGCAAACGCCTGCTCCATCGCGGCAATCGCCTCGGGCTTGTTCGCCTCGATAGCGATCCTCACGGCAGGACCACCAAGAATCTTACGCATGATCTCGACACCGAGGCGAATGCGGTCGGCGCGCTCAAGCATCACGCGGAAGTCGGCAGTCAGATACGGCTCGCACTCCGCGCCATTGAGTACGAGATATTCGCAGCGCTTCCCAGGCGGCGGGTTGAGCTTTACGGACGTCGGGAATCCCGCGCCGCCCATGCCGCATATCCCCGCTTCTTCGACACGCTTCAAGAGCTCTTCGCGCGTGGCAGTCTTCCAGTCAAGCGGAGGAAGAATGGGAGTGGGTGAGTTGGTGGGTGGTGGAGTGGGTGAGTTGGCGTCAGGCGCAGGCTCCGGAGTGGCCGTCGTATCAAGGATCACTGCATCGGCCTTGCCGCCCGCTGGGCCAAGACGCTTCTCGACGGCCTTGACCTTGCCATCGGCCGGTGCGCGGACGCACACCGAGATAAAGCCGTTCTTCTCGCCGATGAGCTGGCCGCGCTTCACGAAGTCGCCGACCTTAACGAGGCACTTCGCCGGTGCACCGAGGTGCTGCGACATCGAGACTACGAGCTCGGCGGGAAGCGGCAGCTTCTCTATTGGCTTGTCACGCGCCAGTTCCTTGTTGTAGTCGGGGTGAACCCCGCCTTTGAAATGAAAAGGTGATTTTACAGTCTTCACTAGTATTCCCTTCCAGCCGCAAAGGAGCGAACCATGTCGGTATTATAGCAAATCCGCATCAAAACCATCAAGCCACAAGCTCAACGGTGAACGGGCCGTCGTTAAGAAGACGGACTTTCATGTCGGCGCCGAAACGGCCTGTGCCGACGCGATCAGGACCGAGCGCCGCGCGAAGACCAGCCACAAAGCGCTCATAGAGCGGCACGGCGAGATCAGGACGCGCGGCGGCGGAAAAGCCGGGGCGGTTGCCGTGGTCGGTGTCGGCGTAGAGCGTGAACTGCGAAACGACGATGATGGAACCGGCGACGTCCTCTATGGACTTGTTCGTCTTGCCGCTCTCGTCTTCGAAAATCCTCAGCTTGACGACGCGCTGGACAAGGCGATCTACCTTCGCCTCGGTGTCGTCGTGCGTCACGCCGAAGAGTATAAGATACCCCTTGCCAATCTCGGCGACAACCTCGCCGTCAATCGTGACGCTCGCCTCGGTGACGCGCTGAACGAGGGCCTTCATCGCCTGAAAGCGGACTTGAGCGTCTCCTCGCGCTTTGCGATTGCACGCTCAGTGTCTTTCAAGGTGTGCGCTATCTCCTCGTTCTCGGGCGCGAGCTCATGCGCCTTCTTGACGTACTCAAGCGCCTTGTCGAGGCGGTTCGTCTTGCGGAAGATGATCGAGAGGTTGTTGAGGACGGCCGGCTCGTCGGGGCGCTTTATGAGCGTGCGCTCAAGATAGAACTCCGCATCCTTGAACTTTTCCTCCATGAGATACGCCATGCCGGTGCCGAAGTTCGCCTCTGGATCCTCGGGGTCGATCTGCAAGACCGTCGCGCCGTACTTGCGCGCCTCAACGAAGTCGGCGCGGCGAAGCGCAAGCCGGAGTCCCTCGTAGGGCGTCATCTGCATGAACGTGCGCATGCGCTCGTATTCGATGAGTCGCATCATGTGCTTGACCGCGTTGTTCCACTCGTCGAGTTCGTTCGCAAGCTGCTCGTCGTCTCTCATGCGGGCGAAACGCGAGATGCGCCACGATACGGACGAAACCGCGCCACGGAGCGCAGGCGAGACGGCTACATTGGGATTCTCCTTCGCCAGCTTGATGATGCGCTTGGCGATGTTGTTCGCGACAGAGATGCCGCGCTCGGCCTCTGCATCGGAAAGCCCCTTCTCACGCGCGACGAAGCCAGAGCACTTCGGAAGCGGCTTTCTCGCACGGCGCCAGAACTCGAAGCCGAGCTGGATCGCGGCATTGTCCATGCCGTTCGTCATCTCGCCGGCCCAGACGCGAAGAAGGATTGGCACGCCAACCTCGACAGAGGCGCGGTCAGGCGAACCCTCCTCGAAATGGCGTGTGCGAATATACCGTTCCCAGGACGAAGGCCCGCTCATCATGCTTAACGGCTTCACCTGCGAACCTGCCATCGAAGCGACCAACTCTACACCTGCGTCAAGTCGTCCGTCGGTAAACACGAACTTGGCATCGCCGCACTCGCGCACGGTCTCGACGATCGCATCGTGGACGATGGACCTCAACTCAGTCTCGACGGGGCGATACACGCGAGAGATTGTCGGCAGCACGCAGGCAATGACGACTACCTGCACAAGATTGCGCATAACGATTCCACGCGGTTCAACAACCTTAAACGCACCGTCGTCCTCGTCGTAGAAGAGGATATCCTGGCAACCAAGAGCAAAGCACGACGAGGCGAGCGCGAGGGTAATCGCCGTCATCAGCATGAACACGCATTCAAGGAAGTCGGAGTTAATCTCGACGGCGCCGGACGAGAAAGACCAAAGGCGGGTATAGGGAAGAATCCCGCACTGGACGAGCGCGAGGATGCCGGCGAAGAAAAGTATAAGCCCAAGCCGGAAGCGAATCGGCTCGGTGTCGCGGCAAAGCATCGGGAAGAGGACGAGCGAAACGACGAGCGGAAGGAGCGAGAAGGTAACTGCAAGCACCCAGCCAATCGGAGACGCGGCAAAGGCGATTACTTCGTGGTAGCTCACAGCATAGCGGAAGGCAAGGTCAAAGCCACTCCAGCCGCAGGCCTCAAGGCCGCCGAACATCATGAAAACGGCAATGTTCACCCCGCCCAAAAGGAAAAGGCCGAGTACAAAAGAGAAGAACATGCGCCAACGCGGCATAAAGCCAAGATGCCCGGGGTCAACATCCAACTGCTGCTTGTCGTTTATGAACGAGGCGAGGGCGATACGCTGCACGATATAGTAAACAAGGGGAAGGAGGAACCCCAACGGCGTCTCGGCAGTGACTGCGCCAGCGAAGACCATTGAAAGCAGGATTCGCCATGTGCCGCCGGACTTCAGGAATCGCAGAAAGAGGAAGAGCGAGAAGAGCAGTCCAACAAACTGGAATGCATCGGGCGAAAGCGGGGAAATGATGCGGAACAAGGCGTCGCCAGCACCGAAGCACACCGTCGCAATCATCGTGAAGAGCGGCGCTATCCAACCCCAAAGCCGAAGACTCTTAACTCGCGCGAGAGAGGCGACGATCTGCCTCAGGATGAGATATACGAAGAATACCGACAGTCCGCCAACAATCGCACCAATTATGCGCAAAACCGATGTAATGTATTCTGGACCGCAGAAAGAAAGAACGCCAACGGCGAGAAGTCGCCAGAGCCCGTGGAAGAGTGTCGCTGGCGGCCGTATTTGAGCGGCGACGCACATCTCGTTCCAAAGCGATGGGTCAAGCCCGCGCGGGGAGAAGGCCAGGTAGGCGAGGAAAGAACCGATGCCCGCAAGAAATGCGAGAAACACATCGCGATTCCCGAGTTTGTCACCCTCAAATACATTGTTTTCCATAGTCATCTTCCTATTTGCAATTTTCGAGTATTATATCAGAACATACGGAAATCTGGCAATCAAATTTGGAAAAGAAAAGCGCAAGACGCCCTTGAGGCATCTTGCACTTCGCTTTTCTTTAGCAACCGCAGCTCAGACCTTCTGGCGACGGCGCTTCAGCCCAAGGAGCATCCCGCCCACGAGGAACAGCAACCCGCTCGTTGGCTCCGGAACGGCGTATGTCGCCCCCTGCCCAAATGCAGACGCAGGCATAACAGACATCGGGCTACTGAATATGTACTGCGAAAGATTGGACTCAAGACCAGTTGTCTTGCCATAGGTATCGCCTATCAATTCAATCATGAAAGTACCAGTACCAGTAGGAGTGAACTCTGAATATGCATACGCATCAAAGGCGGTAAGATTATCCCAAGCAGTTCTATCTAAAGTACCAATGACTCCATCATTGTAGTACAGGTTGGCCGTGGTCCAATTAGACTTAGTCGTACTCTCATCCCAACCAGTCACATCTGGATTTTCATCAACCATCCAATAGATGTAATCAGCTTTCACCGCGAAGATTGACGCGAAAGCGAGGAGAAGTATTATCTTTTTCATTGTCTTGTTTTCTTTCGATGTTATATCACGTTATTTCCGGTGACATTACCATGTAATGGTAGTCTCCGACCCAGCGGCCTTTTTGACATACCAAAAGCCAGCATACGCCCCCAACGTAGGAAGACTTTCGTCAGAAATAGTTGTACCTGTAACTTTCTTCCAAACGGAACCATTATACGCATAATAGCCAGAGAACGAATTGCCAATAGGAAGAATCTTGTCACCCTTTACAGCGATTTCAGACAATTTCGTGGCTAAACCAGAAATCTCTGCATTCGTCGGATTGGAAAGCAGATATGTACCAGCTGCGCTTATACTAGTTGTCTTGATCTCAACAGGCGAGCCATAGACATATATCTTCTGGTTTGCCTCTGGATAACCAGTGCCAAAAACAACCCAAAGTGCGCTGCCAACCGCAATTGTAACCTCAGTCGACCCCTTGGAAACACTTGTGCCAGCTATTTTTACCGTTGGCGCAACATCTGGTGCAATCCAAGTTCCGCCGAAAACTTCCCAAACCTGGTAAGAAGTGCCGTTGTAATGATACAGCTTCGTTCCAGTTGGAAGATTCGCCGCCTTGACAAGATCATGCACCGATACATCAGTGGTAGAACCGATAGTCTGATACGGAACAGGAATTATGTAATTCTGCTGATCTGTCGTAGTAGCAATCTCTTCAACGCCAACTGTTATAGGCGTATAACCATCTGCCACCGCTGCAAAAGCAAGAGCGGCAATCGAAACGGAGAGTAGCTTTTTCATTTTAAGTGCCTCCCAATCTTACTTGACTGTTGAAACCTTGAAGAACTGCGCGCCATCCTTCTTAGGCGCCACGAGTTCAATATCGCCGGCAGAATCGCCGTTGACACCCGTGCTGGCGGGAGCCGAGAACTCCGTAGCATCACTGCCCGAAACGAGCGTGTAGCCAACGAACGGACGCGTATTGGCAACAGTGACGACGACATTAGCGCCGACGATCTTGATGCCAGTAACCGTGGGCTGCGGAACATCTGCCGCAGCGAGATCGTAGGAACCTGCCGAAACCGCCTTGTCGGTCGTCGCAGACCCGAAATTGCCCGAACTTGCGACAGAGGAGACAACCTCGGCCTTGACCCAGGGCTCAACCTTGGGCTGACCATTGGCGTCAAGGCCCGCCGGCGTACCACCGTTCGCGAAATCGCGGGTGTCGAGCAGATAGACGCCCCAAGTGCCGCCAGAATACTTCGCGGCCGTCACTTCATCAACCATATAGACGACCGAAGAGCACTTGCCCGCAAGCTTTGTCTGATAGTTGAGAACAATTTCCTGCGAACCATCCGCCTTGGTGTAGACGAGCGAATAGCACTCGCCGACCTTGACTTCAGTGCCGTCAGCATACTTGTCAGGACCAGGCGTCGAGAACGAGACGATCAAATCGTTCATCCCGGCAAATGCGGCCGCAGAAGCGATCGCAAAGAGAACTGCAATTGTCTTTTTCATTGTTGTTTTCCTTTAAGAAGTTTACTTCAGCACCGGAGTGATCTCATAAGTTCCAGCGGCAAGCGGGATCTTTATCGCATCAGCCGCATAGACCGTATCAGATCCAGAAATCTTAAACCCAACAGCACCAGGTTCTGGAGCACCAGGCATATTAAGCTGAAGAGTAATATTCGACGCATCGGTATCTGTCGCAGTTGGTTTAACTGCGATATTGGCGCTCGAATTCTCCAACGAAAGACCAAGAGCCGTGCAGACGGCGACGGAAAGACCGTTGTTCGCCGTCACATTTTCAACAACTGTGCCATTGCTATCGACTACCTGGATGGTCGACGCACTGCCGCCAGCCGCTGTTGCCTCGGCAATCGAGCCGTACTTAACGTCCCCAATCGCAACAACGGCCTTCTCGCAAGTCGCGGAAAGCGCCGAGAGGGAGCCAGAACCATAGGCAGCTATGGAATCCAAACCAGTGGCCGACAAAATATCCCACTCATTTGTTGTGGTCGAACTCAACTGAGCATCACCGAGAAAGAACTTCACGGTCTGCTTGCCAGTACGATAGTCAAGTACAATACGGAAGGTCGTGGATGCATTCTCGCCCTGAGGAACAGTACCCGAGAGCTTGACCCACCTGCTTCCAGATGCCAACCCAGACGCATAGCCGTAAAAGTTGGTATCAGCACCATTATTGCTGACACCGACTGCAAAACCGGCCTTGGCACCGTCAACATCACCAAGATCAGAAGCATCGTTCGGAGTCAAAACCGCAGTGCTCGAAATAGTGACAACCTGATCACTGAGAGCCGGCTCCGAACTTGCAGCAGGAGTAAGAACCAGCGCAGTAGAACTATCATTGTCAAGCGAGATCGAGCCGTTGGCAAGTGTTACGCCGTCGGGCAAAGTCGCATTCCATGACGCGCGCGTCGGAGTTGAGATTCCACTCGTCGTCGTTGAACCAACATTGCCGTTAAACCAATCGATTTGGTCGGCAAATGCATTGACGGAAGCAACGCACGCGACTGCGCACGCTACGACTCCCAATACTTTTTCTGCTTTCATCTATTCCTCCTTAAAAGGGTTGACGGCACATATTATACCCCAAATGGGGGAAGCCCGTCAAGGGGGTATCTAAAATTTTTTTAAAATTTTTTTTTGGAGCAAAAAGTCCTCAACTCGGCAATGCTTGATACCATTCCGAGAGAAGTCTATTTCGTCCATAGAGAGAACGTACTTAGGATAGTTGTCTGGGATGTGTTCAAGCGCAGAGAACTCTCGTTCGCGAGTTTCTTCCGTGGGCATTAGGTATGCGACCTGGACATATATCTTGTCACCGCCCTTCTCTGCAACAAAATCCACCTCATTCGCTCCGACCATCCCAACTGAAACCGAATAGCCCCTGCGCACGAGATCGACTGCGACAATGTTCTCGAGTATTTGGTCGATCGACGCCTCATTGCGACCGAAAAGTGCTTCGCAAAATCCATGATCAACAACATATATCTTCTCTTGGCTTGAAAGCAACCGCTTTCCAATCAAGTCGTTGCGCTTCAACGGCAAGATCAAGCACGCCTCCTCTGCGTATTTAACTACCATAAACCATACCGAAAAGACAACGGGGTGATTGTGTATTTTTTCGATATACCGAAAAGCCCTCCAACAAAGAAGGGCGCGGCATTCTTGCCGCGCCCCGTTTCGATATGCGGCGCGAAGAGGCCATCGCGCCCTACCGCCCTCACATCTCGAAGAGCTTCTTGAGGAGGGCGCAGTTGTCCTTGAATGGGCGTTCGCCTCATTTGGGAAGCCGTGCTTCACCCTCTACCCAACGCGCGCGGCAAATCCGCCGCGTATTTGTCGCAGTCCGCTCGACCGCTTGACCGCCCGACTCTAATCGGCACTAATCGACGCTAATTGACTCTATGCGACCCTACTCGACCCTACCCAACCGCTATTCAACCACAACCATTTTTCCAACCACTACACAACCGCCTTCCAACCCCGATAACCATCGGGAACCTCAACCCATCCACAACCGTCCTTCAACAGCCACGCAACCAAACCTCAACCACGGCTCAACCATCCTTCGTGTCGAATCCAAGAACGATTCGGAACCGGCAATCTTTCCGCAAAGGCACGAACCCAGACGTGTCCCAGGGCCGGCTTCAAGGTGGAGCTTTTGCCGCACGTCGTCCACGCAAAGGTCACGCAGCCCGCTTCCGCGCCTTGCCAGGCCGCGACTTCTCCAC
>JAZSLQ010000258.1:0-10861 GCA_045535455.1 Kiritimatiellia bacterium | reverse complement strand
CTTCGCCGCCGCCAGCGGGGCGGAACCTGCGAAAATGAGACGAGTCGCGCAGGACTGCGACCCGACGGCGTATATGTATACGCCGAGAGGTCGCAAGGACGCGCGAATCGGCCATTTCTCGCAGGCGAGCACCGTTGCGGCGAAGCAAGCCGCACGTTGTCAGGCAAACCAGCACTGCAAGCACACACCAGCACAGAACATCAGCGAAACAGCGAAGCGGATAACGCTGACAGGAAAGCACAACTCACAAACCGCAAGTGCCCATCAAATCTAATGGGGTTTTGCGCTTGGCGCCGGGAAGGTCGGCGACGAAGCGCGGGAGCGCGAGGCCGCCAATGCGCTCGGCGCAGTAGGCCTCGATTTCCTTCGCTCGCGCGAGCGGAACGCCAAAGCGCTCCTGCAACCCCTCGACGGGATCGCACTGGAAGACGTAGTAGGGCCGAATCCTCGCGGCGGAAAGCGCACGAAGAAGCGATAGCATCTTGCGCGGCGTGTCGTTGAGCCCACGGAGAAGCACCGTCTGCGACGAGACGGGAATGCCGCAGTCGATTAGCCGCGCCGCCGCCTCGCGCGCAAGCTGCACCTCGTCAGCCGTGTTGATGTGGACATTCGCCCAGACCTTGCCGCGCCCGACGCGGCGCAAGAGCCGCGCGAGACGAGCGGTGACTCTCGCAGGACTGACGACTGGCGCGCGCGTGCAGATGCGAACAACCTCTATCTGGTCAAGCTTCGCAAACGCATCGACGAACTTCGCCACTCTCGCATCGGGAAGCGTAAGGACGTCGCCGCCGGAAAGGAGCACGTCGCGCACTTTCGAATGTCGCTTCACGTATTCAACGCAGGCAGCGAGCCGTTCGGGCGAATCGACGACAGGCGACTTCCCGAGAATGAACTTTCGCGTGCAATGCGGGCAAGCGCAGAAGCAGCGGTCCGTCGTCATGACGAGCACACGGTCGGGAAACCTCTGCTTAAGCCCCGGCGGCAGCGAACGGCGCGGCGCCAATTCTCCAAACGGATCCCTGCTACTCATCGAACAACGTCATTGGAATGAAACAGAAAGCGAGCGCATGGTCGCGCATCACACGCGACACGACGTCGATGTCGCGGCCACGGAATTTCTTGAAAGCGTCAAGCCACGCGCCCTCGAGCCGGACGACGAGCTTCCCGGTGTCCGGCTGGTATTCGGTGACGTGCATCTCGCGGGGGCTGTAGCGAATGCCGGTGCCGAGCGCCTTGGAGACGGCCTCCTTCGCGCACCAGAAGCGGATTATCGCCTGCGACGCATTCGCCGCGTTCGCCGCAAGCTCGAGTTCCTCGGGGACGAACACGCCAGCCGTGAACTCCTCGGAAAGATCGCGCGCGACGGACTCGACGTCCACGCCGACGCGCGCGTTCGCCGCCGCAAGCGCGATGATGAACTGCGCCGTGTGCGCAATCGCGATGTCGATCTTCGTCGAGAGATAGTCGCCCCACGCCCCAAGCGCATGGGGCTTACCCGAGTCGTCGCGCCAGATCTGTATGTCAGCGTCGCTCCACCTCGCCTGGTGGAAGTCCTTGAGGTAGCGCCTTACGGCCTCCTTCGCGGCGACGCGGCCAAACAGCCATTCGGTGCGGCGCGAAGTGGAGCCCGGCATGCTGCGGAACTCGTCGCGCTCCTGCGCCCCGAGGACGACGTGCGAGAGCGTCTTCAGCCAGATCTCCTCGTTCCTCTCGAAGATCTGATACGGCACGTCGGTGATGAACGCGCTCGCGACGTCTGTCGCGGGGTCACCGAGCATGTCGGTCGAGACGCGCCGCGTGAGAAACGCGTTGGCCGGCTGCAAGACAAGCTCGCGGTATTCGGCGGGGACGCGCTCGGTTAGCTCCTCCCAGCCAGAGATGGACATTATGGCAACGCCGTTTCCATCCGTGGCCGTGATGTCGCAGACGTGCGACTTGGGCGTAACGCCCGTGAGTCGCAAATAGCACTTGAGCCGAGAGCCCTCATGCGGCTGTGCACCGAAAAGCTCGAGCTTCCTCAGCCGGAACGGGAACGAGAACGCGCCGGTGAACCGCTCGTGGCTGCGCCAAAGCGCAAAGCCGCTCGTGATGGCGCCGAGGAGCAGCGGGTTTACAAGCCACAACGGGAATCGCGTAAAGACGACGGCGTCGGAAAGCGACGGGGTCTCGACCTCGTAATCAAGCCCGGACTCGCTCCACGACTCGACGAAGCGAATGCCCCTAAGCCGCCGTCCGTAGCAGAGTCGCGCGGGATATATGTCGCGGTCCGACCAGTGGACCGTGCGGGGCTTGAACATCGGAGGCGTAGAGACCGGCACCATGGGGGCGTGCTGGTCGGCCATGACAAACACGCCATCCATCACGGGCCACGTATAGGCGGAGTTCGGGGAATCATCCCGTATCTGAACGTTGACCGCAGCGAGCTTTGCGTCTCCCGAAGCGACGCGCTCGGCCTTTATGAAAAGCTTCAGCTCGCCGCCGGTGAACGAGACCATGCGCCTGCAGCCCAGGTTCTCGATCAAGACGAGAGTCCTGTTCGGAACGAGCATCCGCGCGACCTCCGCCATCATCTCAGCGGCGACGGGAATCGACAGCATGACGAGTCCCTTGAGATTGGGGTCGGAATAGGAAAGCTGGCTCGCGCCGAGCGCGAAGTCCGCGAGGAACGGAGCGTCGGAAGTGCGGAAGATCTTCGAGATTTCTATCGAGACGCCAGGGCTCTGCGCGAGGATGTCCGCGTCCGAAACGAGCGGATTCGCAGCGCCGAAGTCGAATTGGCGCTGGCGACGGGCCTTCGCCGCGACCGCCGCCGCCCTCTGCGCGGCCTTTGCGCCGCGGCCCGTCGGCTCGGTGATGAAGTTTGCGCCTTGCAGGAACGTCTCGTCGCCGAGAAGGGAGAGTCGGGGAAACGCGCTCGAAAGGCGCATCTCCGCGTCGCGACGTACTTCGAGCGACAGTGCCGAGTCGAAATCGAGTTTTCTCGGGCGACGACGCTCGAACGACTTCGAGAAATCGAATTTCACGCCGTACGCGGCAAGCTGTCCGAGCGCGTGGCATGCCTGCAGGACACCACGGCGGTGTATCGAGTTAAGCGCAATCGCCGCGAAGTCGGAGCCCTTCAGCGTCTCGGAGACCGCCGTCGTCATAAGCCCGCGCGGGCCGACCTCGAGGAACACGCGGTAGCCGTCGGCGTGCATCTTGAGAATCGTCTCGCGGAACCTCACCGGCTGCGCCCAGCGCTCGGCGGTGTCGTTGCGCGCGTGACGCGCCTTCCTCGAAAGCTTTTCGGCCTGCGCGCATGAATAGACGTCGCACACCGCCTCGTGCTTCATCCAGTCGCCAGCGAACTTCTTGACGCCCGCGACTATCGGCTTGCACTTCGACGTGTTGAAGGGCCGCTCGAGCGCAAGCTTCATCGTGCGGATGCCCGCGTCGGCAAACGCCTTGAGAGCCGCCTCCTCGTAATCGGGCGCGATGGCGTACGTGCGTTGGCGCGGCGAGAAGTCGAGCGCAAGCGTAACCTTGTCAGCGGGAAAGCCCTTCACCACTTCTTCATCCTCCCCTTCGTGCTTGAGGAGGACGGAAATCATCGACGTCTTGGGAAGCCCCGAATGGTCCACCGCCTTGTCGACGATCTTGTAGATCTCGCGTATCGCGCGCACCCTCACGGGGCGAGGATTGCCGACGCCGGTCGCCCCTGAGCGCACCACCGCGGCAAGATCGCCGCCGACGCAGCCGACGACGCCGTCGGGAACGATGCCGAGGCGGTCGATAAGCCGAGACATGGCAACGCACCCGGAGAACGACGCGACGAACGCCTGCGCATACGCGCCTGAACTGAAGATGTCAGCGTCGTGGCGGTAGTAGGGAGCCGGCGGGAAAATGAAGCTCGACGGCGTGAAGTCGGGATCGTCTGAAAGCGCCTCCTCGAGTTCGTCGAACGCCGCGCGGCACTCCGGATGGAGTATCGCGATGTCGCGGAGCATGTCGGGGTAGTAGCTCATCACGCCGGGATAGACGAACGCGAGTTTCCCCGCCCCTTCGCGGACAAGATGCTCGCGGAAGTAGTAGGTGCCGCTCTTGTCGCGTATCCGCGCCGCTCCCGACTGGATGCGCGAGCGCGCGGAGAGAAGCCGCACCCTCAGTTCGTTGACGCTTGAGACCACGAGCGCGAGAACGGCGTCGCCGCGCGCAAGGGAGCATGTGTAGGCGACATCGGCGAGAGGCGCGTCGGGAATGCGGTCGAGAAACGCCGCAAGGCGGGAGATCTCGGCGACGAGCGCCTCGTCGTCCGCCGCCGAGACGAGGACGAGTTCCGTTCTCCCCACAGCTCCGAATTCCGCCGTCACAGCCGGTCCTCCGGTTCCTCTTCAAGCACTATCGCAGCGGCGCGGCCGCCCTTCGAGGTAGTTCCCACGGGATCGATGGCGTCGAAGTTTGCGCCAAGCACAACGGCGCGGCGCGGGCTCGAGCTGTCGCCCGTTATCCACGGACGCGCCTCGTCGAGAAGATACGCGCTCGACGCGAGGTTTGCAAGCGATTCATGCGGCCGCTCCGGCGATATCTGGGGCGGCAGGACACGGCGGGAAAGCGCGAGCGCGGCTTTCGCGACGCCAGCGGCCATCGCCGCGCGGAGCGTGTGGCCGATGTTGCCCTTCACGGAACCCATCGCGACAAGCGGCCCGCCAGGGCGGTGTTCGCCCCAAAGCCGGTGGACGGCGTCGATCTCGCGCTGCTCGGCAACGGCAATCCCCGAGCCGTCCGCCTCGATGAGCCCGACTGTCTTGACGGGGATGCCGCTCCTCTCGATCACCTGCGCGAAAATGGCAGACGGATCGTCATCAGGATTGTGGCCTATCGCAATGGAGCGGACGAGGGCGTAGATCTTGTCGTGGTCGCGCAACGCGTCGGCACGGCGCTTCAAGACGAAGAACGCGCCACCTTCGCCCGGAATCGTGCCGTCCTGTTCCTGGGCAAAGGGCTGCAGTTCCGTGCGCGTCGAAAACGTCACCTCGCCGGAAAGCCCCTCGAGATAGGCGCGCGGAATCGGAGGCGTGAGCGCGCCTGCAAGGGCGACGTCCGCCTGGCCTGAAACGAGGTCTGCTATCGCGTCCTGCAAGGTCGCGGCGCCGGTGAGAAGCCCCGCGTCCATCGTCGTCGCAACGCCAGAAAAGGAACATTCGCGAGCGATCCACGACGCAAAGCGATAGCCGGTGCCAAGGAGGAAGGAAGAAGCGTTCGGCGCGGGCAGGGATTCGACAAGCTTCTCCTTCACGACGCCAAGCGACTCCTCAGGCGCATGCGGGAAGAAGCGTCGGATGATGTCCATCGTCTGGTCGAGAAACGCCGTGTGCTGGAGCCAGTTCACCGTCGAGGCGTTGAACGGCGGCGCATAGCCGACGCGCACGCTGCCCTTTACGGGAGTCGGCGAGTGCGGGCGGATGCCAGCGTCGGCAAGGGCGTCGAAGGCGAGCTGCGTCGCGAAATAGAGATCCTGGTTTTCGCCGGCGTTCACCTGGCGCGGAAAGTTCTGCATCGATGGAACGCAGGCGAAAAGCGGCCCGAGCTGTCCCATCCTCACTGGATAGGGCCGCTCGAAGACATTGCGCTGGCCGAGCGGCAGTTCTGCGTCGGGACCAAGCGGCGTCAGGCAGCAGCGGCGCGCCATCACGGCGCCCCAGAAGGCCGACGGCGTCGGGCATCCTGCGAAACGGCATGACATGCCGACTATGGCGATGGGAGATTCCACTGTTCCGTATTATATCAAAAAACGGACGGGAAAATGGCGGAGAGAGAGGGATTCGAACCCTCGGTACGGAAATTAACCCGTACGACGATTTAGCAAACCGTTGCCTTCAGCCACTCGGCCATCTCTCCAAATCGTTTGGCGCGTATTGTATCAAATGCGCTGTTCGCCGTCAATGAAGACGGCAGACGGCTTCCAGCTGCGCGGGTTGATCACGACGAGGTCGGCGATGTATCCCTTCTCGACCTTGCCGAGCGTCTTGCCCCAGCCAAGCTCGATGGCCTGGTTCCACGAGGTCGTGCGGACGAGGTCCTTGAGCGGAATGCCGGTGACGTCGTGGACGTTCTTGAGACCCATGCCCATCCAGAGCGTCGAGCCCGCGAGGTTGCCGCCTTCGACGAGACGCGCTTCGCCCCCCTTGAGGAGAACCTTGAGCCCGCCCATCTCGAAAGCGTACCCGTCCTTGCAGTGCGAGCAGCGGAGCGAGTCGGTGATCATCTGGATGTGCTCGAGACTGCGGCGAGTGAAGATGAGGTTCAGCATGTCGGGGCAGAGGTGTATCTTGTCGCAGATGACCTCGGTGTTGAGGTCCTCGACGAGGAAGCCAGCGCCGACCATGCCGATCTCGCGGTGGTGGAGCGGCGTCATCTGGTTGCAGAAATGCGTCATGTGGCGAAGCCCGTTCTTGTAGGCGGGAACGAGATCCTTGAACTTTGCGCCAGTGTGGCCGCAGCTCGGCACAACGCCCATCTTGAAGCAGTCCTTCGCGAACTTCGCGCCGCCCTCGGTCTCGACCGCGTAGGAGATGAGCTTCACGGGATAGACCTTTGAGATCTCCTTCACTTCCTTGATGTCGGGCTTGCGGACAAACTTCGGGTTCTGCGCACCGCAGCACTTAACGTTGATGAACGGTCCCTCGAGGTGGATGCCAGGAACCTTCGCGTAGGGCATGCCGGCGTCGGCGTAGGCCTTGGCGTTCTTCGCGGCTGCGATCAGCTCGCCGTGCGAGACGGTGAGCGTCGTCGGGAGCACGGTCGTCACGCCCTCCGCGAGCTTCGCCTTTGCGAACTCAAAGATCGCCTTGGGGTCGGCATCGCAGAAATCGTAGCCAAGCGCGCCATGGGTATGGACGTCGATGAAGCCGGGCATCACGTACTGCCCGCGCACGTCGACTACGGTCGTGTTCGCATCGGACTTGACGGACTTGGAGCCCTTGATGACCTGCTTTATCTTCTTGCCCTCGACGACTATCGTGGCTTTCTCGATGTCGATGCCGGGGGAAACGACGTGTGCGTCTACGATTACGGTCTTCTTCATTTTTTGTCTCCTTTTTTAGAGCTCCTGCCCGAGTGGCGGAGAGTGAGGGATTCGAACCCCCGGAGGACTTGCATCCTCAACGGTTTTCAAGACCGCCGCGTTCAACCACTCCGCCAACTCTCCATAGAACGAATGTAAAATTAAAAGTGTAAAGTGTAAAACTGTGGAACTACTTCTTCTTGGCCAACGCCGGGTTGACCGGCGTGGTCTTCACGAGCCCGACGATCTTCGCCGTCACGTCGGGATTCGCCTTCAAATACTCTATCGTCGCAAGCGCACCCTGCGCAAGCTGCTCGTCGCCGAAGCTGAGCCAGCTGCCGCGCTTCTCGACTACGCCGCGCGCAAGTGCCGCGTCGAGGACCGAGCCCTCGTACGAAATGCCGCACGTGTAGAGGATGTCGAACTCTGCCTCGGTGAAAGGCGGCGCGACCTTGTTCTTCACGACCTTGACGCGCGTCCTGTTGCCGACGACCTGTCCGGCGGGGTTCTTGATCGCGCCAATCCTCTGCACCTGGAGACGGCAGCTCGCGTAGAACTTGAGCGCCTTGCCGCCGGGCGTCGTCTCGGGATTGCCGAACATCACGCCGATCTTCTCGCGCACCTGGTTCGTGAAGATGATGAGCGTCTTCGTCTGCGCGACGACTGCCGTGAGCTTTCTCATCGCCTGCGACATTAGACGCGCCTGAAGCCCCATGTGACTGTCGCCCATGTTGCCGTCGATCTCTGCCTGCGGCACAAGCGCCGCGACCGAGTCAACCACGATCACGTCGAGCGCACCCGACTTCGCAAGCTGCTCGCAGATCGTAAGCGCCTCTTCGCCGCTGTTCGGCTGGGAGACAATCAAGTTGTCGAGATCGACGCCGATCTTCTTCGCATAACCGGGGTCGAGAGCGTGCTCCGCGTCGATGAACGCCGCGACGCCGCCCGCTTTCTGAGCGTTCGCGACGACGTGCAGGGCGAGCGTAGTCTTTCCCGACGACTCCTGGCCGTAGCATTCGACGATGCGTCCGCGCGGAAGCCCGCCAACACCAAGCGCCATGTCCAAGGAAAGCGCGCCGGTGGAGATCACGGGGACTTCCTCCACCCCCTGGTCGCCGAGACGCATGATCGCCATCTCGCCGAACTCCTTGCGGATCTGGCTCATCACCGCGTCGAGCGCGGTATTGCCGGCGGTCTTCTTTGTTGTATCTTTAGTTACCATAGTTTAAAGTCTTTTCACACAGATACGCAGAGACGCGGAGCGTGGATGCTTCGGCCTGGCTTGCAGAATTTCTCATGATTGGTTTCGGTTGAATGTCACTGCCGATATTATACCAAAAAGGGCGGATTACAAAAAGCGCCCAGTGATGGAAGATTTGCATGCCTTAATGGCAGAAATCGGCCCTTCGCAGACAAGCTCGCCGCCAGCGTCACCTCCGCCAGGGCCGAGATCGACGATCCAGTCGGCACAACGCATCACGTCGACATTGTGCTCGATGACTATCACGGTGTTCCCCTGGTCGCGGAGCCGCAGGAGAAGCTTCATCAGCTTAGCCACGTCGTCGAAGTGAAGCCCCGTCGTCGGTTCGTCGAGAAGGTAGAGCGTACGACCCGTCGAGCGGCGGGAAAGTTCAGTCGCAAGCTTGATGCGCTGGGCCTCGCCGCCTGAAAGCGTCGTCGCAGACTGCCCGAGAGCGACATAGCCAAGCCCCACGTCGAGAAGCGTCTGAAGCTTGCGGGCGAGAGACGGCACCTTCGCGAAAAACTCGCACCCTTCCGCGACAGTCATCTCGAGGACGTCCGCGATGTTCTTCCCGCCGTAGGTGACTTCAAGAGTCTCGGCGTTGAAGCGCTTGCCGCCGCACTGGTCGCACGTGACGTAGACGTCTGGGAGAAAGCTCATCTCGAGCTTCTGGAGTCCGTCGCCGCCGCACGTCTCGCACCTTCCGCCCTTCACATTGAAGGAGAAGCGTCCCGCCGTGTAGCCACGCGCACGCGCCGACTCGGTCTTCGCAAAGAGTTCGCGTATCTCGGAGAAGAACCCGACGTATGTCGCCGGGTTCGAACGCGGCGTGCGACCGATGGGCGACTGGTCGATCTCAACGATCTTGTCGAAGTTCTCCCATCCGGAGAGCTTCTTGAACTTGCCTGGGATGGCCTTCGCGTGGTAGAACTTCTGAAGAAGAGCCCGCTTAAGTGTCTCATCGACTAGCGTCGACTTGCCAGAACCCGAGACGCCTGTCACGACCGTGAACGCACCGACGGGGAAACGTGCCGTGATGTTCTTGAGGTTGTGCTCGGTGCAGCCGGAGATGGTGAGGTAGTTATGTGGTTTGGTGGTGCGGTTGTTGTTTTTAACGCAGAGGCGCAAAGACGCAGAGTGGCAGAGGGTACAAATCTTCCTCTTTCCTGTCAGATAATCGGCGGTGAGAGATTTCGACTTGAGGAGTCCCTTGAAGTTGCCTTGGTACATTACTTGCCCACCCTCGCGCCCTGCGCCTGGGCCGAGGTCGACGATGTAGTCGGCGTTCCTCATCATCTCTTCGTCGTGCTCGACGACGACGACTGTGTTGCCGCGGTCGCGAAGACCCTTTAGAGTCGAGATAAGCCGCTCGTTGTCGCGCGGGTGGAGCCCAATTGTCGGCTCGTCGAGGACGTAGAGAACGCCGGTGAGTCCAGAGCCGATTTGCGTAGCGAGACGGATGCGCTGCATCTCGCCGCCGGAGAGAGTGGACGCCGCGCGGTCGAGAGTGAGGTAGTCGAGGCCGACATCGAGAAGGAACTGAAGCCGCCGCACAATCTCGGCTATGATGTCCTTGAGGCCGGCAAGCTTGGCGGAGGGCGCGGCGGTAGAGGCAACCTTCTTGAAGAACTCCAACGCCTCGGTGACGGGCATCGCCATAACTTCGACAATCGACTTTCCGGCAACGGTCGCCGCGCGCGACTCTGGCCTGAGGCGCGAACCGTGGCAGTCGGGACACGTGCGGAAGCTCTGGTACGCCTCGAACTTCGCGCGCATCTCGTCGTCCTCCGCCTCGTCTAAGCGGCGCTGAAGCGACGCAAGAACTCCCTCGAACGGACGGTCGACACGCCGCCACGGAAGAACAAGGTCTTCCTTGAAGCCGTGCATAAGCCCATGACGGAACTTCGCCGGCAACTTCTCGTAGGGCGTCGAGAGCTTCACCTTGTACTGCTTTGCGATCTGCGCAAGAAGCTCCCTGTGGTAGAGAATGTTCATCTGCCCCATGCGCCGCCAGGGATGTATCGCCTCCTCAAGCGGAAGCGACTTATCGGGCACGACGAGGTCTTCGTCGAAGTAGTAGAGCTGCCCGAGTCCAGCGCAAGTCGGGCATGCGCCGAACGGCGAGTTGAACGAGAACGACCGCGCCTTAAGCTCGTCAAACGAAATCCCGCAGTCGGGACAGGCGTTGAGTTCGGAGTATATATCCCGTTCCCCGTTCCCCAATCTCTCCACCTCCATTATTCCCTTGCCGGTCTTGAGGGCGAGTTCGACAGAATCGGTGAGACGCGTCTTGAACGCCGCGTCGGGCTCCGCTGGAATCACGAGACGGTCAACAACAACGTCAATGGTATGCGCCTTTTTCTTGTCGAGCGCGGGAAGCTCGTCGACGGGATAGATCGTGCCGTCGATCCTGACGCGAGCAAAGCCGTTGCGCTTCACAGCCGCAAGCGGCTCCTCATGCCGCCCCTTCTTGCCCTTCACGAGAGGGGCGTAGATGATAATTTTTGCGCCACCTGCCCGTTCCCCGTTTCCACCCCGCATTGAGCCGCCTTCGGCGCTCGCTTCGCTCGGGGGAT
>JAZSLQ010000037.1:0-5129 GCA_045535455.1 Kiritimatiellia bacterium | reverse complement strand
CAGAAACGGCGAGAAACAGGAGAAACGCACGCAAAGGGAACGCTCTGCGATATTTCCTTCGGGCTTTCATTTCTCCAGACTCCATCCAAAGTCGTTGTGGTAGATCATGTTGCGGGTCATGCCCCCGTCGATGCAGATGTTCTCGCCGGTGATGAACCCCGCTTTGTTCGAGGCAAGGTAGAGAACCATGTTCGCGATGTCCATAGGGTTTCCGACGCGCCCCGCGAAGTGCTGCGAGGCGTCCGGGCCGTCGTAGGTTTTGAGCGATGTGTCTATCCAGCCTGGCGAGATCGAGTTGACGCGGACGCGTCCGGCGAGGCTGGCGGCAAGCGCGTGCGTGAGCGCGGCGATTCCGCCTTTGGCCGCCGTGTAGCTCTCGCTCTGCGGCTGGCTCATCCTGTCGCGGGAGGACGAGATGTTGATTATGGACGCTCCCTCGGCGAAGCTGTCCTTGAAGAGCTTTGCGAGGTAGAAGGGCGCTACAACGCCGACCGCCTGCGCGTAGGCGAACTCCTCGTATGTGCAATCGTCGATGCCCTTGAATAGCGGCAGCGCGTTGTTGACGAGAACGTCGACCTTTCCGCTTTTCGCGACGACGTCCGCAGCGAACCGCTCAAGCGTCGCCTTGTCCGCAAGGTCGCCGACGAACCACGGGCCGTCCTGCACGTCGATCACGTGAACCGTTGCGCCTTCGCGCGCGAAGCACTCGGCGATGCACTTGCCTATGCCCTGCGCCCCGCCGGTGACGACGACAACCTTGTCGTTGAAGTCCATTACTGGTAGTTCCTTATGCGCACGTCGATCCCGCTCCCGGCGAGGAGTTCAACGACGTTTTTAATTGGCGTCTGGGAATAGTGATAGGGGAACAGCACTTTTGGCTTGATCGTGCGCGCCGCCTTCGCGACTTGCTCCGGCGTCATCGTGTACAGGCTGGCGTGCTTGATCGCCGTGATTGTAACGGCCTTGCCCTCCTTGGTCTTGAACGTGTCCGTCTGGAAGTCCAGCGCGTCTCCCGTTGTCGCGGAAGCAGCTGTCGCGGCGAAAACCGCGTTAAGCCAGTTGACGACGTCGTCTTCCGTATGATGTACCGTCACGCCCGTGCCCAAGCGACGCTCAACCTGGTTCGAGCCGCGAATCGTGAGTCCATCCTTGACTGTCGCGTCAGGACATGCCTTGCGCACGTCCACGAAGTAGCGTCCAGCGCCTCCGCCGCCATGAGTGCAGAAGGGCACGACCGTCTTGCCAGCGAACGAATGCGTCTTGAAGAATTCCGCGACTGGAGGCGCGTACGTTCCATACCAGATCGGAGAGCCGATGAACACGACGTCGTAGCCGTCGAGCGGAGGGATAGATTTTATCGCATGGGTTCCACCATTCTGCATGTCCTTTTGCGCCGCCTTGAGAGTGTCGCCGTAGGCGTCTGGGTACGCCTCGACGGTTTCGATCGGGACAAGCTCGCCGCCCGTGTGCTTTGAGATCCACTTCGCGACCGTCGCCGTGTTGCCGACCTTCGACTGTGAATAGTAGACAACCGCGACCTTGCCCGGCAGCTTTGCCGTCAGCGCCACCGTCGCTTCCGTGGAGCGACTTGCTAACAACTTGCAGCCGACGACCGATGTGATGGCGACTATTACTGCGATTCCAACAACGATTCCAGTCATTTTCATCTCAGTCCTTTCTTTTCGGGTTGAATTATCGCGCATCTTCTGCACTTCCACTAAGTGTATGCAGTATAATATAATTCTCCGCGTCGCGCAAGGGGAGGAACAAACATCATCGCTGGCGGAAACCTCCGCATTGCTCATTTGCGGCCGGCCAGGGTTTCGGCCATGTTGATGTAGCAGGACCGGATGCGTTCGTAGGCGTTTAGGATATCAAGTTCGGCGAGAACGCGCACCGGCGAATCCGGATCGTCGGAGCCGACGCGAGAGAGCTGCTTCCCCCTGGCGTCGTGGATGCATCCGCCAATGTCATGCGAATTCGCCTGAAGCGCGGCGAGGTCGAACCTCGGGCGTGGAGACTTGATGAGGCCTGACACCGTTTGCGCAAACTCAAAGACGGTTTCATGGACGCCCAGCAATGTTTGACAAGACTGTGCGGAGAAGTTCTGTCCGCCTTTCCTGAGCCGCCGCGTCGCTTTCAGAATTGCGGCCGCCTCGTCCGAGACGGACTCCAGCTCGTCCGAAAGCCGCAGAAGCCGCCGGACCCTGTCGGACACCTCGGTCGGTGCGCGTTTGACCATGATCCTGCCAAGAAACTCCGTGATCTCCCGCTGAACATTGTCCAAAACATCTTCGCGATGCAGGATATGCTTTTCTGCAGATGCGGTTGCCGTCCCCGACAACACGGCCTTGATTCCCGCCAGCAACTCAAGATTGCTGTCTCGCATGAACCCGACTTCGAGAAGCGCCTGGTCGCAGGCGATTACGGGCGAGATGTACGAGGACAACCTGAGCGCACTCAAATGTGGTTTTTCAGCGGGCAGTGCTTTTATGATGCGCGAGACGAAACGCGCGAACTGTCGCGAGAACGGCAGGAAGAACAACGTCGTTATGGCATTGAAGATCGTATGAACCGCAGCCATTGGCGCGGCAATGTGCGGATACGTCGTCACGCCGTGCGCTGTCACGGCTTCCGCGTAGCGGGGGAAGAATGACGTCGCCATCGGAAGGATCACGGGGATGAAGAACGGAATCAGCAGGACCGTGCCCGCGACGTTGAAGAGCGTATGTGCAAGCGCCGTCTGCCGCGCCTCTGCGGAGCCGTTGAACGCGGCGAGCCATGCGGTCATGGTCGTTCCGATGTTCATACCGAACACGGTTGCGGCTGCCGCCTCGAAACTGAGAAGCCCCTGCTGGGCGAGCGTCATCGCAATCGCGGTAGTCGCAGCGGAGGACTGCACGACTGCGGTAAAGGCGAGGGAGACAAGAACGCACTTAGCAAGTCCCCATGCCGTTGTCGCGTCGAGGGATCTGAAGGCGTCAACCACCGCCGGCATGGTTCGGACAGGTTCCATTCCCTCTTTCATACAGTAGAGCCCTATGAAGATGCAGCCGAGCCCCATGAAGGCGAGACCGATATTGTGAAGCCGTTCGTTGTGCTGGAAGAAGTAGAAGAAGTAGAGCGCCGCACCCACGAGAACGGCACACAGTCCGAGCATCTCCACGTCTGGCGCGAACGCAATGAGCCATGCCGTGGCCGTGGTTCCGATGTTCGAGCCTATGATGACATTGATCGCCTGTGACAGGTTCATGAGCCCGGACGAGACGAATCCGACTACCATGACCGTGATGATCGAGGACGACTGGACAATAATGGTTGAAATGACGCCTGTGCCCACTCCCGCCAGGCGGTGTGTCGTCGCAAGTGACATGAAGCGCCTGAGGCCCGATCCGCTGACGGCCTGCAATCCTTCCGAAAGATGCTTCATGCCTAATAGGAACAAGCCCAACCCACCGCCGACGGTTGTCAATATTGAAAACACCTGACTCATTGTCTTACCTACAAGTTGAAAAGTTGAAAGGGTGAAAAGTTGAAAGGTTGAAAGGCTATATGACAAGTGTGAACGTCGCGCCTTCGCCAGGTTTGGACGAAACCGTCGCCTGACCACCATGCAGCTGCACGATGTGTTTGACGATGGCGAGTCCAAGTCCCGTGCCGCCAAGGGCACTGCTGCGGTCCTTGTCAACCCGATAGAACCGCTCGAAAAGACGCGGCTGGCAGTCCTCTGGAATTCCGATTCCGTGGTCGATGACGCTGATTGCCGCTTTGCCGTCCGCTGTCCGCTCAACGCTGATCTCGACCTCTGCCGAGCCGCTGTAGCGTATTGCGTTTTGGATGAGGTTGGCGATGGCTGATTCAACCAGCCGCGCGTCGCACGGACGGACAAGTTCATCCGTCTCTTGCATCTTGCGAACGAATGAGAGGGCGACGCCCGCCTTCTTGGCCGACGGGCGGGCAAGGTTGACCGCAGTCTGCGCGATGTCCGCGACTGCGCATGGTGCGAATGCCGCGTCATGTTCCGCCTCGGCCTTTTCGAGCCTGGCCAGCGCGAGGATGTCGTCCACGAGCGCGACGAGTCGTGAAGAGTGATTCTCGATGACGTTCTGAAGTTCGGCGCGGTCCGCGCTGTCAAGCTGCGCCGTATCGTCAGCGAGCATTTCCGTAGCGCCGAGAATACCGGTCACCGGGGTTCTGATCTCGTGCGTGACATTTGATATGAAATTTGTACGGAAGCGCTCGAGCTTGCGCATCTCCTCCATCATCTTGTCCTGAAGGTCGCGTTCGGCGGAGAGACGCGAAAGACGTCGTTCGTAGCGCCGCGTGAGGAAGAACAGCGCGGCCACGATCAAAGCACCCGTTCCGACGGCTGCGATAAGCCCGCGAACCGCGTCCGCCTTGGCGTCGGTCACTGACTGGTACGGAACGGCGATGCGCAGTACGTAGTCGCCGATACGCCGTGCGAAGTAGAACATCGAGATGTGAAGTGTCTCAGACTCGCGGATGACGCTGCGGGGCAGGCCGTCCGCGCAGACGGCCTCGAACTCCGCGCGGTCCGCATGGTTGGGCAGGTCCTTCCCGGCGGAGTCGTATACAACCTTCCCGTTCAGGTCGATGAGCGAAACGCGCACGTCTTCCGCGATTTTCTCGACGCTCCGCTTGAACCGCGCGGTCTGGTTCCATAAAATGGCGCAGCAGACGATGACGCCGGCAAAGGCAAGCGCGGGAGGGAAAAAGAAAGAAAAATTACTTTTCATGGCGTGATCCGAT
Source organism: Kiritimatiellia bacterium (assembly GCA_045535455.1). GTDB lineage: Bacteria > Verrucomicrobiota > Kiritimatiellia > RFP12 > UBA1067 > UBA1067. Next base: position 359 of record JAZSLQ010000037.1, on the reverse strand, counting down.
AGCCGATTCCACGGATTGTCTCAACATGCCCCGCCCACTCTCCAAGCTTGCGGCGGAGTCCGACCATCAGCGTGTCGACGGTGCGGTCCGTGACATCCTTCTCCTCGCGCTGGATGCGTGCGATGATCTGCTGTCGCGTATAGACACGGCCGGGATGCGCGGACAGAATGTCAAGCAGATCGAATTCGCTGCGCGTCAACGACAACATGACACCGTCTACGGATGCTGTTCGCGTGGTTTCGTCAAGGACAAGCAATCCCAGCGTGCGGACCGGTCCCTTCGGCGGTGCAGTACGGCGAAGCGCGGCCTTGACGCGGGCTACGAGAATCGCGTTTGAAAACGGCTTTATAATATAATCA
>JAZSLQ010000219.1:0-8783 GCA_045535455.1 Kiritimatiellia bacterium | reverse complement strand
ACATGGCTACGATCCGACTTCGAACGACATGCGCAGGGCGCTGGCGATCGTCGCCGACGCGATGCTGCGGAACGTCAGCCGCCTCGCGGACCTTGCGGAGCGTTCCGGCGCGTCGTGCCATCCAGTCGTCAAGGAGGAGATCGCGGCGCTCAGGAACCTTGCGCGCCGCCCGCCGGAGAGCGCATACGAGGTCATGATGTTCCAACTCCTTTTCTTTGTCTACGGCGAGCACATAGACCATCTCCAGGTCCGCACGCTCGGCAACTGGGACCGGCTTCTGCTTCCGTACTACGAGGCCGATCTCGCCGCGGGCCGCACTACGCGCGAGAAGTTCAGGGAGCAGCTAAGGCACTTCTGGTGGCAGTGGGGGTCGATAGACAACTGGTGGGGCCAGCCGGTGTACATCGGCGGCACGAGATCCGACGGCGCGAGCGAATACAACGAGGTCTCGCGCATCGTACTTGAGGTCGCGGACGAACTCGCCCTGCCGACGCCGAAGCTTCAGATGAAGATCGCGGCGAATACGCCGCGCGACGTGTTCGACAAGGGGCTCGACATGGCGCGGCGGCACAGGAGCATCGTGTTTTGCGGCGAAGAGCCGATGGCCCGTGCGATGGACGCGATGGGCTTTTCGCCAGAGGAGGCGAGGACTTGCGACATCTGGGGCTGCTACGAGTTCCAGCCGCGCGCAGAGGCGAACACCACGCTGCCGTGCGTGATAAACATGCCGAGGATAGTGGCCGACCTGCTCGAAAGGGCGCGTACCGGCGAATTCGACGCCGCCACGTTCGAGGACTTCGAGTCCGCCTTCCTCCGGGAGCTCGAACGCCGCGTAGAGATCGCGCTCGGCGTCGTGAGGGACTACGAGGCGCACATGGACGAGTTCATCCCGGCCCTTGTGCACTCGCTTTCCATAAAGTCGTGCGTGGAAGGCGGACGCAACGCCATAGGCAGCGGTATGAAGCACAATCTTTCCGTAGTCCTGCAGGCCGGCGCGGGAACGGCCGTCGACGCGCTCGCGGCGACGAGGGAGCTCGTCTACGAGCGCCGGGAGATGACGCTCGCGGAACTTGCCCGCGCCATGGCCGCGGACTGGAAGGGGTGTGAGGAGCTGCGGCTCAGGATGTGCGCCTCTCGGCGCAAGTGGGGCAACAACGATCCGTTCACAAACTCGCTTATGCACGACATTCTGCACCGCTTCGGCTCGTGCGTAAACGGAAAGCCCAATTCGCGCGGCGGGCGTTTCTTCGCGGGCGGACACAGCATCGACTTCTTCCACATACTCGCCCGCAGAACCGGCGCGACGCCGGACGGACGCCGCGCGGGCGAAGAGTTCTCGAAGAACATCTCCCCTGCGCCCGGCGCGGACCGCGAGGGCCCGACGGCGCTGGTCGACTGCATCGAGGCGATCGACTGCCGTGACATTCCAGGAGACGTCATTGTCGACATGATGGTGCATCCCTCTCTCGTCGTGGGCGAGAAGGGGCTCGCGGCGATGCGCGCGCTTGTGGAGCGCTACTTCGCCGTCGGAGGTTGCGCGATCCACTTCAACATCTTCAGCGCCGAGGAGCTTCGCGACGCGCAGGCGCATCCGGAGCGGTACGAGAACCTGCAGGTGCGCGTGTGCGGCTGGAACGTGCGCTGGAACGACCTGCCGCGCTGGCAGCAGGACGCATACATACGCCGGGCGGAGGAGGTGATGAAGGCATGGTGACGAGACGTGATGTGCTTGCAGGAGTTTCGGCTTTAGCGGTCGCCCCGCTCTTCGCGGCAGACGGTCACAGGACGAAGACGCCGTTGATGCTGGACACCAAGAGAATGGCGATATGGGACGGGCCGGGTATTCGTACAACCTTTTTTGTCAAAGGGTGTCCGCTGAAATGCATCTGGTGTCACAACCCCGAGTCTATAAAGACAGAAGCCCAGTGGGCGCGGTTTCAGCACCTCTGCAGACACCACGAGCATTGCACGATGGACGAGGCGACTTGTCCGGCGCGTGCGCTAAAGCTCTACGGCAAGCCTATGACGATTGAAGACATCGTCGCGAAGGCGCTGGAAGACAAGGCGTTCTACGATGAGTCTGGCGGCGGAGTGACGCTCTCAGGCGGCGAGCCGCTCTTCTTCTGGGAGTGGGCGGCGGAACTTTTCAAGGCGCTCAAGGCGGTTGGGCTTCACACATGCCTTGACACGTCGCTCTATGCGCCACCTGCCGCAATAGACGCGATGATGCCCGTCACCGACATGTGGCTGCCCGACTACAAAGCGGACGACGACGCGCTGCACGTGAAATGCACGGGCGTCTCGAATGGAATCGTCCGCGAGAACTTGAAGCGCCTTGTCGCGGCTGGCGCGAAGATGGAGGTGCGGTGTCTTGCCGTCCCTGGCTGCACAGACGGAGCCGACCTAGCGGCAAGGCACCGATACCTTCAGTCAATCGGCATCCCCGAATCATCTGTCGTCGATCTCGAATACTACGACTATGCGCGCTCCAAATACCTCGCACTTGGCATGCCTGACACGATGCCGCCGAAACCGCCGAACGATGCAAGTCGAAAATGTAGCGAAGGAATAAGTGAAATTGAAGTTGCCCCCTTGCGCGGCATCAAATAATAAGGTATAATATCTGCTCAATTTCGTACAAGGAAAGAGAATCAAGATGAAGAAAGACATCCATCCGAATTACGGCGACGCCACGATTACCTGCGCGTGCGGCAACGTCATCAAGACCCGTTCCACCAAGAAGGAGATGACGGTCAACACCTGCTCCGCGTGCCATCCCTATTTCACCGGGCAGAAGACGATGGTCGACACCGAAGGCCGCGTCGACTCCTTCAAGAAGCGCTACGCGAAGTTCGCGAAGTAAGCTCTTGGTCGATAAGGAACAGATCGAGAACGTGCTGGGTCGCCTGCCGTCCGTCGAGGCGGAAATGGGCGACCCCGCTGTTTTGTCGGACAGGAAGCGCTATCGCGCTGCCTTGGACGAATACTCTTTTCTAAAGAAGCTCGACTACGCCTGGACTGCCTATCAGCTCGAGGAGGCGACTGAGCAAGAAGTGCTTGCGGCTCTTCTGCCGCCAGACCCCCTTGAGCGCCGCAACGCCGTGATGGAAATCCGCGCCGGCACTGGCGGCGAGGAGGCGGCGCTTTTCGCGGGAGATATCTTCCGCATGTATTCCCGCTACTGCGAGACGCAGGGCTGGAAGATAGTCGTGATGAGCTCCAATGCGACTTCGCTCGACGGCTACAAGGAGATTGTCTTTACGGTCAAGGGCGAGGGCTCTTATGGGCGGTTCCGCTTTGAGTCGGGCGCCCATCGCGTGCAGCGCGTTCCCGAGACCGAGGCACAGGGTCGCATCCACACTTCTGCCGCGACGGTCGTCGTCTTCCCCGAGGCCGACGAAGAAGACGAGATCGATATCCCAGAGAAGGATTTGAGAATCGACCTTTTCTGCGCGGGCGGCGCTGGCGGCCAGCACGTCAACAAGACCGAGTCCGCCGTTCGCATGACGCATATCCCGACCGGGCTCGTCGCCGTATGCCAGGACGAGCGCTCGCAGATAAGGAACCGTGAGAAATGCCTCGCTACGCTCAAGGCCCGCATTCTTGATTTCCGCCGCCGCGAAGAAGAGGCGAAGATCGGCGCCGACCGACTTACGCTGCGCGGCTCCGGCGACAGGTCTGACAAGATTCGCACCTACAATTTTCCGCAGAACCGCCTCACCGACCACCGCATCGGGCTTACGATATACTCTTTGGACAGAATCGTCGACGGCGATCTTGGGGCTGTCCTCGACGCGCTTCACGCGCATGACGTCGAGGAGCGCATAAAGGCGGCGTTGGAGGACAGATGACCGCCATGAACAAGATCATCGTAATAGCTGCTGGCGGTGAATACCCGCGGCTTCTTGTCGAAGGCGCGAAGCGCGCTGGCGTTGCCACAGTTGACGTGATGGCCGTGAAGGGGTCGTGCGAACGCGCGACGATGCGTGCCGCAGACCATGTGTTTCCATTCGCAGTGAGCGAAAGCGACAAGGCGATTCGCTGGACGGCCGAGCAGGGTTATGACGGCGCCGTGCTTGCGGGGCAGGTGAGCCCCATGTCGCTTTTCCGCGGTAAGTTCGGCCCTGTTGTCCTCGGATGGCTAAAGGAGATGCCTGTCAAGAACGCGCACACCATTTTCGGGAAACTTGTCTCCGAATTCGAGAAGGCGGGCGTCAGGATGATCCCCGCGAGCTCCTACATGGATGATCACCTGCCGGGCGTCGGCGTCCTCACGAAGCGCGGGCTGACCGAGCTTGAAAAGACCGATGCCGAGCGCGGCTTTCAGGTTGCGGCAGACGTTGGTCGCCACGATGTCGGACAGACGGTGCTCGTCAAGGCGGGAATGGTTCTCGCGGTCGAGGCGTTTGAGGGCACGAATGCCGCCATCAAGCGCGCGGGCAAGCTTGGCAAGGGCTCGGTTCTCTGCAAGGCGGCGAGGGAAGGGCACGACTGGCGATTTGACATTCCCGTAGTCGGGCTCAAGACTCTCAAGAACATGAAGAAGGCCGGTGTTACCGCGCTTGCGTTTCAGGCGGGGCGGCTTCTCCTTCTCGACCGCGAGAAGGTCGTAGATTTTGCAAATCGAAACAACATCGCCATCGTAGGCGTTGAATCCTCTCTTCCTCCGGCTCCGACGAGGCCGTAGGTGCATCAGAAGGAAGTTAGCCGCGGGGAGATGCGCGTCGCTTTTGCCGCGAAGATTTTCTTAAGACCCTCCACCGAGAATTCTCCTTCTGCTTCCGTCCACACGCGGGCAATGTCTTCTGCGTTATGCGCGTCAGAGGATCGCGTCACGGCGTAGTCGCCGATCTTCGGGAGCCATACGGACTCGTCTGCGGTACGCGAAAGCTCCACGGCGTCGAAGAACCGCCCGCCGTCCGGCTGTTTCTCGGAATCCACCATCGGCTCGGGGATCGCGCCGAGAGCGCCGATGACGGAGTGGTTTGCGCGGTCGACGTGCGCGGCGATGTAGAGGCCACCGAGCTCGTGGACTTTCGTCGCCGTCTCGGGGATCGTGCGGCGGCAGCCCATGGCGAGAATGCGCCACTCCATTTCCACGATGTCGTCATCCCACGTAACTACCGGCTGGTCGCCGAAGGTCTCCGGGTCGTTCACGCGCTTTGGCATTGCAGCGTAAACCCATTCCGTCATTGCAAGCGCCTGGTCAACGGTATCGAAGAGGGCGAGCGTATGGACTTCCTCGGCGGTCTGGACCTCCAGTCCGAAGAGGCATTTGATCCCGGCGCGTTTCGCGCATTCGGCGATTGCAGGCGTGTTGCGTGCCGACTGGTGGTCGGTGAGCGCAATGCCGTCCATTCCCGCTGCGACTGCGCGTGCCACGATCTCGGACGGCGCCATCTCGAGATTCGCGCATGGGCTCAGGCAGCTGTGGATATGGAGGTCGAATTTCACGCTACTTGACGAGTGAGCAGGGGCCGTTCTGGCATCCGCCCGGGCATGCCATTACTTCCAGGAAAAGGAATTTCTCGCAGACCGCGAGGTTCTTCTCGTTGCCCCCTGCGAAGCACGAGCTGCCCATGCAGATCGTTATTTGCGGCTTGTCACTCATAGTCGACGACGCTCGCCCAGTGCAGAAGAAGTTCGTGGTTCTTCGCGCTCTGCTCCTTCGCGCTTTCGGCGGCGGCGACGATCGGCAGCCACTTCTGGACGTCGGAGACCTTCGCCTTGAGCGCCTCGCACGCCAGGGCCATGTACTTCTCGGCCGCGGCGACATGGCCGCTCAGCCAGAAGAGCAGGTACGTGCGGGCGACGTCCGCGAGCGGATCGCCGAGACGGACGTGCGACCAGTCGATTACGCGCCACTCGCCCTTTGGCGTTATGATGACGTTCGTCGGGTTGAAGTCGCCGTGGCAGAGGGCCTTGCCGCGCGGGAACGACTGCAGCTTCATGTGCAGGTCGTAGCGCGTCTCCTTGGGAAGGGGAGAGGCGGAGATCTGCTTGTCGAGCTTGTCGGCGAGGTTGCCCATGCGGTCGGACGTCTTCTTGAAGATCTCGCACTGGATCGCCACGAACTGGCGGAGGTACTTCTGAAGACTCTTCTTGTCCTTGTCCATCACGTCGGCGAGGGTCTCGCCCTCGACCCACTCGCGGCGGATGCACCAGTGGTCGCGGAGCTTCATCACCTCGAGCACCTTGGCGACGGGCAGCCCCGTCTCGGCGGCGCGTGCCTCGTTCATGGCTTCGTTCAGGATGAGCGAAACCTTGTAGCTCGGCCCGAAGATCTTCAGCACGCTGTTCTTGTCGCGCAGAACGACCTTGTCGGCGCGCTCGAGCAGGACGCCTCCCTTGGCGCGCGGCGCCTTTGCGGTGGATTTCTTTTTCGAAGTCTTTTTCATCTTTGTCTCCTTGGCTTAGACGGCGGTGTGCTTGCCGTAGTATGCGTTGAGGTACATCTGCTTTATTTCCGACATCAGCGGATAGCGCGGGTTCGCGCCGGTGCACTGGTCGTCGAACGCCTGCTCCACCATGTCGTCGAGGCGGGCGAGGAAGTCCTTTTCGTCAGGCACGTAGTCGCGGATCGTGGGCTTGATGCCGACTCTCTTCTGCAGTGCGCGGATGGCGGCGATGAAGTTGTTGAACTTCTCGCCCTTCGACTTGCCGCCGATGCCGAGCGCGTCGGCGATCTCGAGGTAGCGCTCGAGCGCGTGCGGGTACGCGTACTGCGAGAAGGTGCCCATCTTGCGCGGCACGGGGTCGGCGTTGAAGCGCAGCACCTCCTCCATCATCAGCGCATTGGCGATGCCGTGCGGGATGTGGTGGAACGCGCCGAGCTTGTGCGCCATCGAGTGCATGACGCCGAGGAAGGCATTTGCGAACGCCATGCCGGCCATCGTCGCTGCGTTGGCCATCTTCTCGCGCGCGGCGGGGTTGGCCGTCTTCGAGACGGCGGCGTCGTAGCACGCCGGCAGGTACTTGAAGATGACCTGCAGCGCGCGGATCGCCAGACTGTCCGTGTAGTCGGTGGCCATGACGGAGGCATACGCCTCGAGCGCGTGGCTGACAGCGTCGATTCCGGAAGCCGAGGTGAGGCCGGGCGGCGCCATCATCTGCATGTCTGCATCTACGATTGCCATGTTCGGCAGGAGCGCGTAGTCTGCAAGCGGATACTTCGTGCCTGTCGTCTCGTCGGTGATGACGGCGAACGGCGTCACCTCGGAGCCGGTTCCGGCGGAGGTCGGCACGCATACGAAATAGGCCTTCTCGCCCATCTTCGGGAACGTATAGACGCGCTTGCGGATGTCCATGAAGCGCATCGCCATGTCCTGGAAGTCCGCTTCCGGGTGTTCGTAGAGCACCCACATGATCTTCGCCGCGTCCATCGCGCTGCCGCCGCCGACGGCGATGATGACGTCCGGCTGGAAGCCCGCCATGAGCTTCGCGCCCTCCTTGGCGCAGGCGAGGGTCGGGTCGGGCGCGACGTTGGAGAACGTCGTGAACATGAGCCCCTGCTCCTCGAGCGACTTCTCGATGGCCTTGGTGTAGCCGTTCGCGTAGAGGAAGGAGTCGGTCACGATGAACGCCTTCTTCTTGCCGAGCTCCTGGCCGAGTTCGCGCAAGGCGACGGAGAGGCAGCCTTTCTTCTGGTAGACCTTTTCAGGCGCACGGAACCACAACATGTTTTCTCTTCTCATTGCGACTGTCTTGATGTTGATGAGATGCTTGACGCCGACGTTTTCGCTCACGGAGTTGCCGCCCCACGAACCGCAGCCGAGCGTGAGCGACGGCGCGAGGCTGAAGTTGTAGATGTCGCCGATGCCGCCGTGCGACGACGGCGTGTTGACGAGGATGCGGCAAGTCTTCATGCGCGCGGCGAACTCGGCGAGCTTGGCCTTTTCGTTGACCTCGTCGAGGTAGACTGACGACGTGTGGCCGTAGCCGCCGTCTGCGACCAGGCGCTCGGCCTTGTCGAGGGCGTCTGCCCAGTCCTTCGCGCGGTAAAGCGCCAGCACGGGGGAGAGCTTCTCGTGCGCGAACTCCTCGGAAAGCTCGACGCTTTCGACTTCGCCTACGAGGACCTTCGTGTCTGACGGCACCTTGAACCCGGCGAGTTCGGCGATCTTCGCTGCCTTCTGTCCGACGATCTTGGCGTTCAGCGCGCCGTTGATGAGGATCGTCTTGCGCGTCGCGTCGAGCTCTTGCTTGTTAAGCAAGTGGCATCCCATCTTGACGAGAAGCGCGCGCACGTCGTCGTACACCGAGTCCTCGGCGATGACACTCTGCTCGGACGCGCAGATCATGCCGTTGTCGAACGTCTTGGAGTGGATGATGGAGCTGACCGCGAGCGTCAGGTCGGCCGTCTCGTCGATGATCGCGGGCGTATTGCCTGCGCCGACGCCAAGGGCGGGCGTGCCGCTCGAGTACGCGGCCTTGACCATGCCGGGGCCGCCCGTCGCGAGGATGATGTCGGCCTCCTTCATCAGGAAGTTCGTCTTGGGGAGCGACGGCGCCTCTACCCAGCCGATGATGCCCTCGGGCGCACCCGCCTTGACGGCGGCGTCCAGCACGATCTTCGCCGCGGCGATCGTCGAGTTCTTGGCACGTGGATGGGGGCTGATGATGATGCCGTTGCGCGTCTTTAGCGCCAGGAGGCACTTGAAGATGGCGGTCGACGTCGGGTTTGTGGTCGGAATCACCGCGCCGATGACGCCGATGGGCTCGGCGATCTTCTGGATGCCCGCCGCCTAAGTCGGTGGCCAAGCGGTCTTAGGAAGACAAAATTT
>JAZSLQ010000005.1:0-25606 GCA_045535455.1 Kiritimatiellia bacterium | reverse complement strand
TTTCGCCGTTGTACTGAACCTGCCAGATGCCAGTGGATGTTTGAATCAGCGTCTGGTTTCCGTCGTCGTCAAATTGTGGTATAAAGTCATCAACAGCGGTGTACTGGTTGAGCTGATTTGCCGCGTAAACGGAATTCGTGCCGCGCTCGGAAGAGGATTCGCGATTGCCGATGTCGTCGAAGGCATAGAAGTAGCGGTAGTCGGCATCAATCGCCGCTACGGCGTTCGTTAGCTCGCTCTTTTCGTTGTAGCCGTACGACAGGGTGTCGTTCAGCGCGAATGCGCTGCCGGACTTCCCGCAAGCGACGCGGCGTCCAGCGGCATCGTATGTGTAGTCGTACTGCGAGATGACGTTGGTCGGCGTTGCGTTACAGACCTGGAGCAACTGGTTGTTCACGTCGTAGGTCCAAGAAGCGGTCAAGCCATTCGGGTACACGAGAGATGACTTGAGGTCGCTTCCTGCAAGGTAATCCCACACGAACGGCGTATCGCTGCCATTGGCGAGCATCGTCGCAAGACGGCCCGTCGCGCGTCCATAGCCAATGGTACTCTGGCGCGTTCCGTTCAGACTGTAGCCAACAGTTCTACCATAATCATCCCAACAACGCTCGATAATATTTGTCCCAGCCACGCCGACTACTATTTCGTTAGTAAGCGAGCCAAATGGATCATAGAAGAACGAGGTCGCACCTGCGGCATCATGGACCAAGGTTTGACGGCCAAGGACATCATAAGTGCACGAGACTGTCGGCGTATCATCTGAGTAAACAGTGTTCGTCAGATTACCCCAACCATCATATGTATAATCTGTAACGATGCCGCGAGCCCAAATGCGTCGCGAGAGCATACCATCCGGAGTATAGCTGTAAGTTGGACCTTTCCCATTGGCGTAGACCTTATTCGTCATGCAGCCGGAAGCCTCCTCGTAGAGCCATGTTGTGACGTCGCCAGAGCTCGGCCCCAAAGACTCGTTGCGATATGTCATCATCGTCTTTTTGTTGCCGAAAATGTCATAGGTGTAACGGACAGGATAGGTTGCGCCGCCCTCGTAGATCTTGCGACCGCGGAGATCGTACTCGTACATTGTCGCGTTACCTAGTGGATCGGTAACGGACGCAAGATTGCCAAACTGGTCGTAAGCGTATGTCGTGCGGTTGCCGAGGGCGTCGATGGAAGCGGATTGTTGGCCAAGGGAGTTGTACTCGGTGTGGCGTGTGTTGCCACGACCGTCGGTGTGAGAGATAGCGCGGCCGAGAGAATCGTATGCGACAGTGTTAGTGACGGCAGAGACAGAGACTTCCATTAGCGAGACGCCGTAACGAGAGATTGACAGCGGCTTGTTTGTAGCGTATGGGACGGTTTGGCGAGAGGTGACGAATGTGGAATCAACGAACATTTCGGCCTCAGTCACGTTGCCGCGAATGTCGGTTGTACGCGAACGCGAGGGGAGGGCAGTGGTGAGGCTAGTAAGCAGACGCGCGGAAGACGAGACAAGAGGCGCGATAGCGGAATCAGAGCAAGAGACGATGTTGGTCTGTGTGAGGTAGACGATGGAGTCTTCGAGGACGAACGACGAGAGCGTTTCCGTTTTGCGCCATTCAGTGGTTTCAGATTGCGGGGCGCCGGGGTCGTCGCCCCCTACCATGCGGGTTATCGCAACACGATTGCCGAGGGTGTCGTAGGTATACTCGGTGGTTGGCTCATAGTCGGGGGAGGTGGAGACGAGGCGACCTATGGAATCGTAGTTGTGAGTCGTTGCGAGAACTGCACCTTTGAAGCCGGAGCGCTCTTCGCGGATGGTCTGGACGAGGAGGTTTTCGTAGCGTTTGGTGAAGCGAGGTGAAGAGGCCGTTTCACCCTGCACTGTGCGCGACCAGCGCGTTCCGTCGGGGAGAATGCCATAGGTGTGGAACTCGGGCGTGACGGCGGTGCCGGTGATGGAGAGTATGTCGCCGTAGGCGGAGCGGGTTGTGATTCTCGTCGAGGTGTTGGGGTTTTGGACAGACACCGTTCGTCCATCAGGGCTATAGGTTGTGGTGGTCGTGTTGCCAAGCTGGTCGACGCGAGCAATGACACGACCAAGTTGGTCGTAACGGGTACGAGTCACAGGGAGTCCGACTTGCGCGGCGTAGTTAGTCTGCCAAGTCGCGGTCTGGCGGCCGAGGGCATCGTAGCGGTAGCAAGTCGTAAGCCACGTGACGTTGGTCATGTCAAGCGGGATGAGCCGCGAGGAGGCGATCATGCGGCCTTCGTCGTCGTAATCCCATGTTGTAGTCGAGCCGTCGGGCTCGGTCTCCGAAACTTTGTGGCAACAATCCCACGCCGTAGTCGTCATCTGACCGGCGAGGTTTTCGGATGAGATACGCTTGCCCTCAAAGTTGTATGTCATCTGGTTTCTGGCAATAGTATACCAAATCCCGTCGATAAATGCCTCCGTCCGGGTTTCAACAACGTCGCCACGCGAATTGGTCATGGTGATGTCGCGGGTCGTCTTGCCCGAGGCTGGCGCGGGCGATTGTTCGTGCAAGTGAGTAACCGTGTGAACCCAAAGGTTGGATGAAAGCTCGTAGTCGTAGAGGTCGAGTTTGCCGTCCTCGTGGCGAACAGAGGCGACAAAGCCAGAGCGGGCGTCTCGGAGAGACGCCCCTACCGAAACTGGATAGAATGTCGTCACAGTGCGGAGAACGTTGGTGCCGCCGTAGGCCGCACCCTGCGTCCCCACGCGCTCGACGATATTGGTCAATGGCGAATAGACGTAGTAGGTGCGCTCGCATTCGATGTTGTTCAACTTGCGAACCACAGTGCGCGGGCGGGTGTCGACGGGCAACACGGGGTCGCTTGGGTCAACAGGAGTATAGTCGTATGTTGTCGTCTCAGTCATCATGCCGGGGCCTGAACGAGTTTCGGAGATGACGCGATCAACGTTGTCATAGGCATATTGAATGAGAAGCCCCGACTGGCGGCTCTCGGTCTTGACCTGCCCCTTTCCGTTGCCGGAAGTGTAGTATGTCCAAGTCGTAGTGTCGGTTACGCCATCGAAGCCCTCGACGCGGTTGGTCATCGCAAAGCCCCATGACATCCACTTGTAGTTGCATTCTGTCCGCCCAAGCATCGTGCGCGACGAGGAAAGAACCTCCGTGACGGTTTGCGCCGCCCGTGAGTCGTAGATGTTTCGCGACTTCACTTCTTCTACACCCGACGATCTGGTGAGCGACCAGTCGCCCATTGCGTAGTCGAAGACGTACCGCAGAGGATCGCCGCCGCCCTTGCGGATCGTGACGACCGCCCGCTTGCCGCCGTTCTCGCGCCTGACGGAAACATGCTCGACGGTCTGACCCTCAGGAACAATGTAGAGGCCCGTGGCCGTGTTCTTCTGCGGCGGCTCCTGAAGTGCATAGACCGCGACATCGTAGCCCAGGAAGTCCGCCGTCCGCGTTACATTCGCAAGCCGCGAGGGCGTTAAATATTGCCTTACGCCGTCTGGGTCGTAGACAATGTCGACGCCCATGTCGGCGGGGGTGCGCACAACCCCTCGCTCGTCGGTAATGGAGACGAGCGCGCCGAGGGCGCCTGTTGCGTTCGTTGCGAGGAACCGGCGACGTGTCCCGTCGCCGACGTAGAGGTCGTAGTAGACGGGATCGTGCGTCGTCGCCCACCCTTCGGTGTCGACCATCTGAAGTCGCGCGTCCATCTTGATGTGGATGCCGGGATCGGGCCTTCCGAGGGATTCTCCATTCGCGAAGACGAAGTGTACGGCCTCGCCGTTGGGGTGGGAAAGAACGACCTCGGCAGGAGTCACGCCGTCGGCCATCGTCTTCTGCCCGAGGCGCTTGAACGTGTAGCCGCCGAGGACGGCATGGAGAGACTCTGGCGTGAACACGGATGGAGAATCGTCATCAGCGAATATCTTGAGCGAGCAGCCGAGCGAGCCAGTCCACGGCGTCGTCTCGCCGAGCCCTATGTTGACCTTTATGCAATTGGCGGACACCCCCTCCTGAGGGCAGTTGCACTTCGTATTAGGTGCGCTGCACTCAGACGGCGGGTTTGTGCGCACCGTCCCGCCCGCAAAAAGAGACGACGATACGAACACTGAAAACAAAAGCGTCAAAATCGCGTTTAGATACTTGTTCATTCTTTCACCTGTTCTTGTAGATGAGCTTTCCGTCCTGGTAGATGCGCGTCGAGTGACAGACAGACGTCTTTACCCCTCGGGCGCGTATGAAGCGGATCGTGCAATGCCCGTTTTCGTCGAAGTCGGCCGCCGTCAGCGTCTTTGTGCGCGTGCCGTCGTCGAACGTCACGCCAGAGACAAAGATCGACAGCGTAACCGTAGTCCCCTCCGGCACAGCTCCAAGGAGGAGCGAGACCTCTACGAGCTGGGAACCGTCGGGGTATGTGCCCACCACCCGGTAGTAGGTTCCGTTGTCGGCCCATACGGGCGTCACCTGCACGGCGTCGGAGATCGCGCCGCCATCGTCAATGCGCGAGACAAGCCCGAGGTCGCGGTCGGCATGGGTCAGAAGCGAAAGCGTCACGCCACTTCCGACGACTTCCGCGCCCAGCTGAAGCTCCGCATCGTGCTCGAGGACGTTGCGCGGCGAAAGCTCAGGGCAGGCAAGAGTCTGCTCGGCGTCAAGGAGGATCGCGGGGTTACGCTTCGGGAAGCGGGAGCGTACGACGTCGACGAGTGCGTAGCCAATGTAGCTACCAAAGAGCCCTTCGCGCGAAACCGTCACGAGATACATTCCCTGCGTCTCGAAGACATACGGCGTCGAGACCGACTCAGTCCAGTTCGTGATCGCCGACCACGCGCCGCCGTTAGATGCCCTGCATATCGACACTTCGCTCTCCCCGTCGTCGTGCGGCGCGATCTTGAGAGCATCGCCAGTTCGTATCACGATTGCATTTGTGGCGTATTCGCCGTCGAACACGTCGAGCGCCTTCCATGTGACGTTGAACGACTCGGCGAGCGAGCGGTCGCGCAGGGATATCGTCGCGGTCCCGTCCTCGGGAAGCGGTATGTCGGCGTAGAAGCCGTCGCCGATCGTCTTCACGGTGGCGAACACCGCGTTGGTATCGGGATATTCGACGTCCACGTCCAGGATGTCGCGCCAGAGGTCTCGCCCCTCGATGCATAGCGGAGACACGAGGCTTTCGAGCGGCAGCTCGTCCAGTGCGCTGGACTCCGCCGCGCGATAGTCCTTCCAGTCGGGAACGCCGTTGGCGTCCGCGTCGGGACCGCCGAACGAGACGAAGCGAAGATCGTGGACGGCAAGGAACGTGTTGACAGCCCAGTTGCGCCAGACAAGGCGGAACTCGTGTTCGCCAGCCGGGATCTCGGGCAGGAAGAAGAACGCGTCGGCCCTTGTCCCGTACGGCGCGGTGACGACCTGACGCGCCACGAAGAGCCCGTCGACATAGAGCGAGAGGTCAAACGTCGCCGCTTTCGAATATAAGTTGTGCTGCCCGACGGAGACGGCGAGGGCATCCGCGCCGCCGGACGGAACCTCCAGGTTCCACGTAAGCGAGCCCGCGCGTTCCGCCGCATATATCGTCCCGTCGGAATCAGTTCGCCACGTGCCGGTGGAACTGGAAGCCGACGCCCCTTGGACGCGGCCGCCGATGTCAGCCGCCGTTTCACAGGCCATGTCGGAGACAAGCGGATTGCTGCGCGAGTTTCGTATTTCAAACATGTCGCCCACTCCGTCTCCGTCGGTGTCCGAGGCAAACGGATCGGTGCCAAAGCGCATCTCATCCAGGTTCACAAGGCCGTCGCCGTCTGGGTCTGCGAGAGCGTCGGGCGTGAACGGGTCGGTGCCGCTTAAAAGCTCCCATGCGTCGGGAAGTCCGTCGCCGTCGGTATCGGACAGATGCGGGTCAGTGCCGGCATTGAACTCCGCGAGGTTGGAGAGCCCGTCGCCATCGCTGTCTAAGGCGGAATCGGCGGCGTTGAGCGGATCAAGACTGTTGGCGATCTCCCACGCGTCGGGAAGGCCGTCGCCGTCAGTGTCGGAGGAAGCGGGATTCGTGCCGGACACATACTCGTCAAAGTCCGAAAGCCCGTCGTTGTCGAGGTCGCCTGTTCCGTCACGACCGAGCGAACCGATGTTTCGCCACTCCCACTCGTCGGGCAGCATGTCGCCGTCGGAGGAAAGTCCCTCGGGACGCGCGATGCCGATGTATATGTCGTCCACATGGCCGCTGCCTCCGGCAATGTCGAACGCATGCAGCGAGCCGGTCGTCCCGCGCATGGCGAGCCCTTCCGAGACGAGAATCCCGTCAAGGTAGAAGTCCCATCTTCGGTCGGGGAAGTCAAAGCGGCTTGTACACCTGACCCAGCGCCCTTCGTCCTCTACACGCACGGAAAAATTGGTAGCATAGCCGTCACCGTCGGAAAGGACCGGATGCCCCGCATTGTCGAACGCGATCACTGAAAATGCGTCCGGCGAGACATCTCCGGCGTCAACCGAGCGCGATGCGACCTGCCAGACGTCCATCCAGACGACGTCGGCATGGCTGACCGCGGCATGGGTGAGCATCACGGAGTCCCCGTCCTCCGCGGAGCCGCCCTTGACCGCGAGAGCGGCCGCGCCCGTGTGGACGACGCGACTCTGGACCTCTCCGGCATTCGTCCGCGAAGAGGCCCAGCCGTTCTGTCCCGCGATGTCGCCCGGTTCGACGGCGGGAGACTCAAACGTCTCGCGGAACGCGGCGCGCGCGAAGTCGTTTGTGCCGAACGGATTGAGCCCGTTCGCCGCCTCCCACCAGTCGGGGAGCCCGTCTCCGTCCGTGTCTCCGTTGTGTGCAAGGGGGTCGGTCCCGGCGCGGAACTCGACGAGGTCGGTCATGCCGTCGCCGTCGGAGTCCGCAGTGCCGTCGTGCGAGAGGTCGCCGAAATGCCCGATCTCCCACTCGTCCGGAAGCTCGTCGCCGTCGGAGGAAAGGCCGAGAGGACGATCCGTGGTAACGAGCAGGTTGTCGGCGACGCCTGCGCCGCTCATCTCTATGGAGTTGAACGCGGTCGCTTCGCCGCACATGGAAAGCCCTTCGCCGACAATCACGCCGTCGACGTAGATGTCCCACGTGCGCGATGTGTAGTCGAATCTCATCGTACAGCGGGTCCAACGTCGCCAGCCGATGACGGAATAGGCGAGGTTGGTGAAAAGCAGCCCGCCGTCGGACATCACGGGATGGCCGGCGACGTCGAAATAGAAGAACGCCGTGACGTCCTGCGGGACGTCCGCCTCGGCGACGCCGCATTCGAAATGGACGCGCTGGTCGACCCACACGACCTGGGCGGAGCATGTCACGGAATGGGCGGCCGTCCCTCCGTTCAGATCGAGGGCGCCGCATCCTTCATAGACGACCTCGCCCTGGGCCACCGCAGATGCAGGACGAGACCCCGCAGTCCATCCATTCTGTCCGTCGATTGGACCTGCGACCACGGCCGGCGGCTCGAAAGGCTCGGAAAACAGGGACATCGGAGGCATGGCGCCGGCCACGAGTGGATCGGAACCCCACGCGAGTTCGAGGGAGTCGGAGACTCCATCTCCGTCGGTATCGGCGAGATATGGCGAAGTCCCGTAGACGCGTCTCTCCATCTCGTCTGGAAGTCCATCCCCGTCCGAGTCCCGCGTCGCATCCGCCGCGAGGTAGACGCGGCCGCCGGACGTCGGGAGCGCGGAATCGCGCCAGTCGAACAGGATGGAATGCCCCGGATAGCGCCCGACATGGAACCATGACGAGGCGTCGCCGTGGTTGGTCGCGAAGTTCGAGAGGAACAAATCCGTAGTGAGGCCGCGAGTGAACACGGAGAAATCGGCGAACTCGCCCGCAGGGTCAACGGCCATCGAGCGGAAGCGAGGTGCGCCTGTCCTGTATGCGATACCGCTGGCGCGACCGAAAAGATAGAACGAGAACGGCTCGTTATCGGCCCTAAGCAGGGACAGCGAGTCGCCTGGAAATGCCTGCATGAAGGAGGGAAGCCCCGTAAACGGGTCAAGCCACGCACTTGCGGACCACACTGCGTTCGTCGTCTCGCCAGTAGATGCATCATATCGGAAGAGCTGGTCGGGAAACTCGCCTCCGTCGCCGAGAAATGCTCCTGAGACATAGCCGATGGGCCCGTAATCGCCGATTGGAGAGAACGGCATCTCTGCCTCGACAAGCCCGTTCGTTCCCGCGTCCACACGAACGAGCCCCACGGCATCGTCGGCAAGGGCAGCATGCACTAGCATGACAGCTGCTACGGTTAGAATCGCGGCAACCATGCTAGACCATTCTTTTGTGTATGGTGTTTTCATCATTGTCCAACCAGAATAAAGCCAATTGTTGCATTGATGGTGGACATTGTACAAAACAATTCCTACAAATTTCCTACAAAATTCCTACAGTTTTGTAGGAAATGGGGGATAAGTGGACAAAATGCGCGGAACTGCCGCGAAAAATGGCGCGAAAATTTTTCTATAAATCGCAATAAATGGCATTGACAACTGCCATTTTGGATTAACCAGAGGGGGCGCGGCAAGTGCGCCGCGAGGCAACAATTATTTCAATTCCAACCGCATCACATCGACCGCATCACAATGGCCCACGCATCCATTACCAGAAAGAACATCGACAGCTGTCGCCTCACGGAGAAATTCCGCACAGCAAATGGCGCGATCATAGGCCTGCCTACGCGTGAATGCATTTGTCGTTGTAAGATACTCCGTCACGGCCCCAACGGAATTACTTGTCACGCCCTCGATGCGCAAGGCGGTTGATGTCCCCGTCGAACCACGAACGATTCGTAATCTTCCTTGACTTCAGTTCATCCCGGAAGTCCAATGTAGCACGTCCGCACAAACGACTCGGCAATGTGAACGACGCCGTAAATGAACCACTCCCGATGTTGGGCGATGTCATGTAGAAAGTGTACGAAGCTCCGCCGCTTTCCTCCGTCACCGACGCGAGCGAAATGCCCGAGAGCGAGGACAGCGGCTGCGTGACGGCTGCGTCCGACCAGAACAACGCGCCGTCGGAGCCCTCGTGAGAGATGTCTTCCACGCCGTCCGCCTCGACATCGTTCGAGCGCGTCGCGAAATCGCCATTGGTAAATAGGCTGATCAGCATTCTGCCTCATCCCTCAGTCCGGCAAGTTGGCTTCGGGATAGGCGACAAGCTCGTTGATGGCGTTGGCAAGATAGTTCGTCTGGAATGCGTAACAAGTGCTTGCCGCGACTGGCTCCAGGTCTGTCGAAACCCTTTGAAAAGCGCGTTGCAGAATACCAAGACGCCTTTTGCTGAACCGGAAACTTGCATCCGCATCACACAATGTCATATCAAGGGCATTCGGCATAAGCTCAACGTCTCGCTGGAAATCCGAAGCCATTGCTATAACTGCCGGTCGAAATGAAATCAGTGATGGATCAGAGCAAACCTTCTTTGCGAGATCTATGCATGCATCTGACTTTTCGTCTTCCTCCTTGTATGAAATACCGTTTGTCATGAAAAGGTAACGCTGCGTCGCCGCTACTGAACTACTCGTCACCCCCTCGATTGCGAATATCGACTTCAACGCCTCAGCGCCATAAACGGCGTTCGTTGAGTAGGAATACAGGAACGGAAGACTCTCGGGCGTCTTGAAAAGGCCAAGGTCACGTATCGCCCTCTTCGTCTGGTTAGTACTCTCTGCCGCCAGTTCGCGGAGCACCCGGGCGAAGCGGTTGGTATCGTTGTCGGCCATGCGAAGAGCCTTTCTGATGTGGCTTCCGTTCTCATCTCCGTGTATCAGACATGATATGAAGGCATACTTCTCCTTTATATCGGCATCGGAATACTCAGGTTCCTGGGCAACTACCATTTGCCATACGAGGCAAGAGGCAACTGTCAAGGCGGTCACGCACATTCTGTACATTTTAACCCTCCTATTCATGGTTTGGCGAGGCCTTCTTTTGGATGTTACTGAAGAAGCCAACCGGGGCTCCGGCGTCATACCATACTCTGACCGAACCAATTTCCTGATACCACGCTCCGTCGATGTTTCCGCACGTAAGGTCTCTGCGGGCTGCGTTCTTGCGACTAATGCCGTACATGACAAGGCGTGGGACGATCTCGCCCATTATCGTGCCGGACGGATAGTATCTCGCGCCGCCGACGCCCTTGCCGTCGCAGCCTCCGTTCCAGTCGTCCATTGCCTTTGAGCTGCATATCACGCACTGAGACACGTCTTTGGCATTCAATGCTTCTCCGTCCTTCTCTTCCGAGGATACATAGACATCTTCCAACCCGAATGCATGCCCGATTTCGTGGGCAAGCGTGGTGTGGTCTGCCATTGCCGACATGACAAGACCTTTAGACATATTCGCGGCCAATGGCGGACTTCTCCCATCGGTCATGATGAAGCCGTTCACGAAATAGCACTCTATGCCATCTGTGCCGTGCCCGATGTCAACAAGCCGACCAAAGTTCCAGACTCCATTAGTCGTAACATCATACAGGAGATTGTATGCGGCAGGGATGTTTGTCACCATAACGGAATCGAGATAGAACGACACGCCCACCTGACGATAGACATCGTTGAGAGGCGCAATCATAGCCTGCACATCTTCTATCCGCCGAGCCGGGGCCTGCTTTTGATTTGACACTATCCACGCCGTGATCTTGAACACCTGCGGCGTCACAACCTTAAGCTGAAACGTCGGTGCCTGGCGCGTCCGCCCGCCGATGATCACCTCCAGCTCCGCATCGCCGGGCGAGACGCCACGCACATGGACATTGCGGCCGGCGTTTCCGTCGATGAATGAAACGTGTCCGTCGCGGTTCGTCCATACGATGTCGGAGTCGGGGAACGCACTTGGCGACACCTTGACGCTGAAATACGCATCGTCGCCGACAGCCACACCGCAGGGATTGACCGTATAGACGTGGTTCGTTCCGAGGACGGAATGCTCCACCGTGTTCGAGCATATCGTCTCCGCGACAGGCTTCACTACAGAGAATGGAACGGATGAGGTCTGTGGTCCTCCGACTTCCGGAATCCAGACTGCGGTGACTCTCGGGCTCTGGTATGGTGCCCATGAAAGCGGATTGAAATAGAGGTCTACCGTCCGAGACACTTCGCCTTCAATCGCGATGTCGAAGCTCTCCGAAACCAGGGCGGCCTCGCAGTCGTTTGTATACACATCGCCGGGAAAGCCCGACAATTCTATCCTGACAGTGCCGTTGGTAATGACATCGGAGCGAAACACCACGCCGCCTTTCACCACGTCATCCTCGGCGTTGGTTAGGACATCCCCGAAGTTCACCACCTCATAGTCAACGATGCCGTCACAGTTGTCGTCGTCGTCGTTCTGGAACATCGCGCGAGGAACCGACACCGAGACTCCCGCCTGAGGCACGGCGTTTGTGCCAACAGTGAAGCCGAGCGATGACGTCAAGCTGCCGATGGAGCCGAAAAACGCCGTCACCGACATCGACACCCTGCGCCAGCTCGGGATGTCAACCGCAGTCACAAGCGTGGAATGCGCGTTTGGAGTATCGGCGACAAGCCCTTCGCCAACGTCCCATTCAAAGGTCGCGTTTTCTGTATGCACGCAGTCAGCGACCTGCGCGAAGAACTCTACCTGAGGGTCTGAAGGCTCGATATGCGCCACATCGGGCGAACCGCAGAGCCACGGCAGCCACCAGCAGACCGCCGATGAAGCCCCTGAAACATAATCGCACGTGAATTCGCCTATATCGGTTGACCATATACCGTCGCCCCAGGTCCACGAGGAGCGAAGAGGTGGTGCGGAACGAAAAACCTGTACATCGTCAACCGCGAAAACTGCTATGTTCGTGCTCGGAGGGAAGAACGAAAGCCCATATTCCTCGCCCTTCTCCATCAGGAAGACATACTCACCAGCGTTAGTGATTGCAACGGAGAGCTCGCCGACTGTCAGGAATGTCGTTTCGGGTGGATCATCCGCAACGGTTACAGAAAGCTTGAAGAGCCCGTTCGTGAGCCCTTCGCCAACCTGCGCGTCGACCCACTGCGGGTAGCCGACGGCAAGAATCTCGGTCGCGTTTGTGAAGTTCGCCGTCACCCATTCATCGTCCTGTCCAAAGCCGTCATGGGGGAATGGAAGTTCGCGCGGCAAAAGCGCCGCGACGCCGTTTGTCGTGACCGATACATCGCCGTTGCGGCAAAGCTCAAGCGCGGCAGAGACGAGTTTGTTGGTGTCGCGGTTGATCGCCGCATCCGTCCAGACAAAACGGTAGGAGTTGGACGGTGTGAACTCGTAGCCAAACGTCGTGAGCCCGCGCACGATCTCGAACGGCAAGCCAGCAGAGACGACGGCGTTTGTGTCAAATGGCGTCGGCCATATCTGACCGTAGGAAACGACCTCAACGCCGGAAAGGTGGTTCGTTCCCCAGGGGAACACCCAGCCGTCCTCGAAGGGAAGCCAGAACGAATCCTTCCAAGCGCCGCGCACGTTCCAGTTCGCGGATTTCCGTTCTGCGCAAGTTGCCTGTGCCTGAACGAGATTCATTACGTTTGCAAGAATACCATTCATCGGCAATCCTGTCAACAACAAACCGGACCCCAACTGCGGCACCGGCATCATCTGCGGTGGAAGATTGTTGACGCTGTTCGTCTTGCCACCGCCGTAGATCACGCCGACAAGCAGAAACGCGCAGACGGCGACGCGGCCAAGCGCCGTGAGCGACCGCCAGACGGAAAGCATCCGCTCAAAGACATCGCGCACCATGCGCGAACGAAGCGCAATAATGACGAGCGAGGCCGCAAGCCCACACAGGGCAAGGCGCATCAGCACAGTCTGAAAGGTCACCACCATCTCATCTAATCCTCAACTTTAACGCGTCAATTGAAACCTTGCTCTCGACACGAACGGTTTCCGCGCCGCGAGAAACAACACGGGAAAGATTCCAGTCGTGGTTGAAGCACATCGGCGACACGACCGACGGGAACACCGAGGACGCCAGCGACTTCGCCTCACGGTCTCGGTTGAGGTAGAGCGTCACGTCGAGGCGCTGGGGCGACCCCTCGACCCGGCATGCCGCGTTTGAGCGCCTGTCGCGCCAGAACCACTCCCCGCAGTCCCAGCCGACACAAAGCTCCCCTTCTTCGACCCCAAGCACGCCGTCCTCGTCCGCATCACGGCCAAACACGACCTCTACGCTGTTGCTCACCGCCGCATCGCGCTCAATCGTCAGCGTCCACTTATTATCTGTCGCGGCCCCTGCTGAGAACACTACATTCGTCTCGACCTCAGCCATCGGCCTCACCGCTTCCGGCAGCTGCGGAACGACGAGGCGCGGCCCCGCGAAGGTGGAGAGAGCGAGAAGAGCAAAGGACAGGAGCGCCGTGCCGCTCTTCATCTGGCAGCACGCGCCGCAACGCCGAAATGTGAACTTCTCATTCATGCCCTAAAGCCTCCCAACTATCTTCTCATTGTCCCCTCTGTCCAACCGCCCCGCGCAGTTTTACTGTGCCACAGGGATCTGTTGAGACGCACATTAGATAGATGTCTTCTTCACAATAAACTCTTTATCACCGAATGCCGATGGAAGTATTTTGCCATTGCATGAATTCTCATTCCTTTGAAGGAGTATATGAGTATCTTGATGATTAAAATTTTTATCAGCGGTCTGGTTCAATACAGGTTGATTATGAAATATCAGAGCGGCCTCTACCCTTATGACATCATCATCTGTATTTGGCGACACTTCTCCGTAGTAATACACCGGAATGCCAACATCATTCGTACACTCGCGGCTAATATCTTCGTGCTTATGATGCTTACCGTTAATCCGCTTATTAACATCACTTGATCTGCCAATGTAAAGAAGCCGTATAATAGAATACTTAGCGTCAGCATTTTTTCGAGCAGAGAAAACAAAATATACCCCTTTGTCGCTAGGAAGCAAATCTTTCTTTAACTCAGTTCTCAGGTCATCAATCGTTACAATGTAATCCTTCATAGTGGTCTCCTTAATAATGATTTATGATAATTCGTCCACGACCGCACACGCAGTCACGCGCAGGAGTATAGAAAAGAATTCCTACAAATTTCCTACAAAATTCCTACAATTTTGTAGGAAATGGGGGATAACTGTCAATAAATCGCAGAACCGCGACAAAATGGGGCATTAAATTTTCGAAAAATAAGCAATAAACCTGCTTGACAAGTTCATTTTGCTATGGCAACTCTGCCTGTTGGCTCGTTCAGTGGTCACCACTTGGCGGAAGGCCGGCAAAGGATGTCCAAACAAAGGGTGTCAACTGGGCCGACATCAGGAAAGCCCTGAAAAATCAGGCTTTCGCGGGGTCTGTCCCCGCAGTTTTTATCCCTCCTCTTATGATTTGACTAAAATCCGGCGACCGCACTCGCAGTCACGCGCAGGAGTATAGAAAAGAATTCCTACAAATTTCCTACAAAATTCCTACAATTTTGTAGGAAATGGGGGATAACCGTCAATAAATCGCAGAACTGCGACAAAATGGGGCATTAAATTTTCGGAAAATAAGCAATAAACCAGCTTGACAAGTTCATTTTACTATGGTGCCCCTGCCTGTTGGCTCGTTCAGAGGTCACCACCTGGCGGAAGGCCGGCAAAGGATGTCCAAACAAAGGGTGTCAACTGGGCCGACATCAAGAAAGCACTGAAAAATAAGGCTTTCTTGGGGTCCCCGCAGTTTTCGTAGCCCCCCGTAGCCCTCCGCAAACGCCTTTGTTAGTTTAGCTGCCATGTCATTCTCCTCTCAGCAGCCTTCCGACCTCTGGATTGTGCGAGCCATCAAGCGAAACACCAATCAAATCTGTTACAACATCAAACGTCATCGGCCCGTCAATCTTGAATACCTTAAACTTCCGCGTTGCTTTGGGCTTGTCGTGACCTAATTGCTGTCCCAACCGAACACGATAGGCCTTTTCATCGTAATAAAGATTCGACAAATCCAAGTGTACAAATTGCGACTTCGTCACATCATACATCAAATGTACCATTCGATGACAGACAAAGTGCTTATCCGCCGTTCCATAAATAAACGAAGTTGGACTAATGTTTTTCGTGTCATCAATATCAATCAATTCTTCAATAATGGCCGAAGACAAACCTTCCGAGTCATTTGATTCAATCTTATATTGTAACTGATATAATGGCAATCTTGAAATCCGCGCACATGGATCATCCGTACAATATTGGAATCGTCCGCAAGACTTATTGTACAACCGCTTAAACGCTTTCTCGCTAAACCGTTCACCCCACAAGCGTTCACATTGGATTATAATGTGATGTGGCGCATCCTCGTGGCGCACAATTCTCTGCGGTGCAACCCAAACCTTCCATTGCGAAGGAGTCCCTCTCGTTAATAGCCCCGTAAACTTCTTTGTCAGACCATAATTCAGCATCTTATATGCAGGGATTACAGCCCATCCAGATTTCAAATCCGCAAACGCTTCCACAGTCATTCGCAGTCCAGACACATTAATCAAGCCTTCGTCTGTGTCGTACAAATCCACCAACTCATCAGGGATATCAACTTTCTGACCAAGACTCCACACCCTTTTATATCGCTCAAAGTCAATGATGCATTGCACTGTGAAATGGAATAAATTCGAATAACCAATGTCGGCGAAATCCTTAACACACCCCAATGCCCTAATCATCTCTGCTCTCGTCCTATCCACCGCTAAACCAGAACGACCAACAACATCAATCACCGCACCAAGTTCAACGAATACCATTGCCATCCAGCGACAGGCATTCTCGCCCGATAAATTATTACAGTACAATTCCGTATGGCATCCTGACAATGCCAATGCCATCGCATCTACATTCTCATGTTGCCTGAAAGCTCGAAACCCATTCGCAAATTCAAATGTGCCTATGAAAGCCAGCGGAACAACACCTACACATCCCAAGAATCCCGAGATGGCAGCATCAACTTTATTTTCAAACACTACATCCATCTATCTCAATGCATTGGCTCACTACATTAGGCAATTCAAATCGACGTCATATCCCATCTGCTTCAGTTCTTTGCAAACGTAAAATTGCCAGTTCGTCGTATCGGTGTAGACCACGCCCTGCATATCAGATGGAAGTTCAACGCCTTTGTCCGCCAAGATCACTATTTTGTCACGGCCAAGCTTGCCCCAGAAATAACCAGTTTCAAGAACAACATTCTGCCGCGCTCGTTTTATGCCATCCTTGCATTCATCGTCTGCCGTGAAAAGGCAAATCGCCGCACCGACATCACTGTTCTTCTCAATCTTCTCAATAATTGTTGAACCGCAAGTGGGCTGTTCACTCAAAATTATCGGCTCGATACCGACCTTCTCCATAAGTCGCGCAACAGACAGTTTTAAGGCCTCATCATGTCCGTGAACAACAAACACCTTGCGCATGTTCACATTATGTAATTCTCTTCGCACCACAACAACATTTTCATCCATCTCATCCAAATACCCTTTCAAAATTGCTTTCGCTCTTTTCAGATCTTCAACACAAGCATCATTCCACTTGAACTTAGGTGTCCGAGTCGAAAAACAGCACAACGAAAAATCAAACTCATTAAACTTCTTTAATTCCATGCTATCCTTGCCAAAATGTTTCGCAAGGAATCGTTCAGTCTGATCCTTCCACGCGCAGAAATCAGGATCCGAAGCATCAACATACCGATTGATAAGCCCTTCTGCCTTTGCAATCAAACTTCCAAGTTTTTCCTTGTCTGTCATTTTCTTACACCCGGTTTCTCCTAGTTTTTCCAAAAGTGTTGCTGTCCTGCGAGCGTCTTGTTCTTGAGCGTCTTGCCGCTGCCGAAATGCCGCATTCGATGCGATGTATTCCCCGACTTGCCGTGCGTTGGTCGCGGTAGATGGATCGACATAACGACGACCGAACTCTGCACCCAGATAAGAATGCTCTGACCCATCAATCATATCATAAGCACGCGACATGTGACTACCCCACTTTCACCTACACCTTCATCCTGTCTACGAAAACTGTCGTCCGCAGAACGGCATTCGCCGAGACATCCGAGTCGGCCCATTCGCTCGGCTTTTCAATCTTCTTCATCTTCAACCTTCCTATCAAATTATACCATCATTCGCACTGGCGCCAGCACAACCGACTTCTCCTCCCCGGCCTCGCCCGACACGGAGCAATTTACTTGCGGCAATTTTGGCTGGCCCTGTAGCCCTCACATCTTACAACTTCTCAATGGTATTCAAAAACGCATCGATCTTCAAAGCCCCCTGAACAGCATCGCCATCTTTCAGGAACACCATGAAATACTTGTACTTCTGCCCAGCATTGTCAGCCCAGATGCGCCCAAGTTCCGCCTTTGCCTGAGAATCGCTACCGTCCCTGTCTGCGCCTTTATACTCAACCATCACCACATTGCCTTTATCGGTATAAACCATAAAGTCAGGATAATGATTAATAAAGCCATTAATACAGAACCCTTTACGGTCTCTGATTCGGTGCCACCATTTCACATTCTCTTTACTTGCAACTGCCTGAATAACAGACAGCTCCTCAGGGTTCATGTCAGCATATTCGCCAGTGTACAAAGATTTTTCAATATAAGTCACGGCAGATATTGGTTGTATTGTCTGCGGCAACTTGTAGTTTGCCTTACACACCACGACGTTCTGGTTTATCTTGTCGGTGAAAGCGGCTCTCTTGTGCAGCTTCGCAAGTTTGTCTATCTTGTCCCTGACGCACTGGACAAACGTCGGCAGGAGTTCCAGCGACAGCTGGCCGCGTTCTGCGGGGGGAAGCTGCTGCGCGACACGCGCAACATAGTCCTTTATCTCCTTCTTCTGGCAGAAGTCTATCTTACCGTCAAGTTGTGTCGCCGCCATGTCAAGCAAAGCATTTATCCTGTCGTCAGTGGTCTTTGTCGCAAGTTGAGCGGAGAAATACTCAAGTTCTGGTTTCGTTAGCTGCTTACACTTTGGCGTAACATCTCCGCTTTCGGATATGTCAACGCGAACAGCTCCTGAAACTGCCAGATTGAATGGCACTGCGGCATCTTTCGCCGCAAGAGTGAATCCATCAAGCAACGCAGTCTCATTCAGAGGCACCAGCAATTCGTCGCCACCGAACATGCCGGCATCATCCTGCACCATGAACTGCGGAATCTCCAACTGCGCCGCTTCAGCGGCGAACTCTGGCTGCATGCGTTGTATTTTCACGTTTGGAACTCCCAGATTAAACAAACCGTCATCGCCGGCTTCTTTGTTTTTCTGCTCGTAATCGTCACCCTGCGCCTCGGCCGTATTGATAATTTCGCCAATGGCGACATCCGTCTTCGTCTGCGCCTCCACATCGTCTTGTTTTGGAATATCTATCTTCTCGTCTGGCACATCAGAAAGATCGTCGTCCGTATTATCGGTGGGCTGCTCGCCAGATTCGACCGCAGAGGACTCGTCCAATGTCGCCTGGATTGGTTCGGACGACGGAGCCGATTCCATGTCCTTTGCTTCCGCCACCCGATAATCATTCGCGCTGAATCCTGCCCCGTTGAGGCCTTCCACCACGCTCTTGACCGTTGCCTGGAAATCCGCACTGCAAGCAAGCACATACGACATGTTGAGAAGCTTCTCGCCATGCTTCCTGGCATGCGGCTGTCGAAGAATGCGGCCTACGATCTGCTCGACATCTACTTGCGATGTCTTGTTGGCAAGTGACGCAAGAACGTATGCAAACGGACAATCCCACCCTTCCTTAAGCGCATTAACGGTTATGATGTAGCGGACCGGACAATTTGCCGCCATGAGATCGACCGTCTTGAGGTCGTCCTTGTCTGCGGTCTTTATCGCAATCTCCTCCGCCTTTATACCCATTGCGACAAGTTTCGCCTTGATCTTCTCGAACGTCGCCGAATCCTCGGCGGTCTTGGGCTGCGCCTGAAACAATACGATAGGGCGTACATAGCTCCCATTAGTAGCGGATTCTGCCTGTGCCTTCAACTCAAGCACCCCGCGCAGCTTCACGGCATCGTGAATTACGCTCGTGCGGTCTGGACGGTTGTACACCACGACCGGCAGCTTTACCATGTTCTCCTTCTTCAACTCCCGCGCATTCACATACGAGATGATGTTGCTCCGCTTGGTTGGCGTAGCCGTCATGGAAAGGACAAAAAACGGATTCAGGTTCTTGAGCATGGCTATGCTCAATTCGCTTTTCGCATTGTGGCTCTCGTCCACCACGACAACAGGATTCATCTGGCGGATGACCTGCAACAACGCGGTATCAGGCGTATCAGCCAAGAGAAGTTCCCTGTCGTTGAACATCTCCGCGAAGGCAAGAAGGTTGCCGTTTTCCTGATAGATTTTCCTGTCGTCCTTGCTCTTCGGATTGGCGCGAATCGACGCATAGCAGAATATCGCTATGCTCAAGTTCTCCATGACATCCGTCGGCTTGAAGTTCTGGGCGTTTAGAAGCTGTTCCTTCGTATAGACATTGACGCATCCGCCAAAGTCCCTGTTGAGCCGTTGCCGATATGGATGATTCGGATTCGACAGATTTGCGACGGTCTGCGTGAGAATCGCGTCGCTCGGCACAAGCCACACCACGAACTTCGTCTTTCCCGTCGGCAGCTTGTCGAACACCGTCTTGACAGAAGATGCCGCGAGAAAGGTCTTGCCGCCGCCTGTCGGCACCTTTATGCACACGTTAGGCGCACCAGCAAGATCATCGTAGTAGGCGGTAAATCCCGCCCCGATTCCTTTGCTTGCCCAATACTCCTTCCATGCGGCGTTAATCCCGTCCGTCTTCATCAGCGCGTCAAGATACGCGTCAATGTCTTTGAGAACAAGTTTTTGATAATTCTTAAGTTCCATCACCACACCCCTTCCTTACAGCTGCGCGATGTCACGCGGAATCTTCTTAAAGGTAATGTTGTATTTCTCAAGTTCCGAATCATCCAAAAGACAGATGTCGGCATAGACGACATATCGCTCTGCCTTGGTTTTGAGCTTCCTGAGAAGTGCACGGTTTAGTTTCACCGTCGATCCCTTCTCATAGCAGAAGTAGTAAGCCGCGCCGCCAACAACGCCCAAGAGATACGGATCGTTTTTAGTGTTGCCAATATTGCCAATGTTGCCAATTCCAATGTTGCCATTGTCCGATTGAGAATTGGCATTGGCTATTGGCAACACTTCCACATTGGCAACACTTCCCATCCCTCGCGTCTCCATGTACCACACGTATTCCCGAATCTTCTCAAGAGGCAAGTCCTCGTTAAGATTCTCGCCTATCATCAACGGCTCGCCAAGTTCGTAGTAGCCAAAGCCGCCGCCTGTTCCTTCCACGGCCTTGTCCCCTTCGCCATACCCACTTATAACGCGCTTCACTCGCTCCGCCGTCACTTTATCGGCATAGTCCATCATCTCAATCAAAATGAACTTCCTGTTT
Source organism: Kiritimatiellia bacterium (assembly GCA_045535455.1). Taxonomy (GTDB): domain Bacteria; phylum Verrucomicrobiota; class Kiritimatiellia; order RFP12; family UBA1067; genus UBA1067. The sequence goes on along the minus strand of JAZSLQ010000005.1, from coordinate 5,191 downwards.
CCGCCATCCTCCTTGTTCATCTTCAAGACAGCATGCGCCGTCGTGCCCGAACCAGCAAAAGAATCGAGGACAATGCCATCCTTGTCGGTGGCTACACGAAGAATCTGCTCTATCAACTCATGGGGTTTTGGAGTCGTAAATGGGATGTCATCTGGGAATATGTATTTCAATTCATTCTTAGCGCGTTCATTGGTGGAAACGTCTTTTGCAAACCAAAGCGTCTCAGGAGTAAGACCACGCTCTTTCTCATAAAGATATGTTTTCTTGCGCGGCATATTGGTACCCTTTGGCCCCAACCAAATTCGCCCTTCCTCTATCATCTTCATCATGACTGGTTCTGTAAATCGCCAACAACTACCGGGCGGAGGATTCCATTCCTTACCACATGGAACTCTCAACGTGTAAAACTGATTTGCCGTGGCATGCCCAGCTTGAGCTGTTGTTGGATCAGATTTCCACGGGCCCCTTGGATCATTATCGGGATTTTGATATCGGTCCAACGCCTCCCCCGTCATTGGCAATTGTTTCAACGGGCGACGGTCTGAAATTATATGCTTCGCGTAACAAAGCAAATAATCGTGCCGAGAGGATACGACCTTACGATTCTCTCGATTAACCCTCTTCTCCCAAATGAAGGTGGTTATGAAATTCTGGCTTCCAAATATTTCATCGCAAATCAGTCGCAAATGGGCGAACTCATTATCATCTATGCTTATGAAAATCGTCCCATCGTCAGACAGGAGTTTCTGCAATAGCCGCAGACGAGGATACATCATACAAAGCCATTTGTCGTGGCGCGAAAAGTCCCCCCCCTCCTTGCCGACAACCTCGCCCAGCCATTTCTTGATCTGCGGGTCGTTCACGTTGTCGTTGTAAACCCATCCCTCCTCACCTGTGTTGTACGGCGGATCAATGTAAATGCACTTGACCTTGCCCTCATACTGCGGCAGAAGCGCCTTGAGCGCGGCAAGATTGTCACCATGAATGACCATGTTCTCGCCATTCGTGGACGCGCCATCGCCAAACGCCCACTTCCGTTCAAGCACCCTGAACGGCACATCATTGTGGTGGTTTACGACCTTCTCTTTCCCCGCCCATTTCAACATCGGCATTTTATACTCTCCTTTCGCTGCAAACGGCAGTATCAAAATTGCCACTGATGCAACAATGCATAAATGTATTTTCATCATCAGTACCTTTCGTATGATGTTGCTGCTCGACTGCCAATTTCCCGCCGTCATTAAACTGTATCGGTAGATCATTCATTTCACGGTCTCTTTCTTAATAACTTTTGCCGCCATCTCGGCCTTGATCTTCTCGCTCTCGTACAGGCCCTTTAGCGCGCCCATCTGCTCCTCTTTGCCATAAGGCTTATTTGCCGCCTTTTGTTCAAGCGCCCAACGCAACGACACTAAAGCCATATATGTGTACTCCGATAGGTACTGCGCAGATTCCAATGTAGAGGCAATCGACTCGACTCCTTTTTCGCCAAACGCATCTGTCAATGAATCCAATTGAATTGCCACAATCAACCGAGAATGTATATTTGACGATCTATTGTCATCGCAGAAAAACAGTATCATTTGATTAATTGCCTGAACATCGCGTGTCATTGACAAGCAGGCTTCCTTGAACTTGTCATTCAAAACAGGTTCAGCATATTCTCGTAGCAATATGCGCCAGCAACGGAACAAGTCAAAGAATTCAACATGGCCAACCAATCGTCCCTCACGTTGAAAACTCTCTATTCTATCAAGGTAGAGTCTGCGCAATGTTTCATACTCTTCATGAGAGAAAAGCGCATCATACCGCGATACCGAAGTTTCACTTTCATGATACTCCTTATCATGTCCAATAAGATGGGATGTAAGTACGACATCGGAACTATCTTTTAACAACGGCAACAACAGCTCCCCTATCCGTTCAATCTTTGCGCCATATATTTTCTCCTCGCTCATCACATGCATATTAATATCCCTGCAATAAAACAGCAGGCATCTATAAATTCCAACATAAATCGACTGTTCGAAAAACCAATTCTGGTATTCTGGCGGCATTGCTAAATTCCTCAAGGGGAGATTTGCCATATAGATTAAAGTCTTTATATAGCAATCAGAAGCCGCTTTTGTAGGCAACATTTTTTCGGACTCAAGGGCATAGAGCAGTTGAGGCAGCATTCCCGATTCATCAAGCCGACGGATGATACCCTCAGGTATTCGTCCTGCATTTACCTCTGACAGAAAACCTTTTACATCGTCTTGAGACAAACGTCCAATCTCTTCTTCTAACAGAAAATAATGCTGGAAACTTGCCGCAGAGGCAAGCCGATAATGTAGCATGAGTTCTTGATCACGAGGTTTATCCAGCTTGTACGTTACCGGGTCGTTATTATAACTTCCACCACTGTGCGCAACTCCTAAGCGCTCGCTCAAAAATCGTTCTACTAAATCGCGCTTCCCCTTCGCATGGCAAAAGAAATGATCCTCCATCCACTGCTCCGACAAACCTTTGTCTGAACCAAAGTAACGCCAAGAATCATGCAATAATCCCATGTACCCATCCCAAAGCTTTGCATGCAAATCGGGTTCGCAAACCTCAATTACGGTAAGAGCCAACAGATCTCCAATGTGGACATTCAGATACTTACGCCCTCCCACCTGTCGCTTGTATGTTGCCAGTTTAATGGAGAAAGCATTAAGGAGCTGTTTTGCCACACGCGTATTATCCATATACGGTAGCAGCAACCAATCGCAAGTCTCCTTTGGATTTTCAGCTTCAAGGTCATAATCACTCAGAAGCGATGCAAGTCGCTGCTTGAAGTTCGTCAACAACCTGTTGCCGTTAATTGGCGGCAAAGGACAGCGTAGTGGGATGATCTTCTTCAAATACTCCCGCCCACATTCTATTGCCATCTTGTCGGAACGCGCCACCAAACCGGCGACGGCATTCGCAAGATACGCCTCGTCTGCCAGAATGAGATACGTGATGTTCGGCAAATCTCCATTGGCCTTAAGAAATCTGATGACACGGCACGTTTCTTCCTTTGACAATCGATCTAGATCGTCAACAACGACCACAACCTTTTTCTCCATTGTACTCAACAATCCTCGAAAGTCGGCCGTAAGTGATTCTTCAGAGAAAACACCGAACACAAACAGCTTCCGCAACCAATCAATCACATCATGCAATGGGCCGACGCTTCGATTGATACGCGTCATGGCAAAATACTTTGCCACCAACGAGGACATCTTGGACACATCATCGCAGCCCGCCTTTGCCACGGCATTAGCCAGCCGCTCAAAAAACAACATTCGGATGTCGGCCGATTCTGGATATTGCCACGGCGAGAAATCAACAATGATGGCACTATCCTCGCCATAGTCTGAACGTATGCGTTCTTCCAGCAGGAACCGGACAGATGTCTTACCGTCACCCCATGGAGCATAAATCCCGATGTAACGCGCCTCTCGTTCATTTGGTGACGACATGATAAGCGTGCTCAACATCCGTACATAAGCACCTCTGGAGAATTCATCTTCTGCAGATGTCTTAATCGGCGCATCAGAAACAACAGACATAGGTTTATCGCAATTACACGTATCCCCGTGTCCTCCTTTGACTTTACGCACTACAAAACCAATTAACAACAGCAAAAGAAAAAGAGATGCAATTATAGCTACTAACACTAAACAATAAAAGCCAATCCCACTAATTGCTGAAACAGATTCTTTAACATGTCTGCAAACATTAATAAGATCGGGAATTTTCTCGCATCCCTTTGCAAACACCTTTCTCCATATCCCATAAGGTTCTATGAGAACATATTTAAGTAGAAATGCAAGCCCGACAACAAACAACAACACACCGCAAAGCCGCAACTGCCACTTGCGTAAAAGCAATTTCAATTTGACCTTGCGAATCGGACTCATGGTTGTTTTCTATTTCTACGTTGTACAGCAAATGTGTGTTTGCGCCATGTCATTTTCATTTCGCGTTACCTTTCTTTACCACCCCAAACGCCGATTTCTTGATGCGGCGGATTTGTCCGTTGGATAGGCAACACTTTCAGACGTCGCCTTGCGGATCGATTCAAGAAGTCCGGGGATGACCTCGGCGCCCATTTTCGCGGCGGCGAAGGTCAGGCGGCCTGCGTCCTTCAGCGATGCGCCGGTCCAGAAGATTTCCTTCTGGTCGACGATGATGAAGCGGTCGTGGCAGATGCCGCAGATGGTCTTCGTGAACTTGCCGCATTGCGCTCCGAACGCCTCGAAGTCCGATTCCTCCAACTCGCCGTTGGAATGCGTCACGAGCTCGATCTTCACGCCGCGCCCGCGCTTCGACAGCATGTCCAAGGTCGCCACATCGGGATAGGCGTCAATCACGATCAGCTCCTTCTTTGCTCGGCGGATGAACTTAATCAAGAGCGATTTCGCGTCCCAGAACTTGTTCTGGTAGAAGATGCTCTGCAAAGGGATGTCCTCCGCGCTCATCTTCGCAAATATCTCATCAAATCGCGCCTCGTTCTTTGACTGATCCTCGATCTGACGCCTTTCATTCGCCTCAACACGCGAAGCAAGGGAGGCCAAAGCCGGACCTGCTGCTGCCAAAATGCGTCGCATGGACACAAAGGCCTTCATGATCCTGATGCTCTCGCGAATAGCTATGTCGCTTTTAAGGACGGCTGAAAGCATTGCGACACCCTGTTCTGTGAATGCATACATGCGAGAGGGCGAGTGCTTCATCATCCTGAACCTATCGCAATTTGCGATAAGTTCTTTCATCTCCAAATCAGACAACTGGAACATGAACTCCGGTGGAAATCGGGCAAGATTCCTTTTGACGGCTTCGTTCAACCGTCCTGTCATCACATGATAGATCGACGCCAAATCACGATCAAGCATAACGGCCTGTCCGCGCAACTCGCAAATGAGCGGACGAATGTCGCTGATCTCAACTTCCGTGTTTAGTGTTACAATATCGTTGTCACTCATTCGGCATTGCCTTTCATGCGTATATTATATCAAATACCACTCATTAAACGAAGGGAGATTGCGGCGCGGCGGATTTGCACCCCGCATTGAGCTCGCCTTCGGCGTGTCCGCTTCGCTCCGGGGGATACGCGGACAAGGTTAAGCGAGCTGACGGGCCGTCGGCGGGCGCAGATGCTACGAAGAAAAACGCGCCTTGTGGA
>JAZSLQ010000112.1:0-12351 GCA_045535455.1 Kiritimatiellia bacterium | reverse complement strand
CGACCCGACTTGATAGCCACCGCGATGAGGCGCGCCGGTGCGCCGACGACGCTGAGAATAGACTGCGCCTTGAATTTCTTGAGCGCCTGGAGCGCGTTGGAGTAGATTGGCGCGACGGCGCTGACGAACGACGCGGCGATTATGACAAGGCCAAGCGAGCCCTCAACAATGCGGATACGCTCAAGAAAGGCGGGAAGAAGGAATCGGGCGGCGATTATGGCGAGGAAGAGGAAGACGGCAGTCGCGGCAAAAACGCCGCGCATTAGGGTTTTTAGCTTGCCATACTCTTTGCCGATTGAGAGTCGCGTCAGCTCGTTGCGGAAGGTGTTGGCGAAGGCGGCAACGGGAATCGCGAGGAAGTTGGCGAACTGCGTGAGTGGCTGAACGGCGCCGAGCTCGGAAGGGTCGACATACTTCGGCACGAGCCACAGGCCGACAAAGGCGTTGAGCAAGTCGGCTGCGCGGCAGGCGCAGAAGAGCATCAGCGAGTACCACCAGAAGTCGCCGAGCCGGGCATGGAGTTTTGAGAGCATTACTGAATATTATAACATATATGTGAAGCAGGGCGGAGCCTGCTTCTCAGGACTGAGGCCTGCTATTGGGTGAAGCGGGGCGGAGCCTGCTTCTCAGGACTGGAAGCTCGCTTCTCAGGACTGGGTCGAGAGGCGGTGGGGGCCGTCGGGTAGCCAGTAGATCGAGAGGCCGTCTCCCGCGTGGGCGATCTTCACTATCTCGTCATTGAGGTCGAGGCAGGCGGAGCGCGCGAACTCGATGTCCTCGTTGCCTCGCCCAATCTCGAGAAAGCGCCGCTCGCGTATCGGCTCGAGGAAGCGACTGTCGGGCTTGTGGTCGTGGGCGATCTGGTTGGGAAGTATGTGAATGAGCTTCGCGTCGGGCTTGGCAAGAAGCGCGTCTCTTACCGCCACTTCGCCCGGGCTTATGAAGCCGCTCAAGACCGTGTAGCCGGCATTTGCCGCGTCGAGCATTCTCTTGACGACATGGGCGATGTCGGTGACGCGGCGCGAGACGCGTAGCGAAAGCACCTTGTTGGACTGGTCGAGAAGCGAGAGCTCGCCGATCGCCTTCCAGTAGTCGCAAGGGTCGAAACGAGGGGATGAAACGGGCTCGTGGAGGTGGAGGAACTCGGGCTGGTTGTATCGCAGCTCGTACTTCAACGGGTTGTAGCGTATATAGCGGCCCGTGGAGGCGATGAAGCGCTCAGAGAGAAGCAGGTAGTCGTGGTAACCCTGCTGCCAAATAGAGTTGAGCCCTATCAGCTGGCGCGCCACTGTCGTCGTGTAGGTCTTGAATTTCCTAATCGCCGCGCCAAGCGCCTTGAGGGGGTCGTCGAGACCGGCGGCGAGGTGAATGTTGAAGTGAACATGGTCTGGCATCACGACCCACTCGAAGAGGGCGATCGCGGGGTTGAAGCGCGGTATCGCGGCAATAGACTCGGCGACCGCCTTGCCCAGCGGCGTTAGCTCGACCGCGGCATTTTTGACGCGGCCGAAAAGCGGCTGCCGAGGCTCGGTCGAGATCGTGATAAAGAGCGAGGCGCCCCGAGAGTAGTCGTAGCCGTGGTAGCGGCGGTAGTAATTTACGCGGGGCAGAGACTGCTTGGTTGGGGTGAAGCGGGGCAGAGCCCGCTTCTCAGGACTGGGAGAGCCTGTTTTGGGAGTGGACTGGGTCGGTGGGGCTATTGGTGGCTGGTTCATGCTGTTGGTTTTAAGTCTTGATTCGCGGGCTCTGCCTCGCGTAAACTACCTGAGCCACGGCTCGGGCTTTTCTGGTCGCGCTTCGCCTGGCTTCAAAACCGATGCAGGGTCATATATGCCGCGCTCGACACACTTTCGTAGATATACACTGTCACTTTCAGGGGCGGCAGAACGAAGTCCTTCGAGATGGTCTGGCCAAGTGAGGATGTTGCGGCGCATGAGCTCGTTGCGCTGCGCGAAAAGGGGCGCCCCTACGGCGAGAAACGTGGTTGTATACAGGACGACGCCGGCGGTCGCCACGGCAAGGCCCCATTTGGCGAGCTTCTCGGGAAGTGGCACTTGCTCCAGCCCGAGGAAGAAGATCGACGCTAACACCGAGCAGGAGACGATGCAGTAGCGACTCGAGACTGCGGCATGTGGGTCGGAGGAGCGGAAAACCGCGGCAGAGAGCATGGTCGCGATTTCCGCCGCCATAAACCAGAAGACCTCTGGATGGCGTATTCGCGGGTATCTGATCACGATGAAAACCAAGAACGGTAGCAGTGCAATGCCGAGGGCAAGGGCTACTGGATAGAGTGGCACGACGCCGCCGAGAAAGGCGACAAAAAAGAGTGCTCCATTGACGGCGCGCGTTGCAGTGTCTGCGACTTGCTCTGTCGTGCCTCCGGGGAAGTCGTGGAGATAACAGCAGATCGATGCTGCGGCAACAATCGCAAGAAGCGAGAGCCTGGTTACTGAGGCCTTGGTGTGAGGGGCGATGTTGGCAAGTCCGCTTCGCCAGTTGCCCGCCTCTGTAAGCGGCTCGGCAAGCTCCATGGCCAAAAGACTTGGCCACACTAAAAGTCCTCCGCCGCTCGAGAAAGTGGCTGCAACACCACAGAGCAATGCGCCCACAAAGGCAACTTGGCTTTGTCCTCGTTTTGCGAAAAGAAGGCATGCTGCCAACGAAAGGGCAACGACAATCACATTCTGGACGGAGCAGAGTGCCCAGCAGGAGTTCTCGTAGTGAATAAATGAGGTGAGTAGCCACAGGGCCGGGAGCCCCGCAATGATGCCGAAGCGGCTTTTACGGAACATGAATAGCCATGCACAGGCATAAGCAAGCTGAATCAGATTGCCGACGGCTATCATCGCCTTGAAGTTGAAGCTTCCACCGCTGAAGGTGACGATGGCGTCTGCAATTAGTCGAGTCGTGACAATGCGGTGTTCGTTGTGGAAATCGAAAAGATGAGCCCACCGCGCAGGCCATGGTTCCGAAAAGTATTGGATGAATGCACTATAATCGTCCCAATACGGAACGTTGACTGTCAGGAAGTGCCAGCAACCCATAAAGACGAGAATAGGACATGTTATCAAGAAAACCTGCAGATATTTTTTAGTTGGTGTCATGGTGGAATTATAGCAAATTTCTCGTGATGGGCATTTCGTATGCAGGATTTTGGTATAATATAACCGCTAAAGGTAAATATCGATAGGCATGAATAAGATTTGCATTATTGGAGGTTGCGGACATGTGGGAATACCACTTGGTCTTGCGTTTGCGTCGAAGGGGAAGATCGTAACTCTCATTGACGTCAATCCAAAGGCGGTGGAGGCAATTAACGCCGGGCGTCTGCCTTTCAAGGAAGAGGGTGCCGAGGTATTGTTGAAGGCGCACGTGGGGAAAAACCTGCGCGCGACGACCGACGCCGCAGTTGTAAAGAAGCAAGATGTTGTTGTCTTCGTCACCGGAACTCCGGTCGACGAGCATCTCAATCCGAAGATACATGACGTCGTCAGGGTGCTTGACGCCTATCTTCCGCTTCTCAGCAAGCGTCAGCTTGTCATCTTGAGGTCGACGATATTCCCCGGCGTCACACGAATTGTAGAGGAAAAGCTTAAGGCGAAACTGGGCGCGGCTAATCTTGCTTTTTGTCCCGAGCGCATAGTGCAAGGGAAGGGCATCGAAGAAATCTTCAACCTTCCACAACTTGTCTCTGGTGTCAACAAGAAGGCTGAGAACGCCGCTGCAGCGCTCTTCGCCTCGATTGCGCCTAAGATCATTCGCATCAAGCCGGAGGAAGCCGAGCTTGCGAAGCTCATGACAAACGCCTGGCGTTACCTCGAGTTCGCCATCGCAAACCAGTTTTACATGATGGTCGAGAAGCAGGGGCTCGACTTCTATCGCATCCTCGAGGCCATGAAGGACGACTATCCGCGAGCCAAACATTTCGCCCGTGCGGGACTTGCTGCTGGTCCATGCCTCTTCAAGGATACGATGCAGCTCTCTGCGTTCCATAGCAACGAGTTCTTCCTTGGACACTCCGCAATGCTTGTCAACGAGGGACTGCCAAACTTTCTCGTCTCGCAGCTCGAAGCGAAGATGGGGCCTCTGAAGGGCAAGAAGATCGGCATTATGGGCCTTGCTTTCAAGGCTGACAACGACGATATCCGCGAGTCGCTTTCCTTCAAAGTGAAGAAGCTTCTCGAAATGAAGATGGCCGAGGTGCTCGTCACAGACGAGTATGTTCCAGGCACGATGCCGCTCAAGAGATTTCTGAAGGATGCCGATGGTGTTATTCTCGGTGTCCCGCATTCCGCATATCGCAAACTAAAAGTCAAAAAGCCCTTCGTCGACTGCTGGGGCTGTTGGAGGTAAAAATGAAGATATTGGTCACAGGCTCTGCCGGATTTATTTGCGGCTATCTCGTCGAAGAGCTTCTCAAGGCCGGGCACGAAGTTGTCGGCATAGACAACTTCTCGAAATATGGTCCCGTGAAGAAAAGCTACGACAACCATCCGAACTACCACTTCACGCGAGGCGACGTGAAAGACCTCGACCTTATGAAGTCGCTCATCAAGGACTGCGACCAGGTTCTCGGTGCTGCGGCGATGATTGGCGGCATATCGTATTTCCACACATTTGCATACGATCTTCTTGCCGAGAACGAGCGCATTGCCGCCGCGACATTTGACGCGGCGATTTGGGCCAAGCAGAACGCAAAGTTGAAGAAGATCAACGTGCTTTCCTCGTCGATGGTCTTCGAGAACACCGACGTCTACCCGACTCCCGAGAAGGAGGCTCGCAAGTGCCCACCACCCTCGAGCACTTATGGTTTCCAGAAGCTCGCGTGCGAATACTTCGCGCAGGGTGCCTGGGAGCAGTATCAGCTTCCCTACACGGTGATCCGCCCGTTCAACTGCGTTGGAACTGGCGAGAAGCGCGCACTGTGCGACAAAGAGATCGAGAGCGGCAACGTCAAACTCGCCATGAGCCATGTTGTGCCGGATCTCGTGCAGAAGGTCTACAAGGGACAGGACCCTCTTCATATACTCGGCGCAGGCAACCAGGTGCGCCATTACACCTATGGCGGAGATCTCGCGCGTGGCATTCGTATGTGCATCGAAAAGCCCGAGGCCGTAAACGAGGACTTCAATCTCTCGACGCCTGTCTCGACAACTGTGTTGGAGCTGGCCGAGAATATCTGGAATCGCTATCACAATGGGGCGAAGAAGTTTGCTTACACGAGTGACGAGCCTTTCAAGTACGACGTACAGAAGCGTGTTCCTTGCGTTGAGAAGGCCGAGCGGCTGCTTGGCTTCAAGGCAGACACTTCGTTGGATCAGATTCTCGACGAGGTAATTCCTTGGATTGAGGAGCAGATCAGGATTGGCGGAATTTGAGCGCTAGTGTCACTATAGTAGTCCCTGTATACAACGAAGGGGACAACATCAAGACAACGTTGGCGGAGCTTGACGCCAAGACCACTGTTGACGCCGAGACTTGGCTCGTTTACGACAGCGATGAGGACTCGACCCTTGCACCGGCCCGTGAACTCGATGGTAAAACGCGTGTCCCTTTCCGGCTTGTAAAGAACAAGTACGGTCGAGGAGCGCTGAATGCAATAAAGACTGGGCTTGAGGACGCGAAGGGGGAGCTTGTCGTTGTGACGATGGCAGACCTTTGCGATCCGCCGGAGGTCATTAACGACATGGTGGCCGCGGCAGAGAGGGAGAAGGCCGATATTGTATGTGCTTCGCGTTACATGAAAGGCGGGAAGCAGCTTGGTGGACCGAAATTCAAGGGCTTTCTTTCACACACTGCTGGGCTGCTCCTCCATTGGTTTGCTCGCGTACCTACGCACGACCCAACCAATAGTTTCAAGCTCTACCGGAAGAGTTATTTGCGCGATGTCAAAATTGAGTCTACGGGTGGTTTTGAGCTCGGCATCGAACTTGTTGTTAAGGCATACGTTATGGGCCGTTGCATAGTGGAAGTGCCAACGACATGGCGCGATCGTGTGGCCGGCAAGTCGAACTTCAAGCTATGGAAGTGGTTGCCGAGCTACCTAAGGTGGTTTTTCTATCCATTTCTTGCAAAGAAGCGGTCGGCCTAAACTGCGCGGCAGGCGAAGAAGAGCATCAGCGAATACCACCAGAAGTCGCCGAGCCGGGCATGGAGTTTGGCAAGCATTGACGAGTATTATACCATATTGGCACTTGAGATAAGTCTCATGCTGTCCCTGAATGCGGTGTAGTTGCGCGTGTCGTCGGGGCGGCAATATACAGCAAACTCAATCGCTTTGAACAGTTGACGATAGTGTGGGACTACGGCGGCCGCTGCGGCAGAGACTACAAACGGGTCGTTGCGGAAGGCCCCGCATCCGAACGCGCCAAGAACTATTGCCTCCGCGCCGTTTGCAGACGCGACATCGAGAATGCGCGCAAGTCTTCGCTCGTGTAGTCTATGCAGTTCACCTGGGGAGATTTGGGCGCGACGGTCGCCGTCGCCAGAGTTCATCCCGTTGCTTGGCTTTTCGCGAAGGTTTGGTGCGGCGCAGGATATGACATCGACTTCGTACCAGTCGCGTTCTGCGAGCAGGGCGGGGTAGTCGGTGTCGCTCTTGAACACGACAACGCGCGGCGTGTATATGATGTCGTCGTTGTGGAGGGGGTCGCCCGCCGCTCGGTGTGGAGAATAGAATCCATCCCACATCTCATGGACGTTCAGGTTGAAGTATAGCGTGGAAATTCGGCAAAGTGACTCCTCTTGAGCGCTGGACCCTTTGACGACCCCTCCGCCGGGATTAGTCGCCGAGGCGAAGTTCAGCACGCATGTCCTCATTGTGCGCGCGTATGCGGCGGCGGCCTCGAATGTCCGCTTCGGAGAGACCGTTATATTGCACGGCTGGCCGATTGCGTCTTCCGTCCGCACGACTTCGTCCCCCGACAGCACGAGGCGCTGCCTACTGCGTGAAAAGGCGATTGCGTCCCTGAGCCTTTGGCAGTCCCTGCACATTCGTTCCGTGTCTCGGAACGTCTCGGCGTTTTCCTCTCTTCGTGTCCTCATGGCTCCAATATGTCCTCCATTTCGCATCCAAGCGCACGAGAAAGCCGCAGCACGGATTCTGCCTCGGCACGATTTATGTTTTTCCTGCGCTGCTCGTACATTTGTATTGAGCGTAGCCCCACTCCCGATATTTTCGCAAGTCGCGATTGTGAGCAGCCATAGGCAGAGCGGATTCGCTTTAGCCTTGTCTCGAAATGCTTCGCGCTTACGATTTCGTTCGCCACTGATGCAAATCGTTCGTCCGGTGCTTCATGAAAAACCCTGTACATCTTCTCCACTACGCTTCCAGGCAGCGCCGCAAGAATCTCCTTGAAGGTGCGGTTGCTCTTCCACTGGTAGTATGAAAGTATCCATCCAGACCAATACGCGCTTGTCCTTCGCAGGCTTTCGCGAGCGACCTTGAAGTCTTTCTTCCCATTGTCAATTGCAAGAACGCCTTGGGCAAGTTCAATTCCGGAGATGCCGAGTATCGTAGAACGGTCTCCACGCTCGATGCGTCGCGCGAAATCGCTCGCCGCGAAGAGGGAAAAGAACTCGTCGATAGGCGAATCCATGTCGATTACGGCGTAGTCGGCCGCATCCGCCAATTGCGAGCGTGCGTCAGGGAGCAGTGTTTCTGGGTATGCGTTCATCGTCGTTTCCAATCCGTTCGGCAAGAATGGTGTTCATGTACAATCCTGAGAATCCGCCGTGGCCGAGAAGATTCTCGAATTCTCGGCCAGCTTCGTCATTGCGAGACTGCCGACGAGGATAGTATTCGGTGTGGTCCGCAACCGTGAATCCAGAGAATTTCATTCGTTTGAATGCTTCCTTCGACTTGATCACGATCTGTTCGCCAAGTTTGCCGAGACGCAATGCGACGGAAAGCTGTTCCACGGAGATCGAATTGTTGAGGAAGGCTTCTGCGAAGTCAAAGTAGGAATCGTCGGCACGATATCCGATTATTACGTCGTACGCGTCCACATTGATTGCGAATCTGCTCTTAAGGTAGTGATAGGCAGCGCCAGCCACTGGAACCTTTAGTTTGAACTGACGGTGCGTGACGAGTATTGCCATCCAATTCAAGACCGTAAATTCCGGAGTGTTCAAACGAAGGACGTTGAGGCCTTCAATGTCAAAGTCGTATGCGTTTGAGAAGCCGTCGCGATTTGGTTGAACGCTCCATTCCTTGGACATAGTTTCGTTTTCAGTGCAGTAGAACCCAAGGCCGAAGTCGTTGCCGACTTTGCCGAGGCCGTATTGCGGCACCTTGATGATGCTTTGTGAGCCATGGAAGATTTTCATGGCAATTATTATATCACTATGGTGATATGACGTCAACTGGGCCGCTTGCGCTCGGCAAGGTAAAAAGAGTATAATATCCAGAAATCGCCTACCTGATAAACTCTTATGGCGGTTCGGATAAACTCTAAACAGAAAGGAAAGACAAAAATGTCTCGTGCATATAACTTCTCGGCGGGCCCCGCTGTCCTGCCGCTCGAAGTCCTCCAGGACGCGCAGAAGGATCTTGTTGACTACAAGGGCTGCGGAATGTCCGTAATGGAAATGTCCCACCGTGGCAAGGACTATGACGCCATCCACCAGGAGGCGATCGCCACGTTCAAGGAGCTCTGCGGCCTCGGCGACGACTGGTCCGTTTGCTTTATCCAGGGCGGCGCGTCGATGCAGTTCGCGATGATCCCGATGAACTTCCTCCCGAAGGGCGGCGCTGCCGACTACGCGAAGCAGGGCACCTGGTCCAACAAGGCCCTCAAGGAAGGCCAGAAGGTCGCGGCTCTCCGCGGCGCGACGGTCAACGTCTCTTGCGATTGCGCGAAGGATATCCCCACCCGCATGCCCAAGGCCGACGAGTGGAAGTGGGCCGATGGTTCCGCCTACTATCACCTCTGCTCGAACGAGACGATTGCCGGCGCGGAGCTCGCGGAGTTTCCGAAGGCCACCGGCCCGCTCATCTGCGATATGTCTTCCGACATCCTGAGCTGCGAGCGCGACTACAATCAGTTCGACATGTTCTACGCCGGTGCGCAGAAGAACCTCGGCCCGTCGGGCATGGCGGTTGTGGCGATCAAGAAGGAGCTCGCCGAGAAGGGCGACGACAAGATTCCGACGATGCTTCAGTACCGCACCTACGTCGGCGAAAATTCGCTTTTCAACACTCCGCCGACCTGGGCGATCTACATCTTCGGCGAGACGATGAAGTGGGTCAAGAAGATGGGCAAGGAGAATCTCTTCGCGCTCAACGCCGCGAAGGCGAAGAAGATCTACGACGTCATCGACGGTTCGGAGTTCTGGTCCGGTACGGCCGTTCCCGAGTTCCGTTCGAATATGAACGTCACCTGGCGCATCAAGAACGGCGATGAAGCGCTCGAGAAGAAGTTCATCGAAGAGGCCAAGGCTCTCGGAATGAGCTCGCTCAAGGGTCACCGCAGCGTCGGGGGTATCCGCGCTTCGATCTACAACGCATTCCCAATGGAAGGCGTTGATGCGCTCGTCGCCTTCATGAAGGACTTCGAGAAGGCCAACGGCTGAACGGAGGGTTGATTTATGGGTAAACCGCTCGTCATAATGCCCTGCATGGATATGATTGCAGGGCGTGTCGTCAAAGGCGTGAGGTTTGTCGACATCAAAGACGCCGGCGATCCGGTTGAATGTTGTCAAGCATACTGCAAGGCTGGCGCAGATGAAATAGCCATGCTCGACATTACCGCCACGATCGAGAGCCGCTCAACGCTTCTCGACGTGGCGCGTCGCGTAGCCGATGTAGTAACAGTTCCCTTTACGATGGGTGGCGGCATCTCTTCGGTCCGTGCGGCCGAAGAAGTGCTCAACGCTGGTGCAAATAAGTTCTCCACATCATCGGCAGTCTTCCGTACGCCAATGATGATCCGCGAGATGGTCAAAGAGTTTGGGCCTAAAACGGTTACTGTCGCTATTGACGTAATGCAAAACCCCGCTATGCCTTCTGGCTACGAGGTTTACATCGACGGCGGCAACACTGCAACCGGCAAAGACGCGATTGAATGGGCAAAGATAGTCAACGATTTTGGCGTAGGGTGCGTCTTACCCACATCAAAATCAACCGACGGCGTGCGTACGGGCTACGATCTTCCGCTTATCAGGAAGATGCGTGAAACAGTGCGCCCTGAAGTCGACGTTGTCGCATCTGGCGGCGCAGGCACGATGGAACATTTTGCCGAAGCTGCTGAAGCTGGCGCAAACATCCTTCTTGCCGCGAGCGTCTTCCACTTTAACGTCATCGGCATCCCCGAGCTTAAGGCGTTTCTCAAAGAAAAGGGACTTAAGGTCGCCTGACGAAAAGCTGCCGGCCGCGGTTCTGCCGCGCCGGCGGTATTGTTATATCAGCGGAGTTGCGCGGCGGAGCTTCGTTTGGTATTATACACGAAATGAAGAGATTCTTTCGTGCTGTACTTCCATCGTTTCTTCTGGCTGTGTCGGTCGGCCAGATATATGCTTTCACCAATTTCTCCGATGAGATCGCTCAAACTATAGGCGAGTCTCTTAAGGATGTCCAATTCGCCTTTTCCCTCGGCATTTTCTTTCTTGGCATGGGGGCGGCCTTTTTCGGAAAGATAGTTGAAAGGAACATAAAGCTTTCAACGGCCGTAGGCACGACGTTATTCATTTCCGGTTTATGCGTAACGGCGGCCGGAATAAGCATGAAGTCGCTCGCGCTCGTCTACCTCGGCTACGGTTTTCTCGTCGGTACTGGAACCGGCATAATCTACATTTCTCCGGTTAAGACGATGATGCTGTGGTTTCCCGAGCATAAGGCGATAGCGGCGGCGCTTCCTATCATATCGTTCGGGCTTGGCTCGACGCTTTCGACCATCGTCTACAAGGGCTTCGGTTTCGGCGGGCCGGACTCGCTTTTTTCGCTCAGATTCCTCGGGTTTTACGACTTTTTCGGCATAGGCGGTAACCCGGCCGCAGTCGCATCGGCGTTTACCGCGTTCGCGATTTTTTATGTGCTGCCGATGGCTGTCGCGGCGGTGCTGCTAAAAAAACCGAAAGTTCAGGTTCAGAGTTTCGGCCACGGCATACCCGAGCTCGAGTTCAGATATTCCCAGTTAGCGCGCGATTCCTTCTTCGTGCGCGCGTGGCTGTTTATGTTCCTGAATATATCTGCCGGGCTTTGTCTCATTCCCCTTGCTAAGCAGATGATGAAGTCGCCTCTTGTCGGCTATTCCGAGGGTGTTGTCACTGCCGTTATCGCGATGTGCGGCCTTATGAACGGAGGCGGCCGTTTTCTCTTCGCGTGGTGGTCCGACAGGCTTTCGCGCCGCATCGACATCCTCCTTTTCATACTTTCCATTTCCGCCGGCGTCATGACGCTCAGTTTCTGGCCGCCCGTTATCGGTCTTGCACTTCTCGTGATAAACGCCTGCTATGGAGCGGGGTTCTCGGTCATTCCCGCCATCCTTGCCGATCACTACGGAATGACGAATATCTCCAAAATACACGGAGCGGTGCTGTCCGCGTGGGGCTTTGCTGGGCTTGCGGGTAATCAGGCCGCAATTTTCGTTTCCGACAATTTTGGCGGTCAGAGCGCCGTGGTGGCCATGCTTGTGGCGGTGTATCTAATCAACCTTGCCAACGCCGCTTCGCTTAGGTATTCTGCCGGAAAGGCGAGGTTGTAACGATGATGTACAGGATTCTATTCGGTCTGTGCGCTACTTGTGCGGTTTTCTGCGGGTGCTCCAGCGTTCACCGCGCCAGAGAGGTTCAGTGCGCTCTGGCTCTGAAGGGGAACGACGGCGCGGTAGCTCCGCAGGAATCGATTGCCGATCTGCGAGGGGCTTCTCTTGCCGAACTCGTCAACTTTGCGCTCACGAACCGTCCGTCCATCGCGCAGAAGGTGCTTGCGGTCGAGGATGCCCGCCAGTCTCTGCGCCTGATCGCGGCGGATGCTCCCGTCCTGAGCGACACTCCTTGGACCGCGCTTCCGGCGACGCTTTCCGGCGGTCATTCGGAATCCACCGCGGGGATGCGCAGAGACGATTTGACTTCCCATACGGACGGCGGTGCGAGCGCGCTCGTTTCGTTAGATCTCGTGCTGTGGGACTTCGGGCGCTACGATGCGCGCGCGGCCGCGCAGGCCGAACTTGTTGTCGCCGCCGAACTCGCGCTTCAGTCGGAGGTCCTTGCCGTGTGCCGCGAGACGGCTGTGGCGTGGTTTGATTTTCTCGAACAGCGCGCGCTTCTCGGAGTTGCGCTTACCAACCGCATGCAGTACTCCGACCACCTCGCGAGCGCGCAGATGCGCATGGAGGCAAGTCGGGGGCCAAG
>JAZSLQ010000002.1:0-11121 GCA_045535455.1 Kiritimatiellia bacterium | reverse complement strand
CACCGCGCATCCGACGAACCGCGTCGGCGCATGTCGCTCAGTTCGGCGCTCGCCCCCTCGTCCCTTGCCTCACCTTCCATAAGGCGCGTTTTCCTTCGCAGCATCTGCGCTCGCCGACGTTCCGTCAGCTCGCTTAACCTTGTCCGCGGCAATCCACCGCGAACCTAATTGACATTGCCACCGCTGACCCTATCCGACCCCAATCCAACGCGACCCTATCCGACTCTAATCCGACCCGACCCTATTTGACTCTACCCACCTGACCCTATTTGACGCTGTTTTGCAGCGCAGCGGCGCGGCAGATTCACAGCGCTTGATTTTTTAATTTTGCTATTTGACGGCGAAAGGACGAATGTAGTATAATTTCATCGTCTTGCGGGAATCGCACGACATTGATCTTTTCCATACTCCCGGGTACTCGACGGCCCGGGACCGGCGGCACGCAAGACGCGAAGTCCGCCAAGGGCGGGTGGCAACATCCGCCGACGTACGCAACAGCGTATGACGCTTCAAGAAGAAATCGCCAATTTCAAGAACTAAAGCGGAATACGAAGGTTGCGCTGCGTGGAGCATTCCACGTGGCGTGTCTTCTCATCATGTTTTAGTTCGGGCGTTTGGCGATGCCTTTCTTGAGACGTGAGAATGTAAGGCACGCCACTATTTTTTTCTGCGCCTTTGGTGGCTCGCCTTTCAAAGTAAGGTGCAGAAACAAACAAAGGAAAAAAGAAATGGACTACAAGAGGAATGCCAAGTATTTCAAAGCCCTGCGGCTACCACCGAAAGGGTGGCTATTCTTAATAGGGGTAACGGCTGTTTTATTTGCGGTAAAGCCTCCGCTTGCGATTATTGGAGTATTGTTGTTGGCTTTTGTACTATGGTTAATCTATGGTGGTACGCCAAGTGATGCCGAGATTGATGCTCAGCTAAACACTCTGATGGAGAGTCTGAAAGAGCAGGCGTTGAATAAGCTCGGTCTTGACGAAGATGAAGTCAAGATTGCACCCCCACTTTTCCTCAAGAGCTATTCGTTTGGTGGCAGTGTTCTTAAGGATAGGGCCAATCAGAAACTGTGTGACAAACGGGGAAAAGATGGGTATTGGCGGTCTCCAGAATGTGTTTTGACGGCATGGTTCTTTACCGAGGATCAGATATATCATTATGTGAAATACGTCTCGCTTGTCTCGGATTCCAAGAAAGAGACCACGGACGAAGTATTTTATAAAGATGTAGTCAGTGTCAAAACTGATACGAGTGAACGCCCGCTAATTGATCCCAAGACAGGTAGAGAAAGTAAGACGGAGAAGTACACCGAGACCCAGTTTATCCTCCGCAACACAGGCGGAGAAGTTATTGCCGATGCATGCGACACATCCGAAAGCGCAGAAGAGGCTGTGCGCGCAATGCGTAGTCTTCTGAAGCAAAAGAAGATGTCCTAACTTGGAGAATTAGACATGCGCATTTCGAGCATAGAACTGTCAGACGGCCAGTTCGCTGGTGCGCTGTCGCTTGAAATCGTCTCCATCCCTGATGTTTCAATCATCGGGGGTGGAGGCGATGATACTGACAAGACGGGATCTGCTTATGTTGCGGCGTACAGACGTGATGCCGAAAACCTTCTTGGGCAGATATTCCAAGGATGCAAGAATGCCGATGTCAGTGATGCGAGTATTGAGATCCTTTGGACTACAAGCGAGGCCGTTAACCAGGCATATCGAGCCACCATCCGTTTGTTTGTCATTCTTCGCTTGATCCAGACCGATAAAGGCGCATTGGATGCTGGCCTTTCTATCCTGTTCGCAATCGTTCGCTCCGCATTGACTCTGGGGAAATACGAGTATAAGGAAGTCCCATTTTCCGAAATTGAAAATGAAATTGGGCGTGTGACGGGAGGAACCTGCAAGGCATTTTGCAGAGATGAGACCGTTTCCCCCTTGCAGAATCAGATGATGCCGGAGTGCTATTCGTTTGACCGCATTCCGGTGAACGACCTTGACTTGAGCCGGATCAGTAACGCACTCACAGATTATCCGGGTTGTGCTGTTTCGTTCCAGTTGATCCCAACATCCTTTTCTCCGCAGGAAACGGCGACTATAGACCGAATGTCCACGGCGCTTGGGACATTGAGTAAGGGTGTGCGCGACCAGAGCATGGGCAACGTCGCCTTTGCGCTTGCAGAAAAGGAATCGGAACTTTACCAATATTATTCCACACGGAAAAACGCCCCGCTGTTCTCCTACAATATTCTCGTGATGGGGCGGCAGGATGCTGTCGGTGCCGTATCGAGCGGGGTGTATGGCTTGCTGAATGGTGCATCGGATGGCAATGTTGCCGGGCGGTTCGTCGATATCCCGCCACATGACTTCGACTTCAAGGGGCTTGCGCTTTCACTTCCATGGGCGGCGAACGAATACTTAATCGAGCGAGATCGTCGTCCTGAGATATGGCAAACCGAGCGCAGAGGAACGTATGCGTCATTCTGGCGGTTGCCGTTTGTTATCACGGCGGAGGAGGCTTCAACTTTCTTCCGTCTTCCTATCGGCAGTCCGCTTGTCTCTGCCGGTCTTGTCGTAAACAAGGCGGGGAAAGATGGCAAGACTTATGCCGATGGTATTATCAATGCGGGCGATATTACAGTTGGACGATTAAAAAGTTCATCACGAGGCGACACAATAGGTTTTTCGCTTCGAGACCTGACGAAGCACATGTTGGTTGTCGGGACGCCGGGTTCTGGCAAGACCACGTTTTCGGTGAGTCTTCTTGACCGCCTATGGAAGAAACACAACATTCCTTTTCTCGTCATAGAACCGGCGAAAAACGAGTATCGCGCCCTCGTGCAGAGCATCCCAGACATTCAGGTGTTCACGCCCGGAAAGAATTTCATATCGCCATTCGTGTTCAATCCGTTTGTGCCGCCAAAGAACGTGACGCTTGAAAGTTACAAATCAGTCCTTAAGACAGCTTTTGCGGCGGCAGTTACGATGTCCACGCCTCTGGACAAGATATTTGAAGAGGCGGTGAACAATTGCTATTCCGACTTCCGCTGGCTCGATACCTACACGACTGATGACAAGGGCAGGATCTTCAACATTCAGGATTTTGTCAAAGCGTTCCAGCAGACGTTTGACGCAATTGGCTATACGGGCGATGCAAAGAACATTGGACGGGCGGGCCTTGTGCGGCTCAACAGCCTCGTCAACCTGTTTGATAACTACAGCAGCGTACCTATAGAGGACATTCTTACAAAGCCGACGATCATAGAGCTTGCGGCAATCGAAAACGGCGACCAGAAGGCCTTGATCATTGCGTTACTTTTGTTGAGCATATTGTCGTATGTCAATAGGAACTATGTCGGCGATGGCAAGCTCCGCAATGTCATCTTGCTTGAAGAAGCGCATGTGTTGCTTGATTCAGACTCAAAAGTATGCGAGGGGGCTGCCGATCCAAGCGCAATCGCCAAGGGATTGGTGAAACGTATGCTTGCCGAGATTCGCTCGTACGGCGTCGGGCTTGTAGTTGCAGACCAGTCGCCGCGCAAAGTCGGCACGGATGTCGTTGCGCTCACAAACATCAAGTTGGCGTTTCGTCTTGTCGAACGAGAGGACAAGGAGATACTTTCAGACAGCACCAACATGTCGGAGGTTCAGACTCAACGCTTGGCGCGTCTGCGTCCCGGCGAGGCTATGCTTTTCTTCGACCGTCTTGAAGAGCCAGAAGAGGTAATAACCGAGGACTATAGAGCGGCCAACAATATATCCATATCGCTGTCTGACGATTCGATCAGGGAACGTACGACATACTGGAATGGTAAAGAAGAAATGCTCCGTCCGTATCCCGAATGCGCATATGTTGGCGAGTGTTCGGGGAAATGCGACTTTGGATGCCGTGCGTTAGCGCGTGAGATTGCGAGGCGTATATATGCGCATGATTTCATTCCTGCGACATCTGACTTCGGGAAACTCAAGTCCGTATATTCTCGCATATCCACGCTGATCAAGGCGGAGTTGAACGATGAGCCAATGACTCCCAAGTTGGGAGGATGCGTCCGAATGCAGTTTCTTCGCAAGATAAAGTACGGCACGGCGATCAGGCTGACGGATGGCACGATAAGGGCCACGCTCGAGCACAAAGGAAAGGAGGCGGGGAAATGAGTGACGAAGACAGTTGCGACACCTCAAGTGATACCTCATGCGACACGTCGTCGGATTCATCTTCTGACAGTTCGATGGATTTTTCGTCTGACACCTCTTCCGATTCGCCATCTGATTCGTTCGACTTGTCATCTGACGACAGTAGCTCCTCGGATGAATCATACGACGCCGCTGACACTTCGATGGATGAAGCGTTGCCAGAAGATGGCGGCGAGTCGTTCGACGAGGCACCGCCACAGGAAGATGTTTCAGAAGAACCGATAGAGGAAATGCCGACGGACGATACGTCCACGGAGGAAGCTCTGGCGGATGATGAGCAATTGGTCGAAGCGGATGCGGACGCAGAGCAGATGCAAGAGGCTGTGGCAGAGGAGGAACAGGCCGCAGAAGCAGAAGAAACCGCTGAAGAAGAACGGATGGAAGAAGCCTTGGCGGAGGCGGAACAACAGGAAGAGTCGACGGCGGAAACAGGTGGCGAGGCCGCAGAAAAGGCAGATGATGCCGCTGCTGCCGCAAGAGAGGCCGAGGCTGCAGCGGATCGGTTGAAGGATATTGATCCCACAGATTCTGCGGCCGTAGATGCGGCTATTAAAGAAGCGGAGGAGAGAGGAGCCGAGGCACAAAGCCTTTCTGCTGCCGCGTCGGATGCGAGCGATGCGGCAGAGTGTGCCTCGGAGCAGGCGTGTGAAATCTCGGAACAGGCCGCAGATGCTGCCGCAGAGCAGGCGAAGGAAGCGGAAAAGGCCAGCGATGAGGCCGAACGCGCCGCACGAGAGGCAGAAGAGGAAAGCACGCGGTTGCGGGAAGAGGCTGAGAAAGAAAGAAGCGAGGCCGAGTGTGCGGCACAGGAAGCTGAAGAAGAGAACCGACGGCAACAGGAGGAGTCAGAGCAGGTCGAGACGGAAGCAGCACGTGAACAGGTGGAGCAAGCCGAACGCGAGGAACAGGAGGCAGAACAAGAGGCGAACGACGAGCCGTTGTCTGAGGTCGAAGAGACTTCTGAAGAAACGCAACCTGCTGAAACTGAAATTACGGAAACGGCAAACGAGGAACAACAGGCAGAGACGGAAGCTGTAATGGAAACGACTGGTGAAGGATCTGCTGAACAACTTGACACATGGGCGACCAACGATGCTGAAGTTTCAGCAGAATACACGAATGCAGATTCGCCTGACGCTTCCGGAAGCAACGAAAATGTCATTGATGCTGATAAATTTCTTGAAGAGGGTAGGTTGCCTCCAGAAGAAAGGATAGAAGGATATCACGAAGAAATCGGGCATAACGACTTAGCGGACATTGAAATGACGCGAGAATTGCAGAATGCAGAAGTAATGGAAAACCTTGGCCAGGGCAATAATACAGCTGAGAGCGGGTTGGATGCTGTTGCGGGGCTTGCTGATACATTGTCGGCAAATTCGCAGATAGAAGCCAATAATGAGATGGCAGACAAAATGACCGAATACACGATAGCGCAAGGGCACACGGCTGACTACACGGATGCCCATAGGGAAGTTGAAGCTTCAGAAGTGTCAACAGGCGAAGACAATGAAGCTTCCAGCGGTGGATTGAAAGACATACTCGCGGAACATTCGGAGCCAATTGAAGTGTCTGTAGAACCTGAACAGTCTGGTGGCGGGCTGAAGGATATTCTCGCCAAGGCATCTGAGGATGGTGCAAAAGTTGACTCTGATGATACCCCACCATCTGACGGTGAAGGTATGGACGACAGAAACCGCCCGGACCAACGGGATGCAGTAGCCTATAATGCGTGGATTGCGCAACGGGCAAACGAAAGATGACTTTTAACGGTCAACAGACAGAAAGGAAAACGAGATGGGACTCTTCTCAAGCATAAAAGACAACCTTCACAACGCATATCAGGTGATTGCGCGTGAGGATGGCACAGAAGAATTTATTATATGGCGCCACCCGACGAAAGACTTCCGGAATGGGAGCCAACTTATTGTCGGCGAGGGCGACATGGCGCTTTTTTATGATAGCCATGGCGGCATAGTGGCTTCTTTTACGAAAGGAGAATACTCTCTTACAACAAGTAATTACCCCTTCGTCGACAAGTGGCGTGCGGCATTTTCTGGAGGTGTGAATGCCTATCAGTACAGCATCTTCTTTATCAAAGCTCGCGAAATAACAAATCTCAAATGGGGGACGCCTGAACCTGTCGATACTCGTTTCACCATTAATAATCCGGTATATGATGCGCTTGTAAGGGGGAACAGACCAATACCAGCGGAAGTGGCTCCGATTTATGATGTTCTTCTTCCTGTTCAGATGCGAGGTAATTATTCGATCAAGATTGTTGAACCGAAGGAGTTTATTCAGAAATTTGGAGGAACAAGTGCTACAGAGCGGACACAAGAGCAGTTAGACGAAAGTGTTTTTGGCCCTAGATTGATAGAGGGAATAACAGACAAAATTACAGATGCGGTTGCAGAAATACATAATGGTCTTGAAATCCAGCGGTGCAAAGGAAAGATATCTGAACGGCTACTTGGTGATCTAGAGGGTATCTTTAGTAAATGGGGTGTTCGTCTGACGGACTTCAGGATTGAGGTTATAAAGATTAAGGAGGATAACAAGCATTGGCAGAATATATTGAGGGCCTATAATGACGTTTCTGCCAAGCAGATGGATATGTCTAGTGATGCGGTTGGGGAAATGGCTGGTCTTGGTATCCAAGGGAATAATTGGCAGCGGATTCAGGCTCGTAATTTAATGAGAGATATGGTTAATAATCCTGGTGCAGGTGGAATTGCGGCAACAGGTGCTGGATTGGGGATGGGAATGGTCGCTGGTGGAGTAATGGGCAACATGGCAGCAGCAATGTTCTCGCCAATGCAAGAGCCCGTGCCGCAACAACAGCCGACAGCATCTGTAGGCCCATCGCGCTTTGCTCCCAAGGCCACACAATCGCCGACGCCGACTCCTGCAGGGGCTTCTGTTTCGCAGATAAAGTGTCCGCATTGTGGTGAGGTCGCTGGAGTCGGGAAGTTCTGCGGAAATTGCGGTCAGCCGCTCCCGCAGAAAAGCATGTGTCCAGGCTGCGGAGGTGAAGTCCCAGCAGGGTTTAAGTTCTGCCCAAATTGCGGAACAAAGGTTAGCTGACAGGAAAGGATGATTCCATGAAGAAGAATTCAGTTGCTAAAATCGCACTATATCTTGTTGTTGTATTAGTCTTCAATGTCTTGTATTTCAACGTTGTAGAAAACCATACTCCGGCTAGATGGGTGTCCTATGTGGGAATTCATTTATCGTATTTGCTTTTGTGCGTATCTTCATTGTCATTCAGTCAGTTTGAATCAAGTGGTAGTGTCGTACATGTATATCCCAAAATGATGGTTGCGAATGGGTATTTCATGGCATCCCTATTTTGCGGTGTGATTCTTATTCTGATAAACAACTCGACAATTACGTTCCCCACTATTGTTCATGCGCTCATCATTGGCTTTTATCTTTTTCATTACTTACTGTTGATGAATGCTGAGACGCATACCGAAGCCAACACGCAACGTATAAAACAGGGTATGTTCTTTATCAAAGATTGCGCAAGCAGATTAAGGTTAATTATGGATACAACCCAATCCAGAGAAGTCTATAGTAAGATTGAAAGATTCTACGATGCCGTAAATGCCGCAATGCCCTGCACGCGATCAGAGACGGTGAGGTTTGAGGTGCAGATATCTGAACTGATTGGACGGCTTGAGTCTCAGATACGTTCTGGTAGCAGTGATTTAGATGGCATTGTTCACGAAGCCATCGCACTGATAAAAGAACGAGAAAGAATCATAGCACTTTGTCATTAAACAAGAAACAGAAAGGAACAAGAAAATGGCTGTGCAAATTGTAGACATGAAATGCAGCAACTGTGATGCGGATCTTTCCACATCCATGCTGAAATGTCCTTATTGTAAGAAGCCTGTTGTCATCACCAGTTTTAATAGCGTTTATGCGCAGGATTTGCCAACGCTGAATCAAGTTTCGCGAGATCTTGATAAGGACTTGCGCGAGGGTAACACGCCGGAACTTAGTGGTAACATCAAGTTTACGCTAGGTGGGTGCTATCTCAAACTCAAGCTCTACGACAAGGCATTACAAAGGTTTGAGGAAGCGATAGAAGAAAATTTCGACAACCCAGAAGCATCTTTCTATGCGGCAGTATCTCTGCTTAAGGGGAAAAAGGCGTTTCTTACTCCTATGGCTAACATCAAAAAGGCGATTGAATATGTCAATGCTGCATTGATGGTGGAAGACCGTGGGGTATTTCATTACTTTCTCGCCTATATAAAGTTTGATTTTTATGCTCGCAAGTATCTCCGGATTTCCCCAGATTGGCGAGAGGAATTGATGCTGGCACAATCTACGACTAATCTCTCCCCAACAGATTGCGATATGCTGTTTGATATTCTTGGGGTGGATATGCCACCGGACTTGAAGGTTTTCTGAGGAATTTAGTAGGTTAATTCTAACAATGTGATTCTATGTGAAAGGATGAAGGTTATGTCTGAGAACATGATACCGATGCTTATGCTTTTGTCTGGAGCATTTGTAGGTTTTGTCGAGATTGCCATTGCAGTACGCTTTATGTCAAGGTGTGAGGAGTGGCAAAGGATTGGCATGCTTGCATGTGGTGTGGCGTGTATAGTGTTTGTTGCGTGGGGGTGTTTAAATGTCTTTGCGCCCAATCTGCTGATCAATTTAATTTCAAACGAGGAGCTTCTGAGGCAGATTAGGTTCAAATGGTATTACATTGCGAATGCTGTTGAAAATTTTGTTTTTGGAATTGTGCTCTACACAGTAGTTTCTCAAAATGACTGACATGTGCAGCTGATCTCTTGCATTGGATTCTCCGATAAATATAGGTGTGGCTGTTCCCGAGCGGACGCTGAAACGGGTGCGGCATCGCATATCCCCGTAGGCGAGTCGCGAAGCGGTGGGTGACTCCACGCCCTGCCACTCGCGGCAAATCCGCCGCGTGAAATGGTATAATACCGGCGTAGCGAATGAAACACTTGTTAATAGTCTTGTGTTTGGGTCTGTTGGTTCCCCGTTGCTCGGATATGCGGGCGCATGATGCAGAAAGATGGTGCGTCTCCATGATTCTACACGATCTACACGTTCTACACGGCTAAAAATACACCACGAAAATCTCTGCTACTCTGCGTCTTTGCGTCTCTGCGTTAAAAAAGAATCGCAGTTCGCCCCTCTGACGCATTCGCCGCAATTTTGGTATAATTACCTTCTATGGCGCAGGAGCAGCTATTCGCAGACGAATACAAGGTGAACCTCGACGTGTTCGAGGGGCCCCTTGACCTGCTGCTATACCTGATCCGCCGCGAGGAGCTCGACATCTACGACATCCCGATCGAGCACATCACCGCGGAGTACATGAAGTTCATCAACGAGGCCCGCGAGATGAACCTCGACATCGCGGGCGAGTTCATCGTCATGGCCGCGACGCTGATGGTGATCAAGTCGCGCATGCTTCTGCCCGTCGACAGGCGCACCGTTAACGAGGACGGCAACGAAGAGTGGGTTGACCCGCGCCTCGATCTTGTGCGACAGCTCATCGAGTACAAGAAGTTCAAGGACGCGGCGATCCGCCTCGAGACGATGGAAGCGCTGCAGTCCGACAGCTTCGACTATGGCGGCGGCCGCCCAAAGTTCGAGAAGACTGCCGCCGACGCGCGCGGGGCCCTTGCGAACCTCGACCTCAACGACCTCCTCACGGCGTTCCAGGAAGTGCTTGCGAGGGCGAACGAGATCCCGCACGAGGAACTGAAGGGCATACGCTTTTCGGTGCCGGAGAAGATGGACTACGTTTTAGAGCGTGCGCGCAAGGAAGGGCAAGTGTCGTTCGTTACGCTCTTCCGCGAGGACGCGCCGAAGGGCGAAGTGATAGTCACATTTCTCGCGCTTCTGGAGCTCTTGCGCCAGCACCGCGTCATCGTCTACCAGAACGCCGCGTTCCATGAAATCACGATCCTCCCGTCGAAAGAGGAGCCGGACGACAAACCGCTTGAAAGGCCTGACGACTATGAGTGACCAGGTTAAGATTCCGCTTCCGCGAAGTTTGCAGGAGATAGTGGGCTCGCTTCTCTTCGCAAGCCAGGACCCTCTTACCGCCACGGAGCTGCGCGACGCAGTCCGCGCCGTGGAGCCCGAGGAGGGCGAGAACGCCGAGGTGATGGACGTCTACAAGACATGCACTTCGCGTGAGATCGACGAGGCCATAAAGGGCCTTGGCAAGGCGCTTGAAGTCGCCGGTTGCGGCTTCCGGCTCGTATGCACCGGCGGAACCTATCGTCTCCAGACCGAGCCGAGCTGCGGCAGGTATGTCCGCGCGATGCTAAAGCTCGATAGACCAAGCCGCCTTGGGCGCGCGTCCTTAGAGACGCTGGCGATCATCGCCTACCGCCAGCCGATCGCGAAGAGCGAGATCGAGGACATTCGCGGCGTCGACGTTTCCGCGAACATAAAGACGCTGATGGATCTTCAGCTCATACGGCTTGTCGGTCGTTCGGAGCTTCCCGGGCATCCTTTCCTCTACGGCACTACCCAGATCTTCCTCGACCACTTCGGGCTTGCAAACCTCCAGCAGCTCAACGAGCTTGACCCGACGCTGCAGAGGTCGAATCCTCGGCTCAAGGCCGAGCAGTACAAGCGCGTCGAGAAGAAGACTGAGCTTGAGAAGGCCGCAGAAGAAGCCAAAGAGGCAGCCGGCGAGACGCCGGCTCCCCCAGTCACCGACGCCGATGCGGCTCCCCCAGTCACTGATGACGAGATGGAGGATTTGACTGGGAAAGCCGGCATCTTGCCGGCGGCTGCCACGGCCGCATCCGATGAAGACGACTTCTTTATCGACGACACGCCCGACGAATTCGATGACGAAGACGACGATGACGAGGACGACGAAGACATCGACGAAGAGGAGGAAGAAAGTCGGAGGCCAAGCGGT
>JAZSLQ010000116.1:0-2519 GCA_045535455.1 Kiritimatiellia bacterium | reverse complement strand
CACTTGTGCGACATCACGAGCCGGCACTCGCCGCCGAGGAGATAGCGCTTTTCGCCATCGTACTTCGAGTTCTCCTCGACCTTCGCCCTATAGAACTCGATATCGTGCTCGAACGCCTTGACTATGCCCTTGACCTCCTCCGCAGAAAGGACCATCTTGTCTTTCTTCGCGTCGCCCTCGAACTTGAAGCCAAACGCCTCGGAAATGATCGGCTTGACGTCGTCGAACGAGAGATTGGGATTGGTCTTGAATGCGGAAGTGACCTTGTCGCCGAACTTGGCGACGGACATCGTCTGGTTCGCAAGGCGGTCCAGGTAGAGCGCGTAGCCAGTCCCCGCAAAGCCCATCGACATGCCGCCTGTCTCGTGGTCGCCGGTAACGACGACAAGCGTGTCGTCGGGATGCTTCTCCTGAAACGCAATCGCCGTCTTGACGGCCTCGTCGAGCTCAAGGACGTCTCGCAGGTTCGTCGCGGAGTCGTTGCCGTGGCCGGACCAGTCGATCTTGCCGCCCTCGGCCATGATGAAGAAACCGTTGTCCCCATCAAGCATCTCAATGGCCTTTTCGACCATCTCGGCAAGCGTCGGCTGCGAGCCGTCGGCATCGATGGCAGCGTCAAGGGAGCCGTTCGCAAACGTTGCGAGCACCTTGCCGTCGTCGGGCTTGAGCGCAAGGAACTGGTCCTTAGTCTCGACGATCTTGTACCCCTTGGAGCGGATGTACTCGCAAACGTCGCCACACTCCGCATATTGCTTGTGCTTCAGCATGTTCTTCGGATTGACGTCAAGCCCGCCGCCAGCGAAGAAGTCAAAGCCGGAGTCAGCGAGATCGAGGGAGATGCCGTAGGTGTCGCCACGGTTTTTACGGTGGGCGTAGAAGCCAGCCGGCGTCGCGTGAGTGATCGTGACGGTCGTCACCATGCCGACCTTGACTCCCGCCTTCTTTGCGGCAGCTGCGGAAGAGAACAGCAGCTTACCCTCGGAATCGACGCCGGCGTAGTGGTTCTTCGTCTTGACGCCACAGGCGATGGCGGTCGCCGCAGCAGCCGAGTCCGTGACAAGCGAATCTGAAGAGCAGGTGCGCGTCATCGCGCTGAACGGCATATCGTTCATCGCAAGGGGACCGGCGCCGCTCTTGCGAGAGAACTCCTCGGCCGTCATCCGCTGCGGAACGGACATTCCGTCGCCGATGAAGAGAAACACGTATTTAGGCCTGTCTGCAAATGCAGCCACCGCAATGGCCGCCATGGCCAGGAAAAGAATCTTTTTCATAGAGATTATTATACCAAAATATCCACCGTCGGTCACCCGTCGGCGGCGGATATCAGCGCTCGGTCGGGAGACCCCATTCGTCGAGCTTGGACGCCATCCAGTCGAACGCGGCCTCGTGCATTACTCGAGACTTCGCGTTGGGAATGACGGGGCCGCAGGCGACGCGAATGTCGTGCGTCGGGTTGAAGGGACCGAAGTCCTTGAAGACCTTGCGGAGAATACCCTTCTCGCGCGTCAGCTGGCAACGAGTGTCGACGACGATCGGGACGACTGGACAGCCCGCTTTCTCGGCAAGCTTTGCGCCGATCGAAGAATAGACCTTGCGGCTAAACACCACCTGGCGCGTTCCCTGAGGGAAGATGAGAAAACTGTCGCCGCCCTTGATGCGCTCATTGCCGACGCTGAGGACGGTCATAAGGTCCTCCCGCGGCGACTTGCGCCCGACAGGAACCATTCGCATGTGCTCGGCCGCCTTCTCGAGAAACGGCAAGTGCGCAAGCGACGCCTTGGCGACATAGCTGAACGGTCCGAAGGCGAGAAGCACCGGCATGAGGAGGATCGTCTCGGTCGTCGCCATGTGGTTGCAGAGATAGACCACTGGGCCGTCGTACGACTGGCGGGCTTCAAAACCCTCTATGTTCACGCTAAGCCCGAGCTTCTCGGCAGTCGTGACGGAAGAGAAGCATGCACCAGCCCATTTCTCCGTTGTAAGAAGGCCAAATGGCTCGGTCACCGCACAGTAGGGAAACACTTTCGTGACGCCAAGAGTATAGCGGAAAGTGTTCCAGGCGGACGGATGGACGCGCTTCGCGCGGCGCCGCTCCGGAGGAGTGGAATACGATCCCGTCGAGCGGAGCTCGGCGTAGAATTGCTCAATTTTCGTCTTCTGCATTTTCGTTACTGCGAGCGGCCTCGCGCTCGGCACGTGCGCGCTCGACGGCTTCGCGCTGAGCCCTCAGCTCATCCTTGAGAAGCTGGAGTTCACGACGCTGCTCTTCCTTTTCGGCCTGGCGCTGGGCTTCGCGCTCCTTCTCTTTCTCGGCTGCCTCTGCCTGGCGCTTTGCCTCAAGCTCCTTTTCCTTTGCAAGCTCCTCCTGACGCGCCTGCTCTCTCGCCGCGCGGCGTTCTCTGAGAGACGCCCCCATCATACCCATCCTTGGCTGCTCTCCATCCGCCGAAGGATACCTGACGCCGCCGAGAAGCCCCGCACGGCGACCTGCTGTCGCGGCAGCAGGGGCGGGACCGGCG
>JAZSLQ010000202.1:0-6609 GCA_045535455.1 Kiritimatiellia bacterium | reverse complement strand
ACATGGCTACGATCCGACTTGGACCGAGTCGCGGCCGGTGGCCTTGAACTTGTATTCGCTCGGGAAATGCCTGAAGACCGGAATGGCGATACTTCTGCCCGTCAGCCGCCGGAACACGCCCGACACGATGTCGCGCGTCTCCGGACGCCCCTCCGGATGGCAGTTGCACGCGATCACCTCTCCCTTGCCGACGGTCGCATGGACAAACGCCGCAGTGCCGATCATAGAGTCCCGGCGCCATGTGTTCATCTTGCCGTACTGGTCGACTGCGTTCATCGAGATGCCGACGTTCTCGAGCTTCACGCCGTCGATCGGCTTCCCCGGAACAGGCACGGGGCCGTGGTGGAACTGGATCGAATACACGTCGTTGGTTAGGGACAGCTCCCTGACCCACTTCTCCGAGAACTTCACGCGAAGGTCGCCGCCTCCGCGCATATAGTGTCCGTTGATGCGCTTCAACGGCAGAATCGCGATGCGCTTCTCCTCGTTCATCAGCACCGCAAGTCCGGCGCACGTCCCGAAGTACCTGCCTCCGGCGCGAAGGTACTCGCGCACCTTCGCCGCCCCCTCCTCCCGCATGGATTCATACTGTCCGAAGCCCGTCCCGCCGGGCATGACGAGAATGTCCAGCCCCTCGAGCCGACCGTCCCTCACGTCCTGCCCGTCGAGGAACGTGACGTCGACGTCTGGCGAGTCGGAGAGCATCTTTGCCCAGTAGACGACGTTCTTGCCCCTGCTGCCCTTGCCGCAGTAGAGCCCGGCCTTTACGCGCTGCCGCGGAACGGGATTCGCGCACTCCGCATCCGCGCTGAACGCGCAGGGCACGCAGAGCACGACGCAGATGATTGATAGCGCTGTCTTTTTCATGTTTCCGTCTTCTTAGATCAGAGATCCTTGTCGTCCACCGTCTTCATCGTGGCGGCCGCGTGCCTGGACTCCTCAGACGCCGTCGGCCCGCTTTCTGGAACGGTCACGAGGCTTACGTCCTTTAGCTTGAAGTCGCCTTCGAGCTTCACCATCTCCTTCGGGTTTATCTGCTTGCGGGCCGCCCCGAACCAGACGCTCTTGACCCTGAACCTTGCGCCTTCCCTGCGAAGGTCCTTGGGTATCTTCGCCTCGAGCGTGTGCCACCCGTGGAAGCACTGGATGTCGCGGTATATGTCGAACGACGCGGGATAAACCTTGCCCTTGTCGTCCTCCAGCGTGAGCGCAAGGCGAGAGAAGGACGAGTTGCCGTGCATCCTAACGGCGATGCGCGTGTTCGGCCTGTAGGTTATCATCGGAACGGACTTATCGAACTCGATCCCGCCGTATTCCCACGCGATGTCCGGCACGGCCCCGCCGGGCGCGGGCGAATGCTTGTTGGCGAAAAGGCCTCCGCCGGAGCCGCCGAGCTCGTCTTCTGCGCCTCCGCCGCGCATGTGCGAAATCTCGCGGCCGTTGCAGAGTAGAGCCGAGTCCTCTCCGGACTTTGGCCTTGCCTTGCCCTGGACCCCGCCCGAGCCGCCGCGTCCGACGCTTCCGGTGAACACATCCCCGCCCTTGACGCTCACGCGGCGATAATCCATGCCTCCGGCACCTCCTCCGCCGGCTCCGTAGTTGGGAGCCGCCGCACCGCCACCTCCGCCGCCTGCGACCACGAGGAACTCCGCCGTGCCTGCGCTTCGCACCGCGACGCGCACCTTCTCGCCGGGCGAGAACGTGTGGACCTTTCCGTCGGACTTAATGACGATGATGCCGTCTCCTCCTGAACCGCCCGAGCCATTCGGGGAATGGCCCGCCCCGCCGCCATCGCCGAATCCGTCGCGCCCGTCTGCGCCGTCTGCGGAGGGATACCCGCGATCCTGGCAGTCGCCGCCATGTCCACCCTTCGCGTAGACGAGTTTTTCGCCGGTGATGTCGCACTCTCGCCCAGGGCCGCCCGGCCGGAACGACTTGGCCGCGCCCTTCGTCTGCCCGACAAGTCCCGGACCGCCCGCGCCTCCGCCGGAGCCTCCCGTCCCAGGGCCGAAGCCGTCGCTTCCGCCTCCGGCATGGCCGTAGCGTTCGTCGATCACAGTCGGGTCGAGCCTCGCGACGAGAACCTCTCCGCCGACAGCGGCATCGTTCTCGCCAAAGAGGTCGAACTTGCCGCGGAACATCGGCGCTTCGCGGGCAACGCCCAGATTCGCCGGGCGCGCACCGCGCGAGATGCGCGAGTTCTTTGTCGTGCAGTCGAACAGCTTCTCGTACTTCCTGCCCGCAAGCCCCTCCTGGAAATGGCGGACGATTCTCGCGCTCTCCATCTTTGCGGAGGACACGATGTAGCCGGGAGTGGACCCCATATCAACTTCTCCGTTCGCGGGGAACGGATGCCTGCGTCCCCATACGTCGTAGACCGCGACATTTGCGCCCTCGGGGAACTTGATCTTCGCAGTCGCGCCAAAGAGAGGCGTCCAGAGCGCGTAGGCATAGTCCTTGACTTTGCGGTTGCGGCGGAACTCGGCTATGTACGAGGAGTTTTCGCCCGAGTCGACCATCCGCAGGAACTCGGGGCAGTCAAGGATGCGCGTCAGGACGGCGATGCCGGTGAACATGCGCTTCGGGTAGGAGAACGGATAGAACTTGCATTGCCCGCCGGCGCCCCAGTTGGTGTCGTAGTATGCGTCGTTGCAGTCTTCGAGGTGGCCCGTCGAGATGATGTCGCATCCCCAGATGAGGCAGATAAGGTAGTCGCGCAGGGTGAAGTCCGTGATCTGCATTATCTTCGACTTCGGCCAGTCGCGCCCGACCGTGCGCTCGGGGCGGAAGACGAATTCGTTGCAGGCGTTCAGCGTGAAGTTCGTGTAGCCGAATACGCGCCCCGTCTCGCGCAGCGCCCAGAGCATGCCCGGCGCCTCGCGGTTGGCGTTCAGCTCGGGCATGGTGGTGAAGCCCTTGGACTCTATGCCAAGCTGGTGGACGAGCGAAAGGTCGAATCCGCGGCTGACGAGCGAGGCGATCTTCTCAGACGAGGACGAGCCGTTGCCGATCATGATGCGCTTGTCGGGGAACTCGCTGCGCATGCGCTTGCAGAACTCGGTGCAGAAGAACACCTCCCAGTCCCCGCGCTCCTTGTCGGAGAGCCCCGGCGTGTCGAAGTCCCAGCCCCTGTACTTCCCGCGGACCGGCTTCCTGTCGCCGGCGACCTCGCGCGCCAGATCGCGGCCGCCCTGCTCGTGGAGAAGTTGGATCACGCCGCAGTGCGGGAACTTCTCGAACGCCTTGCGGTAGCCTTCCACGCCCCTGTCGAGCTTCCTGACGAGGTCGGCGTACGTCTTTGTCGGCGAGCCCGGGTTGTAGGGCCCCTGCTGGTACGCCGAGCTCATCGTAACCTTCCATGGCCTGCCCTCCTCCTCGCTTTCGACCGGCGGGAACCAGCTCTTGCGGTAGCCAGCCTTCAGCATCACGTCGAGCTGCTCCTTTGGATTCGGGTTGGAGCCGTGGTATCCCTTCGATAGCGGCCAGCATGCGTACGGCGACTCGTACCCAGCCTCGCGGTCGTCCGGCGCAAGAACAGTGAAGGCGGCTTCGTGTTCGGCGATGACCCTGCCGGCCTCGTCCCTGAACTTGTAGAAAAGCCCGTACCAGCCGACGTCGTACTTCATGAGATTCACTGGAACCGAAAGCTTCTCGCCGCGCTTCTTGAAAGCGAAGTCCTTGGACCCACGCTTGAGCGTCTTGAAGTAGGGATCGGTAATCTCGACTTCTACGCTTCCCTTCGCACCGTCGCGCTCGGCGGTGATCTCGACGGAGCATTTCTGCTCGTCCTTGCCCTGTTGGAAGATGTTGCCGCGGACAGGATTGTCTATCTTGTAGGAGAACGGCGCCTCCATAAGCGTCGCGCCGAATATCTGGACCGACGTCTTCTTGCACCAGTTCCAGCTTCCGTCGCCGACGAAGTCGAAGTCGAGCGAGAACTTGCCCATGAAACGGGATCCGAGCTTGTTGGGGCTGAGCTGGAGCCGGACGAGGTAGAGCGGCGTGCTGACGCGTTTGCCGTCGGCGCCGGAATACTCAAGCTTGCCGACGCTCTTCACGTTGGGGGCGGACTCGTCAAGCGGCTGCTTCACGATGTCGATGTTGCCGCGCGTGCAGCCGTGGCCCAGCTTGGCGAGCTGCGTCCCGAGAATCGGCTCGCGCCCTTCCATGGGTATGTCGGCGCACAAGACATACGCGTAGAGCCAGCTCCTGCACGGAATCGTCCAGTGCATGTATTCGGGCCCGGTCTTGAAGCGGGTGCGCGACAGAATCGGATCCCACACAAGGTCGCGATGGGGCGTCGTCTGGCGAACCTTCGACTGGTCGACGGAATTCTCGGGGGCCCATACGTCGATCTTGACCCCGCCGAACTTCCTGACGCCAGTGCCGACAGAAAGCTTCGCGCCCTTTCTGAGAAGCGGATGCGGACGGGCGGGATCGAGCGGAGGGAGCGCGTACACC
Organism: Kiritimatiellia bacterium; assembly: GCA_045535455.1. GTDB lineage: Bacteria > Verrucomicrobiota > Kiritimatiellia > RFP12 > UBA1067 > UBA1067. Next base: position 2,148 of record JAZSLQ010000202.1, on the reverse strand, counting down.
CCTGGCTCGGAAAGCACCTCGACATTCCCCTTTTTTACGATCGTCATCGACTTAGACTTGGCGTCGGCCTTCGCGTCAACGACGGGACTTACGCCCTTGAGCTTGCCGACGAGGGAGCCGTCGAGGAGGACAAGCGTCCTGTCGCGCGGAGGATCAGGGACAAAGCGGAACGCATACGTCCTGTCGCCGCCGGTCGCATACATCTCCCGCCACTGCGGCATGGCCTTCTCGACTTCGGAGTGGGTGTAGAGCCCGAAGCCGTTGTGGAAATACGGAAGCTGAGAATATTCGATAAGCTCGACTCCGTCGCCCTTTATCCAGACCACGCAGCGTTCGTAGGCAGTCGTCTTGGGAAGCTTGTCCTTCTTGCCCATTTTGGTAAGCCGCATCCGGGTGGCGTATGCCATGTACTTGTGTGAATCAAGCTGCCGTCCGCCCTTGTGCTGGCCCGCCGAAGGATAGGAGATGGTGTAGGAGGCCTTGTCCGCGCCCTCGCGCGAAACGGTGAACTCCCCAAAGCCCTTTACCTGGACTTCGTACGCCGCAGAGGCGAAGACGGCAAGAGGCGAAGCAACCGCGGCCAGAATCATGCATATCGACTTCATAGTTTTCGCTTCCTTGTTGGTCAATCGCCCGCCGGCGGTTCATCCGCGACGGACACTCTGTAGAAGGCCGCTAACTCAGAGCCGAGCGGTGCGGAGAAATCGCCGGACTGCTGCCATGCCGAAATCGCAGACCAGTTCGCCCCCGCGCCGATCTCGGTCGCGCGCTCAAGACGGTAGTAAAGTCCGGAATGGACATTCTCCAGATGAATCTTCACGACGCCGTCCTCGATCACAAGCGCCTTGGCGGGCGCCTCGTCGCCCTCGCCGTCGGCGATCACAGGCCGTGCGCGGTCGTTGAGCCGCAGCGAGACCTCGAACTCGCCGGCAGTCTCGGCAAGCGCGGCGGTATAGTACGTCGGCACATCGACCGCGCGTCCGCCGAATACGATTTGCTGATGGCCATCCTCGTCGCGCAGAACCGGGCGGGACGGATAGAAGATCGGCTTCGAAACGCGCGCGCCATCGAATACTTTGTCGATTTCCACTCCCGCTTTGTCATCGCCTACGTGCGGGAGAATCTGCTCCACATAGCGGAAGACGACGATGCCCGATCCGCCACTGCCGCCATTCGCCTGTCCGCCACCACCGCCTCCGCCACCACCTCGGTTGGCGACAGCGTTTTCACCATTTGCCTTTCCCGTCCGATGCCCATCGCCGGCATTCGTTCCGCCAGCGCCGCCCACACCTGCGGTCAATGCCGTTCCGCCGCCACCGCCGGAACCATAGACTTCCGCAGTTCCCGTTATTTCCGAGAGCAGGCCTTCGCCGCCATCGCCGCCCTGCGACTGCGATGCGGGCGACGAGCCAGCCTCGGTCGCGCCTCCGCCGCCACCGGAAGCATAGAGCACAGTGCTCGCGCCTCCCGTGTTTCCGAACAGCTCGGCCGAAAGCATCGCGGCCGCACCATCGCCGACCGATCCCTTTGTGGGCTCCTGCAACGTCTCGGCCTTCGGACGGTTCCCCGCGCAAGACCCGCCGTACCCGCCTTGCTTGCCGCCGGTTGTCAGCTGACTCGTCGACCCAAGGTCGCGTCCGCCGGCGTTCGCCCGCACATATAGCGAACCATCTACCGAGAAGGAACTCGAACTGCCTAACTTCGCCGCGCCGTATGCCACATTCGAACCCGACCCGGTCTTGTTTGCGACCTCTCCACCCGCTCCTCCGACGCCAACGGAAACAGCGACGGTCGCGCCTTTCTCAAGGCGATAGACGATGCCGGTGACGACACCTCCTCCACCTCCGCCGGCTCCGCCCTGAGTTCCGTCATTCGCTTTGACATCCCCGCCTCCGCCGCCGCCACCGCCTACGACGAGAAACTGGACGTTCTGAAGATTCTGAGGCACGGTCCAGGTCATTGCCGCAGCATTTTCATTTGTGAACACAACGGCTGTCTCATTCCGATTGCAGCCGAGTCCGCTGACTATATAACCCCACGAAGCATCTGACATCGCGTTGGTAGCGACAGCCCCGCCCGCCGCAGGCGTATCGCCGCCTGGCTGTTCAGGATTGTCAGGAACCTCCGGCGTGACAGCTGCATCGACAT
>JAZSLQ010000190.1:0-13420 GCA_045535455.1 Kiritimatiellia bacterium | reverse complement strand
TGGATCGACCGCGCCGACTTCATGGAAGTGCCGGAGAAGAAGTTCTTCCGCATGGCGCCGGGCCAGGAAGTCAGGCTCCGCGGCACCTGCATCTTCAAGTGCACCGGCTGCGTCAAGGACGAGTCGGGCAAGGTCGTCGAGATCCACGGCACGTGGGATCCCGAGTCGTGGGGCGGAAACGCCGCGGACGGGCGCAAGGTGAAGGGCACGATCCACTGGGTCGATTGCGCGACTGGCGTCAAGGCGGAAGTGCGGCTTTACGACCGTCTCTTTACGGAGAAGGATCCGCTCAAGGACGGGCCGTCGGAGTTCCTGAAGTACATGAACCCCGATTCGCTGAAGGTCGTAGAGGCGTATGTTGAGCCGGCGCTTGCAGAGGCGAAGGGTCTTGACCGCTTCCAGTTCGAGCGCACCGGCTACTTTGTCGCCGACGAGTTCGACTCCAAGCCCGGCGCCCCAGTCTTCAACCGCACCGTCACGCTCAAGGACTCCTATAAGCCGTCCGTTTGACCCTGTTGGTTCGACGACTCTCTCTTGCCGCGCCTGACGATTGTCGGCGGAAAAATCCTCATGCATTCCTGACGTTCTGCTTGCGCCAGGCGAGTGGGTTGACGCCGGTGGCGCTGCGGAATGCGTCGCGGAAGTGCGCGATTGAGACGTAGCCGCACTGTTCCGCCACAGAGGATATAGGCAGCGAGGTCTCGGAGAGGATACGTTTTGCCGTGTCGACGCGTGCGTTCGTAATCTCGTCGAGTATCGAGTGCCCTGTCGCGCGGCGAAAGCGGATTTCGGCGTTCCGGCGCGAACATGGGAAATCCGCGACGACGTCCTTTGGCGAAAGGCGTACGCCGTCCTGCTTCCAGATGCGCTCCAGCGCGCTTGCGACCCATGCGTCCTTGCGCTTGAACCTTCTTGTTGAGCCGCGCCGGACTATTCCCGATATGGCGAACACCGTAGTCGGGGGAACTTTCCCGCGCCTGCTGAGCTTGCGGGCGAGAAGCCGTGCGGCGAGGCGTCCGCCCTGGCGGAAGTCGGGATGGATGCTGGAGAGCGTAGGACTAGTGCTTGTGCATAGGGCAGCGTTGTCGTCCACCCCCACAACGGCAATGTCGTTTGGAACGTCGATGCCAATTCTTCGGCAGACGGAAAGCACCGTTGCCGCAATCGAGTCGCTCGCCGCGAACAGTCCGCATGGTTTCGCCAGGTTCCCCAGCCAGGATTGAAGTCGTTGGTTGTCCTTACCTCCTGGGTTGACGTCCATAGTCGAAAGGCGCTTGCCGTTCATGCGCAGGGCCGCTGCGAAGGCATCCGCTCGGCGGCGGCTCCAGTTGCGACCACTCATGCCGACGAACGCGAAGTTCTCGAGCCCCAGCGCCATAAGCTCGCGCCCGGCGGTCTCGCCCGCCGCGACGGCATCGTGTACGACGCACGTTGCGTTTTGCGGCGTGATGTGGCTGTCGCCGCCTATGTAGACTACGGGAACACCGCCGAAGGAGTTCTTGGGGATTGTCTTCTCGGACGCACCGTCGCCAGTCGCCTCGACTATGCATCCGACAGGTGACCAGAACTTTATCAGGTCCCTTACGGGCATTGGGGATCCGTCGAAATCGACATGGGTAATCTCCCAGTCCGTGCCTTGCGCGAACTCGCGCACGCCGGACAGAACCTCCGTGCGTACAATGTCCGTTGAAGTTAGGAGTACCAGGATGGTCTTCATGCGAAGTATGTTACCATAACATTCCGCCATTCGCAATAGGGTCTTTTATTTTTGCGCTATTGGGTTTTTGCGCTGACGGAAGGTATGGTATAATACCTGAGGCAAAACACAAAAGTGTCATCGGCAATAACTTAGGCAAAGCAACGAGATGAAATTTGAATCGGCAAAAGACTATGGTGCGATGAGTGCCATCGGGGCCTCGGTCATATTCGACGAGGCGATGAGTCGGCTTTCCTGCGGCGAGCGCTACAACCTCGGGCTTGCGACGGGGAACACGATGATCGAGCTCTACGACCAGCTTGCGGCGAAGTTCAATGCCGCGCGTGCCGATCTTTCGCTTCTTTCGACCTGGAACCTCGACGAATACTCCGCCGACGGCAAGAGCGCCGTGCCTCACGACCATCCGCTCTCCTACTGGAAGTACATGCACGAGATGCTGTTCTCGAAGTTCGACCCTGCGCTCGGCTTCCGCGAGGAGAACGCGCACTTCCCCGACCCCGCGTCGCCCGAAACCTACGACCCCGCGATTGCGGCGTCCGGAGGTCTTGACCTCCAGCTTCTCGGCATCGGCTTCAACGGACACATCGCGTTCAACGAGCCGATGAGGGAGGACGAAATCTCCGTGGGGGCGTTTGCGGCGCTCCCGACGCGCGTCCTGCCGCTCTCGGAGGAGACGATCGAGCAGAACACCAAGGTGACGGCTGGAGGCGACGCGGCGCTTGTGCCGCGCTACGCGGCAACAATGGGCATGGCGCCGATACTCGCCGCGAAGAAGTGCCTCCTTCTCGCCTGCTTCGCCGAGCAGACCGCGCCGCTCAACGCGATCATCGCGCGCAACGGCGAGCCGACGCCGTTCCTCCCCGCGACGTATCTGTGGCGGCATCCGGATTTCAGGCTTATCTACACTGCGGACAAGGTTTTGATGACATGATTGTCGCTAAGGCACATTTCGCGGCGGCTCTGCTGCTGGCGGCCGGAACGTGCGCGGGGAGCCCCGCGGCGGAAGTCGCCTGCGGGGAGAACGCGCTGCGTCTCTACGCGAAACCGCTTGCGTACGAGGTCATGAGAGGCGGTAAGACGCTAGTCCCGAAGACGGGTATCGGAATCTGCATCGACGGGAAATGGCTTGGCGATGGCGCATTGCCGCGCGAGGTCGTCCGCGGCGAGTCCGCCGAGGAAAAGGTCGCGGCACCAGTCTACAAGAAGGGCTTGGTCGACCTGCGCCGTGTGGAGAAGCTCGCCGACTTCGGCGACTTCGCCATTCGCATCGTCGCGCGCGAAGACGGCGTCGCCTATCGCTTCGAACCTGCGAAAGGCGGCATCGTCACGGACGAGAGGGCGGACGTCACCCTGCCGAAGACGGCGCGGTGCTGGTTTTGTCGCACAAGCCGCACGACGATAGGATGCGAGGAGGCGGTTCCTGAGTTCGCGGACGCGACAGCGCTCGCGACGGATCCGGGCAAGGCATTCTACCTTCCGTTCGCGTATTCGGCCGAGGGCAAGTCCGTGGCCGTCTTGGAGACTGCGCTGCACGACTACCCGGTCTGGAACTTCGGCGACGTCGCCGCGACGGACGCCGGCATCCGGCTGTCGTCGCTCTTCGCGAAATACCCGAGGACAACGCATCGCGTCGCGAACCCCGACGGCTGGCACAACCGCAGGACCGTTGAGACGGGCGGACGCTGGGTCTGCGTGGACGAGACGGAGGGCTTCATCGCCAAGGCGGATTCCCCCCGTTCGCTCCCGTGGCGCGTGTTCGTTCTTGCCGACGCGCCGGCGAAGCTCTGCGAAGCCGACATCGCGTACGCGCTCGCAACTCCCAACTCCTCCACTCCCAACTCCTCCACTCATAACTCATCAACTCATAACTCCTCCACTCATAACTCCTCCATTCATAACTTCTCCTGGGTGCGGCCGGGGAAGGTCGCGTGGGACTGGTGGAGCGCCTTCGACAACAAGGGCGCCGCGCGGGGCTGCACGACCGAGACGTACAGGCGCTTCATAGACTTTGCCGCAAGCAACGGCGTGGAGTACGTTCTCCTCGACGAGGGCTGGAGCGAGAAGCTCGACATCTGGAAGTGCAGTCCGTCCGTGGACGTTCCGGCGATCATTGAGTATGCGGACAAGAAGGGCGTCGGCGTAATCCTGTGGATGGCGTGGGCGCAGGCGTACGGCGCGGAGGAGAAGGTCGCGGAGCACTTCTCGAAGCTCGGCGCGAAGGGCTTCAAGGTCGACTTCATGGACCGCGGCGACGCCGAGGTCGCATGCTTCCTCGAGAAGTTCGCGGCGGCCTGCGCGCGCCACCGCATGATCGTCGACTACCACGGCGTGTACCGTCCGGTCGGCCTGAGCCGCATGTATCCGAACGTCCTCAACTACGAGGGGGTGCATGGCCTCGAGTTCATGAAGCTCTACAGGAACGAGGACATGATGGCGAACGACGTCGCGGCGTTCTTCCTGCGGATGACTGCGGGTCCGATGGACTACACGCCCGGCGCTATGGACAACTACCGCATCGGGGAATACATGGGTGACGCCACGAACCCGGGGTCCATCGGCACGCGTTGCCGCCAGATGGCGATGATGGCGCTCTACGAGGCACCTCTGCAGATGCTCTGCGACGCGCCGACGAAGTACGAGCGGAACGCGGAATGCCTTTCGTTCATGGCGCGGACGCCTGTCGTATGGGACTCCGTCGTGGGGCTGGGTGGATCGCCGGAGACGTTCGCCGCCGTAGCGCGGAAGGCGAGGGACGGCGCGTGGTACGCGGCGGGAATCTCAAACCGGGATCCGCGAACGTTCGCGTTCGCGACGGACTTCCTCGCGGATGGCGAGTGGAGGGCGGATATCTTCCGCGACGCGGACGATTCCGCCGACGAGCCGACGCACTACGTACACGAGGCGAAGGACGTGCATGCTGGCGAAACGCTCTCGTTCCGGATGGCCCCGGGCGGCGGATTCGTCGTGCGGTTTACCCGCAGCGCGCCGCCAGCGGCGGGATTTGTCCGCGTCGCCGGAACCGGGCTTGTGGACGAAAACGGAAAGGCGTTTCGCATCCGCGGGACGAACCTCGGCAACTGGCTCAATCCCGAGGGCTACATGTTTGGGTTCAGCAAGTGCGAATCGCCGCACATGATGGACGAGATGTTCCGTCAGCTCGTCGGTCCAGAGGAGGCTGCGAAGTTCTGGACTGCGTTCAAGGATGCATATGTCACCGAAGACGACATCGCATTTATCGGGGTGACCGGCGCGAACACGGTGAGGCTTCCGTTCCACTACAAGCTCTTCACGGTTGAGGATTATCTCGGCTCAAACGATCCGGAAGAGGGGTTCCGCCGGTTCGACGACGTCGTCGGCTGGTGCAGGAAGCACGGGCTCAAGGTGATCCTCGACATGCACTCGTGCCCCGGCGGGCAGACCGGCACGAACCACGACGACAGCTACGGATATCCCTGGCTTTTCAGGAGCGAGGCGCTTCAGCGCGAGTACTGCGGCATCTGGCGCAGGATCGCCGCGCGCTACGCCGACGAGCCGGTCGTGCTTGCATACGACGTAATGAACGAGCCGATCCCCTGGTACCACTCCGACAAGGACGAGTTGAACGCGCTTATGGCTCCGGTGCAGCGAAGGGCTGCCGACGCCATACGCGAAGTCGACCGCAACCATGTAATCATCTTTGCGGGGGCGCAGTGCAACTCCAACTTCGCGCCCTTCGATGGATTCAGCTTCAGCGAGAACGAAATGCTGTCCTGCCACTACTATTCGTTCGGCAAACCCGAATATGACGACGCTGCGGTTGCGAAGTTCGCGTCCGTCTCCGCGAAGGCGAATGTCCCCATGTACATGGGAGAGACTGGCCACAACACATACGACTGGTGCCGGGCTATTGTCGAGTCTATGGAGCAGAAGGGGATTGGATGGACGTTCTGGCCCTTCAAGAAGCCAGGCGGCGAATGCTGGCTTTCCATCAGGATGCCCGATGGCTGGAACGAAACCGTCGCTGCCTTCGCGAAGAGCGACAGGCAGTCGTACAAGCAGCTTCAGAACCGCCCCGAGCGCGCGAAGGCGCTTGGCCTCATGCGCCAGTTCATCGAGAACTGCAAGTTCAGGAACTGCACGCCCGACGCCAGATATATCGAAGCGATCCGTCTTTCAATACCATCAAAACAGAAAGGAACAAATCCATGAACAGAAAATCATGCTTATTCGCCAGATGCGCCGCAATCTGCCTGATAGTCGTCCAGGTGGCGGCCACGGCCTCTGCCCGCACGGTCTACGACGCCGGCAAGGCGCTGCGGCAGAATTTCCAGAATAACGCGACGCCGGCGAATCCCTACACGGACGAAAACGGCGGCATCTGGACATACAGCAGCGCCGCCGGCGTCGCACCATTCACTTCGCTCGGCAACTTCGCGTCGTCCTACGCCAAAACCGACAACAACCAGCTTCAGGGCTGGGGCGGCACTTCGTCGCCGCATTTGAAGGTGAACATCACCGACCATGCGCTGACGGATTCGACGTTCGTGACCAAGACGGGCGGCGTCCTCGACGGAGACCCCATCGGTGTCGACGAGATTGTGTTCCATCCCGGACAGACCGGAAACTCCTACATGGTCCTGCGCTTCACCGCCCCCGAAAACGGCTGGTACTCCGCCTTCGCCTCCTTCCATGACACAAGCAAGGAGACGACGGCCACCGCCAGCTCCGGCGCGTCCGTCGCCATCACGCTGGGCGGAAACGACGTCCTCGCGCGCGGCATAGTCTCGCTTGAAGGGGTTGCCAACGGCACGAAGCGCTTCGATTTCCAGATGCCGGTTCGCTACATGACGGCGGGGACGGAAATCCGGTTCGCCATCGGCAACAACGCGGGCGGTTCGGGGACGGCTCATGCGAACGACGCCACGGGCGTCAAAGTGTTCGTCGTCAAGGAGGATGAAGGCGCGTTCTACGATTCCGGCATTGCCATGACGAAAAACGTCGCCGCCTCGCCGTACGCCAACCCGTATGGCACCATCGCCGACGGAACGTGGTATTTCCTCACCGCTGCGGCGCCTGCCGCGCAGACCGCCCCGGCGAACGTCTCCTTGTCCGCCACGTCGCGCATCGTCACCGAGGCGACGAGCAGCACATATCTGAAGGGTTTCGCGAACGCCGCCAACGGACAGTCTCCCTTCGTTCTCGTCAACACGGCTTCGTCGCAGCAATCCACCGCCGTCGCGCCGGGCGAACTCAAGGTCCATCCACGGGCGGGCGACTCGACGCTCAAGACCTGGACGGTCGTTCGCTTCCGTCCGCCGCAGAGCGGATATTATTCCGCGTCCATCGTTGCCCGCGATGTCGATAGGGCGGACTTGTCGACATATTCGACCGCCGATGGCGTCGATGTTTATCTCTACGTTTCCGACACGCTTGTCACGAACGCCTACATTTCGCTGGAGACGGCCGTCGCCTGCACGGCGCACTTCACGTTCGACGACCGCTTTCTGGTCGCCGGCGAACCGGTGGACATCGTCGTTTCCCCGCACGGGCAGATCAACAACGACGCCACCGGCGTTTCCGCCATCTTCCGCCGCGAGCCGGGCGACGTATACGACGCCGGAAAGTCGTTTTATGCCAACCGTCTGCACGAGAACACGGGATTCGAGTTCGGCGACCTGCTTGGTGGCGCGCAATGGTTCCTCGGCGCGAAAACGAATGCCTGGTGCGGAGCGCAGTTCTACGAGGATCTCACGGTGAGCCAGGTCGCGGGCGGAGCCAAGACCATGTGGTGGATGCAGGGCCGGTTCACGTCCTATTCCGAATATCCCTACTTCGTCATGGCGACGAATGGAACGGCGACTGCCGACTCGACCTTTGCCGCTTCATCCGACTTGCTTGCCGCAGCGCCGCAGGAGTTCGTCGCCATCGTGAATGAGCCGGGCTACCAGAGCAGCAGCCCGACGCTCAAGGCGACCGTGCCGTCCGACGGCGTCTACCGCGCCCGCTCCTATGCCCGCGACCTGAACAACGGCGGCGGAGACGGCGTGCAAGTCAGCGTCGTGGCCAACGGACACATCGCTGCGGCCTCGCCCGTGATGCGCGACACCGGCGGGACAATCTACGAAACTGCGCTTGGCGCCGACCGCCTGTGGCTCAAGGGCGGCGACCGCATCGAGTATGTCGTCGATCCTCTGACCAACCGAACCTCCGACCCCACCGGCCTTTCGGCGTGCTACGAAATTTGCGACGCCTCGCCGTCGGCGCGCGTGATCAACATCGACTTCGGCGTGCCCAGCTCCGTCGCCGGACGTTTCTCTAACCACACCGGCGCGGGACGCGAAGGCTGGAGCGACTGGAACAAGTGGAACGCCCTGCGGATCAGCAATAGCACGCCTGCGGCCACGGTTTCCGTCGATAACTGCCGCGAGGCGGACGGCGAGACGAAGCGCAACGTGACGCTCACGTTGGCGCGAACCTCCGGAAACGTCACGAAGGGCTACACGAGCGGCACCATGCCGACGGGATCCGCGCTGCACAACAACTGGGCGGTTTCCTCGAACGCTTCCGACACCTGCACCTTTACGCTCTCCAAGTTGAAGGCGAACGAGTCCTACACGCTCTACCTCTATTCGGCCAAGGGCGGCGCGGCGGGCAACGCCTCGTTCACGGTCGGAGGCGTCACGAAGACGGCTGACGAGCCGTGGAACCTCAAGGACACGAAGGTGGTGGCGCGTTTCGACGCCACCTCCGACGCCAACGGCCAAATCACCGGCACGTTCGCGGCGGCCGACGCCAACGGAGGCGCGTTCAACGGACTTACGCTTGTCGGCAACTTCCCCGACTACAATCCGCCGGGAATGATCATCTTCCTCAGATGAATACGAGACGAGAGTTTGTCGCAGGCGCGCTGGCGCTTGGCGTCCTGCCGGCGGCGGTCGGAGCCGCGCCCTTCGACCTGACCGTGCGTCCGGTCGAAGGCGACGCGACGGCTGCACTGCAGAAGGCGTTCGACGACTGCTTTCTCGCAGGCGGCGGAACGGTGACGGTCGAGAAGGGAGAGTACGCAGTGGGGGGACTGCGCCTCAGAAGCAACACCACTCTTCTTTTGAAGAGCGGCGCGGTCCTGAAGGCGAGCCGAAACTGCGACGACTACGACATTCTCGCGAACGACAGGATCGAGCCGGTGCCGGAGGGGGATTTCGCGCCGGGCGTTGTCTGGGTGACGCCGTCGAAGCGCAAGACCAACGACCACATCCTCAAGTGCGCAAGCCGCTGGAACAACGCCGTCATACGCATCCTCCGCGCGCGCAATGTACGGGTCATCGGCGAGCCGGGCTCGGTCATCGACGGATGCGACAGCTACGACCCCGTCGGCGAGGAGCATTTCCGGGGCGTCCACGGGGTGTCCGTGCATGATTCGGTGAACTGCACCTTTCGCGGCTACATGATACGCAACACCGGGAACTGGGCGCACAACGTGTGGCGTTCGTCGGACCTCGGGTTCGAGGATCTGACCATCCTCGGCGGACACGACGGGATCCACATCACGACGTGCGACCGCGTGAAGATCGCGCAATGCACGATGAAGACAGGCGACGACTGCGTGTCGGGATTCGACAACGAGGACGTCACTGTGCGCGGCTGCAGCCTGAACACCGCATGCAGCGCGTTCCGGTTCGGAGGCCGCCGAGTCCTGGTCGAGGACTGCCGCGCGTGGGGGCCAGCCGAGTATCCGATCCGCAACTCCCTGCCGAAGGCCGACCAGATCGCCGGCTCGCACGGAAAGCCAGGCGCGGGCTGGCGGACGCTTCTCGCGCTCTTCACGTACTATTCCGACTTCACGGTCAAGGTGCGGCACGATCCCGGAGCGATCACGGTGCGGAACTGCCGCGTCGAGAACGCGCAGCGTTTCCTGCACTACAATTTCCCGGGCAACGAGACGTGGCAGAAGACCCGTCCGCCCCGGAGCACCCGTTTCGAGAACGTCGAGGCGGCGGGGCTTGCCCTGAGCCTCTGCGCCTACGGAGACGCCGAGTCGAAGCTGTCGCTTGCGCTGAAGGGCTGCCGTCTTTCGTTCGCGAAGCCGCAGCGCGAGCTTGTGAGGGCGGCGCACTTGGAGACGCTTTCAATGGACGGCGTTTGCGTGGAAGGCGTGGACGGTCCGTGCGTCCGCTCATGGGGCGACGTGGCGGTGCCGGAGCTGCGCGATTTCGCCGGTGCCGAGCCCAATGTAGTCGAGGCTGACGAGCCGTTCCGCGTGAATCCAATCTGACAGGAGGGAACTGACATGGAAGACAAGTTGATCGTCGCGGCCGCGGCCGCAATGCTGATGGCGGGATGCGCAACCGCGCCCAGGGCGCCGGTCGAGCCGCATCCGGACACGCCCGCATATTCGTGGAAGCCGCTTTTCGCGGACGACCTTTCGGACGCCGAGTTCGAGAAGGGCTCGTGGAAGCTGGAGGGCGGCGTGCTGCGCAGTCTGCTCGACAAGCCGATCTGGACGAAAGCCGACTACGAGGACTACGTTCTGGACTTCGAGTACATGATGGAGAAGGACGGCAACAGCGGCGTCTTCATCTACCTCTCGAACCTCGACCAGTTCCCGAAATACAAGATCGAAGTGCAGCTCCTCGACGACGAAAGCCCGAAGTTCAAGGGCAAAGAGCTCGCCTATCAGCAGTCCGGCTCGCTCTATGGACGCGCTGCCGCGCTCGAGATAGCGTCGAAACACGCAGGCGAGTGGAACAGGATGACGGTATTCTGCCGCGGCAAGAGCGTGCATGTCGTCCTGAACGGCAAGGCTGTCGTGGACGCAAACCTGGACGACTGGAAGGATCCGCTGGTCAATCCCGACGGAACGCACGTGCCGCCATGGCACCGCGGTTTCCCCGCGCTCTCGACGATCCCGACGCGCGGACGCGTCGGCTTCCAGGGCGTTCACGGCGATGCGGGCGTGCAGATCAGGAATCTTCGCATCGCCTCGCTCGGCGGAGCCGTGGCACGTCCTCCGATGAAGCTCGGATGCCAGCTGTGGGGCGTCAAGGATCTCTGGTTCGACAATCCCGACAAGCTTGCGGCGTTCGCCGAGATATTCCCGAAGGTCAGGGCGATGGGATACGACGGAGTGCAGTGCGGCTCGTTCATCCGCATGGACGCGGACGGACTCGAGAAGCTGCTGAACGAGAACGGGCTTTCCGTCGTCGACCAGCCGATCTCGTTCGAAGACGTCGAGGACGAGGCGAAGCTGGCCAAGACGGTCGCCTTCTGCCGCCGCTTCAAGGTCGACTTCCTGTACATCCCATGGTTTGAAGGGAAGAGCGCGGAGGAGTGGCGCGCGTTCTGCCGCCGACTTGATGCGGCCGAGGCGAAGCTAAGGCCATACGGAATCCGCGTGGGATACCACCACCATGTCCACGAGCTGACGACGAAGATCGACGGAGAGCTCCCGTGGGATATCCTCACCGGGCCGGATGGAGCGCGGCTTGAGATGGACATAGGCCCCGTCCTTGAAGGCGGGCGTAATCCGGCGGAGGAGATCGCGAAGATGAAGGGGAGGCTTCCGAGCGGCATTCACGCAAAGCCGCTCGGCGCGACTGCGGCCGGCGCCGCCGGAGACCGGCAGGACTGGCCGAAGGTCGTCGCCGCAGCGGAGAAGTCCGGCGTCAAGTGGCTTGTCGTGGAATGCGAGAAGCGCCAGGGCACGTTCGACGACATTGCCGAAAGCGCAAGAAATCTTCGTCCTCTCGTATCTCTCGTCAACGCACTCAGATAACCCACACCACCAACTACAAACTGCCAACTACAAACTGCAAATTACAAACAGCCATGAAACTCAATCGTCGTCAATTCTTTGCTTCAGCAGGCGCCGCAGGTCTATTCGCCGCAGGCGGCTGCAAGGGATTCCCCGCCATTACCGCGACGCGCAGCCCGAATTCGCGCGTGCGCCATCTCTCCATCGGCTGCGGCAACCGCGCCTGGGGCGACATCAACGAACTCTGCACCCATCCTTCCGTCGAGATGGCGGCGTTTTGCGATGTAGACGCGAAGTTCCTCGCGCAGGCGAAGGCCAAGTTCCCGAAGGCGAGGTTCTACCGCGACTGGCGCGAGATGTACGAAAAGGAGTTTGATTCCTGCGACTCCGTCTGCGTCGGGGCGCCTGATCACCACCATGTCGCCATGGCTACGGCAGCGATGAAGGCGGGCAAGCACGTCTACCTCGAGAAGCCGATGGCGAAGACGATGGTCGAGGCGAAGTTTCTCCGCGACGTCGCGGCCCAGACCGGCGTCGTCACGCAGATGGGCACGCAGTACAACGCCTACGCATCGGACCGCCAGGTCGTCGAGATGCTGCGCGCGAAAACGCTCGGGCCAGTGGAGTGCGTGTACCTCCACTCGACGCGACAGGGAATCTCGCGCCGGCGCCGCTTCCTGCCGAAGCCCGCGCCAGTTCCGGAGACGCTGGAATGGGACCTCTGGCTCGGCAGCGCCGCAGAGCGTCCCTACGCCGAATGGGTGTACCATCCGCTCATCTGGCGCATTTGGCGCGACCTCGGCAGCGGCTGGATCGGCGACATAGGCTGCCACCTCATCGCAGCCGCGTGGCGCGGGATGGACCTCGGCTCGACGCCGGTCAAGTCAGTCCTCGCCGAGACGATAACGGACGCGGAGGATTCGGTGAAGGACAAGGTCTGGCCGACTGCTGCGCACATCGTTTTCGACTTCGACGGAGTCCCCGCGTCCGACGGAAAGCCGTTCAGGTTCGAGTGGTTCGACGGCTTCAGCGATCCCGAGGTCCGCTCGCCCGCCGGCTATCTTCCGCCGGCTATCATAGACGAGCTCTACGCGAAGACGCCATGGGGCAGCCGCCCGCACGAGGGCAAGGCCGTCAAGTGCCGCGACGGATGGATACTGCAGCCGCACGGTGCGGACTTCGCCTGGGCCGTCCGCAACGACGGCCGCGCCGTGATGCCTCCGACGGTCGGCCCCGCGCCGACGCACTACCACGAGTTCCTGAACTGCGTGATTTCGGGCAACAAGGCCGCAACCGACTTCTCCTGGTCCACCTACATGCGCGAATGCGTGATCACGGGCGAAATTGCAGAGCGTGTCCCGGGGGTGAAGATTGTCTGGGACGCCAAGGCCCGCCGTTTCGACAATGCCGCGGCCAACGCCTTCCTCACCCGCGATTACCGCAAGGGCTGGGAGATCCCGGGGCTCGCATAGTGCTGTATCAATAAGCTCTGACCCTTTTGCATCATGAATATGCTCAAATCAGCCGGTCGGTTTCTGCTGGTCGCGCCGTTGGCGCTTGCGTTGTCGGGTTGCGCGCAGGTGCAGCAGGGCGGAAACGGCGGGCAGCCCCGTCTTGTTTTCGGCGTTATCGCCGACGTCCACATCGGCGGCAAGCCGGACGCGGCCGAGACGCTCGAGAAGACGCTCCGCCTGCTTGACAAGCGGGGGGTGGACGCCGTTCTCTGCGCCGGCGACATCGCACATTCCGGCCATATCGGCGAAATCGAGAAGTTCGCCGAGGTGTGGAACAAGGTTTTTCCGGGCGGCCGCGGCAGCGACGGGCGAGCGGTGGAGCTGATGATTTCCACCGGCAACCATGACGTCGGCGGATGGGGCGGACGGTGGAACGGCTTTTCGGAAGAGCGGATGCTCGCCGAGCGTTTCGACTACAAGGACAATTTCCGGAAAACCTGGGAGCGTCTGTTCGGCATG
>JAZSLQ010000189.1:0-3318 GCA_045535455.1 Kiritimatiellia bacterium | reverse complement strand
CGCAAACTGCGGGTTGGTATCCCCCGAACGAAGTGAGCCGCGAAGCGGGCGCTATGCGGGGTGCGAGCAGGTCGGGCGTAGGCCTCCTCGCCGCCACCGCTAACTTTTAGAGGATTTCGATCTTCTTCGGCTGCGTCTCGGGACGCTTCTTGATCGTCACGGTGAGAAGCCCGTTTTCGAGCTTTGCCGTCAGCGTTCCCACGTCTGCCATTTCGGGGAGGTCTGCGCTCATCGCGTAGCTCTCGTGCTCGAACTCTGCGGCTACCTGGCGGAACCCGGCCGGGTTCTGGTAGCGGCTGTGCGCCTTGAGGACGAGCGTTTTGCCTTCGACATGAAGCTCCGTGTCCTCCTTTGCGATTCCCGGCAGCGATGCCTTCAGCACGTAGCCTTCGGGATTCTCCACAAACTGCGTGGACGGAACGGTGAATTTCTCTTCGGTGTTCATTTTAAATCTCCTTTCTTTTGTGCGGTCCTTACTGGATCGCGATGTGCTTGACGCCTTCCTTCTCGGCCTTCGGCAGCTCGATGCGGAGTATGCCGTCGGTGAACTTCGCGTTGGCCTTGTCGGCGTTGACGCGGAAGGGCAGGTCGAGTCGGCGGCTCCATGCGGGCTGCACCTCTTTGCCTTCCTCGGCCACCGACTTGTCGGCGATCACGACTGCCTGTGGTTCGAGCGTGAGCGTCACGTCCTTTGCGGTTTTCCCCGGCAGCTGCAGGTCGAGCAGAACCGCGTTGTCGTCGAGAAACACGTTCACGGGCGGGAAACGCCCGGCGGCACGCGCCCTCATCGCCTGAAACGTGCGGCTCGGCACGCCGAGCAGGTCGTCCAGGAATCCCCACGGATCGATGTTCATTATCGTGTTCATTTTTCTTTCTCCTTTCAAATCTTCTGCCTGCGTCATCTTGCGCAGACAACCGAGAATATTGCACCGCCCATGCCAAAGCCAAAAAATGGACGGACGCATCGGAGAAATGCGACGAACTGTCCCAATGATGGGACACGGTGTCTCAAAAATGGCTTGCCGACTTACTTGTTTTTACGCAGGGCGGCGTAAGACTTGATGACGCGGACAAATGTCGCGCCAGCGGAGGAAAGGGGGATGCCCGAGCGGCGGATGAGCCCGACGCGGATGAAGTCGTCCATTTTCAGGGGGATGGCGATGACGTCGGGTCCGTTCAGTTCGCGCGAGAGCGCACCGGAGGCGACGGTATAGCCGTTCAGCCCGAGAATCAGGTTTGTCATCGTCGCGCGGTCGCGCACGCGTATATTCTTCTTGCGGTCGATCGCAGGCATTACTTCCTCGGCAAAATACAGCGCGTTCTCAACGCCCTGCTCGAAGGATATGAAGGGATAGGCGTCGAGTTCCTTCGGCGTGACGCCGAGTTTCTTCTTTGCGAGGGGGTGGCGTTTCCCGAGGAATACATGGGGCCGCGAGACGAAGAGCTCCTCGAAGGAAAGCTCTTCCTTCTTCAGTATCTTTGTCAGCGCGCGCTCGTTGCGCCGCGAGAGGTACATGACGCCGATTTCGCTCCTGAGGCGGGCGACGTCGTCGATGATCTCGCTCGTCACCGTCTCGCGCAGCGTGAAGTCGTAGCTTTCTGCGCCACATTCCCGGACGACTTCCATAAACGCCTCGACCGCGAACGCGTAATGCTGGCATGATACGGCGAACTGCGGACGCCGCACCGCCTTGCCCGTGTACTTCTCCTGGATTCGCCCGGCGTCGTCGAGAATCTGCCGCGCCGACGCGAGGAACTCCTCGCCCTCGCGCGTGACCGTCACGCCTTTCGCGGAGCGGTTGAAGATCGCGATGCGAAGCTCTTCCTCAAGAGTGCGCACCGCTTCCGTGAGCGTAGGCTGCGAGACGAAGAGTTTGCGAGCCGCCTCGCTGATCGAGCCGACGGTCGCCACCTGGTCTACGTATCTGAGTTGCTGGAGTGTCATGGCGCGAGTATTGTAGCACAATTTTCAGAATATAGGAAGAGCCTATGGACAGAATAAGTTATTTCCAATTATGCAATGGGCATGTCAAAGGCTACAATAGCCGCGTTCAAACGCAGGAAAGGAGAATTCAACATGAGCGACAGGAAATTCCACATTGAAACGCTGGCAGTCCACGCAGGACAGCTGACCTTCGGCGACCCCGCCACGAACGCAAGGGCCGTTCCGGTCTACAGGACGACCGCCTATAACTTCCGCGACTCCAAGCACGGCGCCGACCTCTTTGGCCTCAGGGAACTTGGCAACATCTACGCTCGCCTCATGAACCCGACGAACGACGTCCTCGCAAAGCGCATCGCGGCGCTCGAGGGCGGTGCGGCGGCGCAGACGCTCTCATCCGGCACGGCGGCGATCTTCTTCACCATCACGAACATTGCCCGCGCTGGCGACGAGATTGTCGCAGCGAGCAACCTCTACGGAGGTACGTTCAGCCAGTTTGACGCAATCCTCCCGAACGCGGGCATAAAGGTGAACTTCACCCCCGTCAACGACTTTGGGGCCGTCGAAGCGGCGATAAACGAAAAGACTAGGCTTCTCTTTATCGAGTCGGTCGGCAACCCCGCCCTTGACATCGCGGACATAGAGAAGTACGCGGAGGTCGCGCACAGGCACCACCTGCCGCTTGTCGTGGACGCCACGTTTACGCCGCCGCCGCTACTGAGGGCGCTTGACCACGGCGCCGACTTCGTGATTCACTCTCTTTCGAAGTGGATCGGCGGGCACGGCGCCGGCATCGGCGGTGTCGTCGTTGAAAAAGGCGGCTTCGACTGGACCGACCCCAAGTTTGCGCTCTACAACGAACCGGACGCAGGCTACCACGGCCTCAGGTTCGCCCACGACCTCCCCGAGCCGCTCAAGCCCATTGCGTTTTCGATCCGCCTTCTCACGGTTGGCATCCGCAACCAGGGCCCGACGCTTGCGCCAGACGCGGCGTGGGTCTTCCTCCAGGGCGTCGAGTCGCTGCCGCTCCGCATCGCGCGCCACAGCGAAAACGCGCTCGCGGTCGCAAAGCACCTCGAGAAACACCCGAAGGTCGCTTGGGTCAAGTATCCTTCCCTTACGCAGCCGGAACTCGCGAAGAAGTACCTTCCGAACGGCGCAGGCGGAATGGTTGTCTTCGGCGTCAAGGGCGGCTCCGAAAAGGCCCGATGTTTCGCGGACGCGCTCAACGGCGAGGTGTTCTCGATCCTCGCCAACGTCGGAGACGCGAAGAGCCTCGTCATCCACCCGGCATCGACGACCCATTCGTAGCTCTCCGACGAGGATCTCAGGAAAGGCGGCGTGCTGCCGGAGCTGATCCGCCTCTCGATCGGACT
>JAZSLQ010000075.1:0-12731 GCA_045535455.1 Kiritimatiellia bacterium | reverse complement strand
TTATCGGCGAGAACGGGACTGTCCATCCCCAGCCGTTTATGTCGACGACCTTCTGCAGGATGCGCTGGACAAGCATCGAAAGCCCCGTCGCCCCTGCGGGATACAGCCCTCCCCACGCGGCGAACGTGCGGTAGTTGGCGGCCATGACAAGCGACGCCAACGTCAACACGGCAAACGTCGCGAAGTTCCTGCGGCGTTCCGCCTTGGGCGAATGCCACGCCATCAGTCCTGTTCTGTCCTTTGATGATGTCGCCATAGTTGCGGCTTTCGGGTCATCAGTTCGTCGATAACTCTGGCAACCTCGGCCTTGGGCATGCGCTCGGTAATACGCAGATGAGGGCCGTTCTCCTCGTCAGGCGCCCATTCGTCGTCACCCTTGCTGCCGACCATTCGGTAGGTGCCGCGCTCCGTGTTGAAATAGGGGTCGATTCCCCGCACGGCGACAAGCACCGCAGTCTCGTCCCACGCGGCGCGCCCGCCCATGCCAAAACACCTCTGGAGCCACTTCGCGGAATCGGCGCGTATCTCCTCCCGCGACGGGATGTTGCCCGCGAACACGTCCTTGACAGGGCTGCGCTCGACGTCCATCTCTGCGACGGCGCGCCCCGCGAAGCAGTCACGCCCATACTTCGCATCTGAAAATACGACAGGCGTCGGCCACTGGCTGAACGCTATGCGCGACGACTCCGGATCCCACTTCGCGTTGTATTCCCTGCCGTTTGGATACTGGCACGCCATTGCGACCCACAGCTTCACCTTCTTCGCGACGAGCGCCTTGCCGTCGAGCGGGGAGATGTCGTCCGGCTTGGTCTCTAGAAGGCGGCGCATGTTGGTGATGAAGCCTACGGAACATATCGTGACGCTGCCGTCAGGCTGGGCGGCGAGCACTCTGCGGTAGACTTCGTTCGCGTCGGGCGCGTCGTCGGAATCGGCGTATCGGTACCAGCCGGGGTAGTCCGCGAGCAGCTTGCGGTACTTGTAGTGCCCGCCGTCGTTGCCGGTCTTCTCGCCGAGCGGGGCAGACGGGTCGACCTTGGCCTTCGCGCCGGGATGCGCGCCCATCACGCCCATGCCCTTCGGCGCGCCTACCGGAATGTCCGGCCTGCCGTAATAGTGATTGATCACCTCGACCGCGCCGACGGAAGCGTTGCCGCGAGTCGAGCTTATCGTCGCGAGGATCTCGCACTCACCCGCATCCGCAAGAGCATGCAGGCACGCGAGCGCGCCAACGTCGTCAAAGTCGGTAATCATGTCCGTGTCGAAGATGACCTTCACCGGCTCCGCGGATGACGACCACGCAAACGCGAGGGCAAGAAGTAGCGAACCGGCAAGCACCATGCGGCTTTTCATACATTTGGAAACTGTCTTCATGGTTTCATCTCTCAACTTTACACTTTACACTTTACACTTTACACTTTCAACTTTACACTCCCTCCCCCTACTGCCCTGCGACGATCAGAAGCGCAATGCCCGCGAGGAAGAGGACGATCATCGCGAAGTTCAGGATGCCGGCCGACTTGGGCGCGCCCTTGAACTCGCGCCACACGAGGATGCCCCAGAGGGCCGAGACGAGCGTCGCGCCCTGTCCGAGCGCATACGCGATCGCCGCGCCGGCGGTTCCCGCCGTAACGAACGACAGAAGCGTGCCCGTCGCCCAAATGCAGCCGCCGAGGATGCCGACGAAGTGGACGAGCAGATTGCCCCTGAACCACGCCGAGATATTGACGGGCTCGCCTGAAACTGGCTTCTTCATCATGATCGTGTTGAAGACGAAGTTGGATGCGAAGACGCCGAGCGTGAACACGAAGAACGCCGTGTAGGGCGTCATCTTGCCGGCTTCCGGCGCAGCGTTCGCAAAGCCCATGTCCACCACGCGGTTGACGAGCGGCGAGAACCAGCTCATAAGAAGACCAGCGCAGATGGCGAGCACAAGGCCCTTCTTCACCGTGGAGGAATCCGACGCGCCGCCGGATGCGTCCTGCTTCGCCTTGAACGCGAGCGCGTTGCAGACGATTGACACGACGATGATCGCAAGTCCAGTCCAGATCAGCCACGGATTGCCCTTCCCGTCCACGAACCAGTTGGCGACAGTGCCGCCGACAAGCGCAAGGCCCACGCCGACAGGGAATGCAACCGACATACCGGCGACGGCAATCGCCGCCGAAAGGAGGATGTTGGAGGCATTGAACACGATTCCGCCGAGGAACGGCCAAACCCACTGCGACGGCGAGCTTGACTTCATGTTCTCGACGAAGCTCCACGGTCCGCCGCCGAGCGAACCTGCGGTAAGGCCTGCGAGGACTGCAAAGAGGACAAGCCCGAGCACATAGTCCCAGTAGAAAAGCTCGAAGCGCCAGGTTTTGCCCGCGAGCTTCTGGGTGTTGCCCCAGCTGCCCCAGCAGAACATGGTTACGACACAGAGGAGAACGGCGGTTACGTAGTTGCTGCAGTAATACATGGTTTTGAGCCTTGAGTTTAGAGTTGAAGGTTGAAAGTGAAAGCCTAAAACCGGAAGTCCAATGTCGGATGTCCGATGTCCTATGCGATTTCCTTCCGGAATGGGACGGACGACTGTGCGCCGGGGCGCGTTACTGAAATCGCCGAGGCCTTCTGCGCGAAGGCGATGGCGTCCGCGCAGCTCTTCCCCTCGGCGAGCGCGACGGCAAACGCGCCATTGAACGTGTCGCCGGCCGCGACGCAGTCAACCGCCTTTACCTTGCGGCACGGATAGAGCCTTCCGCTCGGCTCTCGCTCCGCTCGGCCTGCTTGCTTCCCCATGGGTCGCAAGCGCCCGCAAGGGGCGGTTATGTCGCCGCAATAGGCGCCCTTCGAGCCCATCGTGATGACGACGTGCCCGACGCCGCGCTTCTTGAGGACGCCAACCGCCTTTGCCGCGCTTGCGGCATCGACGACCTTCACGCCGGTCAGCAACTCCGCTTCCGTCTCATTAGGCGTGATCCAGTCGACAAGCGGATATAGCGACTTGGGAAGCTTCTGCGCAGGAGCTGGGTTGAGAACAACCGGAACGCCCGCGTCATGCGCAACCTTCGCCGCCCACTCGACCGTCTTGAGTGGCGTTTCGAGCTGCATGACGAGCGCCGCCGCACCTTCGATATCCTTCCTGAACGGCGTGACGTCCTTTGGCGAAAGCGTGCCGTTCGCGCCAAGTGCGACGGATATGACGTTCTGCCCCTTCGAATCGACGAGGATGAGCGCCGTTCCGGACGCTTCCTTCCTGTCGACGACAAGGCGCGGCAATATGCCGTCGCGCCTGAGCCGCGTCGCTGTCTCGCGCCCGAAGAGATCATCGCCGACTTTGGCGATGAAGACGCAAGCGCCCTTCTTCGCGGAGAGCCGCGCCACGGCGACCGCCTGGTTCGCACCCTTTCCGCCCGGGTTCATGAGGAAGCTCCCGCCGCACACTGTCTCGCCGGGCACGGGAATCTTCTTCCCCGCAATTACCATGTCGGTGTTGGTCGACCCAAGAACTACTATTTTTTTCATGATGCGGTAATTTTAGCATTATTCGCCATCCACTTCAATGCGCAAGCGCGATAAACCTGCTTTGGCAGGTTGATGAAGCAATTGCAAAATATGCTATAATGCCAGCATGGACAAGCCAGAAGCAAAGTACCTCTTGATAGCAGAAGCGCTCAAGCGCGACATCCTCGCCGGGAAGTACGAGTCGCAGGAACGGTTCCCAAGCGAAGAGTCTCTCGTGCGCCGATTCGGGGTGAGCCGTCCGACCATCGAACGCGCCCTCCGAGAGCTGAAGCGCGAAGGCCTTCTCGAATCTCGCTCCGGCTCGGGGTCGTATCTCACTTTCGCCGCGCGGAACGCGACAGGCGCAATCGGCGTCATAGCGCCCGACTACCGCAAGATAGACTTCTTCACGCGCCTGTGCGACGCCATCGCGGCGGTTGCCCATGCGAAGGGATACGACGTGCTCCTGGGCGACGGCTCAGAGCCCGAGGCCACGGCGGACAGGGGCAAGTGGGCCGTCTCGCTCGCAAAGGCATACGTGGAGCGTCGCATCGCCGGAGTCCTCCTCGAACCGGTGGACCTCATACCAGACTCATACGACATGACAAAGAAGGTGCTGGGCATCCTCTCTGCGAAGAAGATTCCAGTGGTGCTGCTTGACCGCGACTACCTGCCCTTCCCGGCAAGAAGCAGCTACGACCTCGTGGGAATCGACAACTTGCAGGCCGGCTACCGCATTGCCAGCCACCTCATCAAGGGCGGCGCGAGAAATCTTCGCTTCGTCACGCACCCAAACTACGCCAACACGATACGCGGACGAATTCAGGGAGTAGCGCAGGCAGCGATTGACTCAGGCCTCAAGTGGACGAACAAATATGTCATCGAGAACGACCCTTCCGAACGGGCCTTCTTCGCAAAACTCATGCACGGCAAGAATCCGCCCGACGCCTTCGTCTGCCGTAACGACCCTACCGCAGCGCGACTCGTGCAGACGCTTTCGAGACTTGGGGTTTCAGTCCCGGAAGACGTTCGCGTCGCCGGCTTTGACGACAGCGAGATCGCAAGCCTCACCACCCCGCCGCTCACAACCATCCACCAGCCCGTGAAGACACTCGCCGAGATTGCGGTCGCCTCGCTCCTCCAGCGGATAAGAAAGCCTTCGCTGCCCCCGCGCACAATCCTGCTCGACGCGCCGATTGTCGTCAGGGCGTCATAGAAGAGCCGTGTCCTCTTCCCTGCTTAGGCAGATTTCGCAACCCCAAGGCAAACTACGCCTTAATGGGCGTTGGCGCCGTAGCCATCGGCCTTGGCGGACCATGCACAGAGGAATAGAACCATGCCGACTATCGCGAACGCCGCGATGGAGCAGAGCGCGACACTCCAGCCAAACCGCTCGGCGATGAACGCAATGCCGATGCCCGAGACGGTCGTCGAGGCATAGCCCATGATCCCAGTGAAGCCGTTCGCCATGGCGGCCGCCTCCTTCGTCGCCTGGTTGGCCGCCACGATCCCGATCAACGCCTGCGGCCCGTAGATGCAGAATCCCGCGCCCATCAGGAGAAGCGTCGCCGCCCAGACCGGAGCGCCGCTCGGCAGCAGCCAGAACCCGAACGCGAACACCGCCGCGAAGAACATGCAAACCACGCAAGTCCTGACGCCACGCCCCTTGAACACCCGGTCGGTCACCCAGCCCGCGAATATCGTCCCGACGACCGCCGCCAACTCGAAGGCGATGATCATCAGCCCGCCCTTGGCGACCGGGATGCCTTTCATCTGCTTAAGGAAGGTCGGTCCCCAGTCGAGAAAGCCGAAGCGGACGACGTATACGAAGAAGTTCGCGATGGCGACAAGCCAGATTACCCTGTTGCCGAACACGAGCCGGCGGCGGTCGGCGGTCGTGATCTCCGACGACGGCTTGCGCTCTGCCGCCTCGATCTCCAAGTCGGGCAGCCCGTCTTCGTGCGGACTGTCCTTCACGAAGAAGAAGCAGAACACGGCGGCAAAGCCGGCTAGCGCGGCGGGGACGTAGAAGCACCACCGCCATCCGAATCCGAGCGCAAAAAGAAGCGAGCATATGCCGAGCGCGACAAACGCGCCGATGGAGTGCGACGTATTCCAGATGGACATCTTCGTCGCAAGTTCCCGGGGATGTATCCAGTGCGTCAACATCTTCGCACACGGGGGGAAACCCATGCCCTGCGTCCAGCCGTTCGCGATCCAGAACACAGCGAACAAAATCGACAGGCTTGTGCAGCCGAAAAGAAAGTTCATCAGCGCCGAGAGCGCCAGTCCGACCGCCATGAAGACGCGGCCGTTCAGCCGGTCGGCCCAAAAGCCGTTGACAAACCTGCTCAGTCCGTAGAGAACGCCGTGAACGGTCATGATCGTGCCGAGCGCCATCTTGGTGATCACGCCCTCTTCGATCATCAGCGGCTGCGCCATGGAAAGGTTCTTGCGCGTGATGTAAAAGAACGCATAGGCCACCATGCTGCAGACAATGAACCGCCACTGCGCCTTCTTGAATGCCTTAGATTCCTCGACTGTCATCGCTTTCACTCCTCTCTTTTTTCAAACGACCATCCTCTATCATCCGTCAACTTGGTCAAACGTCTCCACCACAATGGCGGGTGGAGTCCCCCCGTACTTGGCGAGATCGTCCCTCGTGGTCTCGCCGGAAAGGACGCAGACGAAATCCACTCCCGCGTTGTCCGCAATCGCCTTGTCCGTATAAAGCCTGTCCCCGACGACTGCCACCTCCTCCTTCGCGAACTCGGCCAGGACAGGCGCAAGGAGCGTGGGCGAGGGTTTCCCAAACACGTGGCTCGGCTTCATGCCGTTCGTAATCTCGAGGAACTTCATCATGCCGCCGATGTCGGGGATAGGGCCCCTCTCCGACGGACAGCAGTTGTCGGGGTGGGTCGCCACGAAATCGACGGGCGTCTGGTTCTCCGTCCGAATCGGGCACATCGGCGACGGCGGGCAGTTCCGCATGTTCCATAGCCCCGTCGCCTTGGCGAGCTTGTCGTAGGTCAGTTCCTTGTCGTATGTAAGCGCAATCAGCTCGTTGCGCTCGGGGTCGTAGTCAAGCGACACGCCCACGTCCGAAAGTCGTTCCGCCATGTGCGCCTTGACCTTTTCGCTCGCAATTAGATAGACGGACCTGTAGCCCTTCTCGCGGATGTACGCCTCGAGCGTGATAAGCGGCGTCAGTATCTGGCTCTCCACGACCGGTATCTCCGCGCCGGCGATCTTCTTCATGTATTCCTCGGGACACTTGGAGGTGTTGTTGGTGAGGTAGAAGAACTTGAACCGGCCTGAATTCGTATTGCGTATCACGAAATCGACAGCCGGAACGATCGGGTTCGGACCCATGAAGAGCGTCCCGTCGAGGTCGCACACAAACGCCTTCTTATGCGATATGTCGAACATAGGGGTCTACATGTTGGCTGTTACGACTACGTCAACGCCGGTCTCGGCGACGCCTGGGATTATGACGTCGCCGATCTTGACCGGCAGCTGCACAGTTGTCTGGTGCATCGCGAAGAGGACGGCGTCTATCTTACCCTTCGGAATCGCAGTCCGCGTCTTTACTGGAAGCGGCTTTCTCATCCCTGCGACGCGGACGAGCCCAGTGACCATGCGCGTGGGGTTCACGAGTTCATTCCTGCCGTATTCCTCGCCGCGCGGGCAGGCGTTGCCCGAAACCGCCACGGTTCCGTCCGCCATTTTCGCGACTTCCAGCTCGCACCCTTTCGGGCAGTTTATGCAAATCGTCTTCATCCGGGGAATCCCTTCTTTCGATTTTCGATTGCGAACGCCGCCGCGCCGCGCCCGGCGGTTTCGGAATCGCGGCTCACCCAATCGACGAGGTCGTAGACCCTCACGACGTTGCCGCCGGCGAAGATGCCGGGCGCGCTCGTAGCCATCGTCTTCGGGTCGACCTTCGGGCCGCGCGTCTTCGGGTCAATCTCGATTCCCGCCTTCTTCGTCAGCTCGTTCTCGGGTATGAGCCCGCAGGAGAGCACGAGCGTGTCGCAGTCGTAGTGGATCTCCGTGCCGGGAATCGGCTTGAGGTCGTCGTCTACCTGCGCGACCTTGACGCCGGTCACATGCTCGCGCCCCTCGACGTCCGTCACCGTGTGCGAGAGGAGAAGCGGGATGTCGTAGTCGTTCAGGCACTGGACGACGTTGCGCATCAGCCCAGACGACTTCTTCATGATCTCGATGCACGCGAGAACCTTCGCGCCCGAGAACGTGAGCCGCCGCGCCATGATGAGCCCGATGTCGCCCGAGCCGAGTATGACGACGCGGCGCCCCGGCATAATGCCGTCCATGTTCACAAGCCGCTGCACGGTTCCGGCGGTGTACACGCCGGCCGGACGCGTCCCCGGCGTCATCAGCGCCCCGCGCGGCCTTTCGCGGCATCCCATCGCCAGCACCACGGCCCGCGCCTTGTAGGTCTTGAGTCCGCCCCGCGGACTCATCGCCGTGACTTTGGCGCCGCCGTCGGGCTGCGGCGCGATGTCGAGGATCATCGTGCCGCACACGACCGGTATGCCCAGCGACGCGGCCCTGTCGACGAACCGCTGCGCGTATTCCGGGCCCGTCAGCTCCTCCTTGAAGCGGTGGAGTCCGAAGCCGTTGTGTATGCACTGCTGCAGAATCCCGCCCGGGGCGTCGTCGCGTTCGATGACAAGGACGCCTTCCGCGCCCGCCTCCTTGGCGGCGCATGCGGCGGCAAGCCCCGCCGGCCCCGCGCCCACGACGAGAACGTCCAGAACTTCGTTCCCCGTCCCCTGTTCCCCGTTCTCCGCCTGCCGCGCCTTAAGGGCGACTGGCGCCGTCTTGCGCGAGAGCAGGAACGCCTCCGGCGGGAGACCCAGCTCCGCGCCGAGTATCTCGATAAGGCGCGGAGTGCAGAATCCGCCCTGGCATCGGCCCATGCCGCTGCGCGTGCGGCGCTTGACGCCGTCCAAAGTGCGCGCGCCTACGCGGGCGCGGATTGCGGCGCGTATCTCGCCTTCGGTCACTTCCTCGCAGCGGCAGATGACGCGGCCGAAGGAAGGATCGCGGTCCACGAGCTCAGCCAGCTCCTCCGGCTTCATGTCACGCGTCTTCGGCCACCACGAAACGTCCTTCGATATCAGCGCGGGGTTCTTGCGCGACGCACCAAGCCGCTCCGCGATCTGTCCGGCGAGATACACGCCAATCGCGGGCGCAGAGGTGAGCCCGGGCGACTCCACGCCGACTGCGTTGAAGAACCCCGGCGCACCAAGCGCCTCGCCGAGTATGAAATCGCCGACAGTCGTCTCGTGCGCGCGCATCCCGGAAAACTCCGCGATCACCTTGCCGAGAGGAAGGTTCGGGTATGTGCGACGCGCACCCGCCTTGACCTTCTCAAGCCCGGCGTACGTCGTCGCCTTGTCCTCCTTGTCTGGAACGTCCTCCGCCGTCGGCCCGACTATGACCGTTCCATCGACGGTCGGAGAGACGAGAATCCCCTTGCCCATCTTCGACGGACACTGGAACATCGTCGACGAGAAAGCCCCGTCCTCGTCGCGGTCGAGCATCAGGTACTCCCCGCGCCGCGCCGTGATGGAGTATTTCGTCGGACACACGAGATTGCTTATCTCGTCGGAGTGGACGCCCGCGCAGTTGACGACGGCGCGGGCAGCGAACTCGCGTCCGTCCGCGCACGTCACCTTGTACGAAAGAGGTGCATCGGGAACATAGTCGCCGCCCGGAACTATGCGGACAATCTTCTCGACCTTCGCGTCGAAGAAGAATTCTGCGCCGTTGGCGGCGGCGTTTTCGGCGTAGCGGAACGTGAGCTCGTATGGGCAGCAGATGCCGCCTGTCGGCGCCCAAAGCGCGGCCGTGGCCTCGGGCGAGACGTTCGGCTCCCGCCGGCGTAGCTCGTCGCGCGTTATGATCTCGGTCGGCACGCCGTTCGCCGCGCCACGCTCCTTCAGTTCGGCGAGCGTTCTCTCGTCTTCTTCGCCGAATGCGAGCACGAGCGAGCCATTGCGCCTGAACGGCACCTTAAGCTCGCGGCAGACGTCTTCGAACATGCGGTTGCCGAGAACGTTGAACTTCGCCTTGTTCGTCCCTGGCTTCGCGTCGAAGCCTGCGTGGACGATCGCGCTGTTGGCCTTTGACGCGCCCTCGGCGACGTCGCTGCCCGCCTCGATGACCGCCACGCTCAAGTTCCAGCGCGTCAGTTCGCGCGCCACAGCGCACCCCACTACACCCGCGCCAATTACGGCGACATCAAACTTCATCATTAATCTCCCAAATTCCACCGCGGCCGAAAAGTTCGTCCAGCAGTTCGTCCATAAGTCCGAGCCGTTCCACGAGATCGAGTCCGAAATACCGGCTGCGCATGTAGGGAACGCCCCGGCACGTGTCGCGGAAGCGCGCACGCGTGACGCCGATCTGCTCCGGCTCGAACGGAGCGCCGGCGAGACGCAGTTTTTCCCGAACCTCGCCGAACGGCATGAGCTGCACCTTGAGGCGTTCCGAGAGTTCCGGCCAGACGCGCTTGAACGTCGAGAGTTCCTCGCGCAGTCTTACCGGCGTCGAATACTTCTTCGCCATCTCGCCTTCGGCGCGGCGTATGTGCGCCGGGCGCTCGCCGTAGACGGAGGGAAACGTCGCCTTGAGAGCGTCGAACGTGGCGGGCCACATGCCCACCGCCTTCTCGACGTCGAGTTTCGAAAGATCGTGCCGCAGAAGAAATTCCAGGGCCTTCGTCGAGAAGAGCGTGCCGATGCCGACCTTGAAGCCGTGCGAGACGGGCCTGCCGCCAAACGAGAGGTCTTCCATGTCCCAATAGTGCGAAACCTGGTGTTCAGTGCCGCTCGCCGGACGCGACGAGCCCATCGCCTGCATCGCGAAGCCGCTCATGACGAGCCCTTCGCACAGCTTCCTAACCTCGCGCTCGTCGCCCGATGCGCACCCCGACGGATTGGAAATCGCCTCCCTAAGCGGCTCCTGCACGAGCCGCCACGCGAGCGGATGGATCGCCTCCGACCCGATCGCGTCGGCGAGCATCCAGTCCGCCCCGGCCGGGATCTTCGCGATGAGGTCGGCGTAGCCGCTCGCCGTCATCTCGCGTGGGGCGGACGCGGCGACCAAACTGTCGACGATGCAGCCGAGCGGCGCCCTGCAGGAAAGCGTCTGCTTCATGCCGTCCTTCGTGATGGCCGCGCCGTAGGCCGTGTAGCCGTCCATCGACGCCGCCGTGCCGACGACCATGTACCGCCGGCCAAGTTCGTCCGACGCGCGCTTCGTCAGATCGTTCAGAGTCCCAGAACCCACGGCAACGGCGGTCGCTCCGCTCGCGCGGATCGCCTCGCGCACCTCCTCGACCTTCGCGTATGTGGCGTGGAAGTCCGACCCGTCGGGATTTACCACGTATTCCGAGACCTCGACTCCGGCTTCCTTGAGGCGGGATGCCACGTTGTCGCCCGCAACGGACTTCGTGCGCGGGTCTTCGACAAGGATCGCCTTCACATCAGACGGAAACAGCCTGCGGAACATCTCCGCCGCGCCATCCGCCGCGCCCGGGCCGACCACACACGCCTTCGTGTCCGCCGCGTTCGCAAGAGCATCTGCCATCATCTCGACTTACCTCCCCTGTTCGACGTGCCACGGCTCCCGAGCTCCGGCAGAAGTTCAAAGAGTACAAGCGGATCGTCCGTGGCGAAGTTGTCGAAGCCGAGCTTCCATATCCTGCGCAGGACGTCCTTGTTCGCGCCCTCGGTCCACGTGAACGCCTGCACGGTTACGCCGTTCGCGTGAAGCCGCCCGATGGCCCTGCGGATGCAGTCGGACGACGGACAGAACGGGTCGGGCAGCGACAAGTCCGTACGGATGTGGATCTGCACCTGGCTGATTCCCTTCCATCCCGTCGCCTCCATGCGGTCGAGCGTGTCTTCAAGGAACTTGTCTGCGCGCGCGATGGATTTCGGCGAGTTGTCCTTCGGCCACGTCCCGAGCCACACCATGCCGAATCCGCCCGGCACGATATTCTGCCACCGCGCCACCAGCTCGAAATTCGGCGATGTGTAGTATATCTGCTTTTCCACGCCGTGCTTGCGCGCGAGTTCCGCCACGAGCTCCGGCGGCGCGCCCTTCTCGTCGAGGTAGAGAAGCCTGTCGGGACGTCCCGCCATCGCGGCGAGCACGGAGTCGATCGTCGTGATGCGCACGGACGAATACGACGGATCGAGATACGAGCCAGTGTCCACGTCCCGAATCTGCGCCCAATTGAGGTCCTTTATCTTCGCCGTCGCAAGTTTCCCGGAGATTCCGCGCCCGACGCGCTTGAGCGTTTCGTCGTGGAGGGCGATGGCGACGCCGTCCTTGGTGAGCCGAGCGTCGGCCTCCGGCCCGACGCCGTGGTCCCAGCACCAGAGGAACGTCTCCAGCGCGTTGTCGGGGCGCGTGTCGCGTCCGCCCCCGCGATGCACCTGACACCTGAACAGTTCCGTTCCCTGCGGCGGAACGGCGGCAGCCTCCGCCGCAGCACCGCATGCGGCCAGCGCAACAGCTGCAATCAACATTTTCATCATGCGCATCTCCTTTTACATTTTTTACGTGAGCTATTATCCCAAATCACATCACTTGAATCAATGTGCTAAAACTTGTAATCTTTCATGTGTATTTGCGTTTTTTTGCGAGACGCGGAGAAAGACGGCGAGCCGGGCCTCCGCCACTACGGCGCGGAGTAGCCGACGCCGACGCGGAAGAACTTCGAATCGGAGGCCGCGTCGATGTCGACAAGCTCTGACAGGGTATTGCCGACGCTCGCCGGCAACTTCGTCGCCGTCCCGGACGTGAAAGCGTCCGGCGTCGCGCCGACAAGCACGTACACCTTGCCGTTCGCCTTCGTCAGGTCGGACTGGTTCGTGTCTATCGCGACCTTGCCGTCCGCAACCGTAATCGCCGTGACCGCAAGCTCATTGTAGTCCGCCGTGTCTACGCCAAGCAGGAACGCAGACTCCGCGTCGGGCGCCTTCCAGTCGTTTGACTGCGCCCAGGCGTTATACGCCGCCTTCATGGCCGAGGTCTCGGCGTGGCCGCCGTTCCACGACTCCGGCCACGAGTCGCCGACCTGGAGGTAGAGCGTGCCGGCCTCGACGCACCAGCGGCAGGCGAGTCCGGACGGGAGGGACGGCACGAGCTTTCCGTTCACCTCGGAGGCGGTAATGCCGCCCATCGCGAAAGTCGGATCGTAGCCATGT
>JAZSLQ010000134.1:0-25154 GCA_045535455.1 Kiritimatiellia bacterium | reverse complement strand
GATGGCATAGCGACGAAAGTTTTCCTCTTCGGCTTTTCACGCGGCGCTCTCATTGCGCGGCACTTCGCGGCATGGCTCGACAAGCTTGGCGCTGCCGTCGCCTATCTCGGTCTATGGGATACCGTCGATTCGACAGTCGGGTTGGATGTCGCGGCGGATTGTCCGCGCAACGTCAAGAAGGCGCGGCATGCCGTGTCGCGCGACGAAACGCGGAGGTTCTTTCAGTATGTTCCGCTCAAGGGCGGCAAAGGGCAGGTTGCCGAAATGCTCTTCCCCGGCAGCCACAGCGACGTCGGCGGACTATACGGCGACAATCATCTTGTCGCCGACCTTGCACTTGCATGGATCGCGGCTGGTGCAAAGCGAGAGGGATTGCGCCTCAAGCGCACCGCCCGGCTTTCGCAAAAGCTCGACGCTTCAGCCGTCGTCCTGCACGACGTCCACGACGAGGCCTCGAATCTCTGGGGCGCGTTCGACCGCGCCCGCCGCAATTTACCTCGAATCAGATTGCACTTCGCTTGCAAAGGACTCTGAACGGATGTGGGGATTGAAGGGCCAAAGCTTGTCGACACAATAGCATTGATGCAGCTGGCGTTTTCCTTTGCGGCCTTTGCGTTCTTTGCGGCTAAAACACCAGGGTCGATTAGGGTCGTTTAGCGTCGATTGGGGCGATGCTTTCTACACGATCTACACGTTCTACACGGCTAAAATCTGTGTGGGGCCGCGAAGCGGCTGTTTCCGGGCGGGCGATGAAAAGGGCGCGCTGTGAAGAGATCACATGAACCGCTCATTGCCAAATGGTCATCTTTCGGTAATGAGTCCGTAATCCCCATTCTGTATACTTCATGCAGTTATGAGGAAGGTATTGTTGATTCTTGTAGCAGTGCGTGTCGCCGCGATGCTCGTTGCTCCTGTCTTCGAGCCGAGCGAGGCGCGCTACGCGGCGATTTCCGCGAACATGGCGCGTACAGGAGACTGGTTTGTCCCGAGCTTTACGTACAAAGGCGTCTACCAGCCGTTCTCGGGGAAGCCTCCGTTCGCGTTCCAGGCGTCGGCGCTCTCGTGCAAGGCGCTCGGCGTGAGCGAGTTCGCGGTGCGTCTTCCGTCGCTCGTCTCCTGGCTTGCGCTTCTCGCAATCCTGTACTGGTCGTTGCGCAGGACTTCGTCGCGCGACACGGCGATGCTTGCGGTGGGGCTCTGCGCGACGACAGTGTCGCTGTACATGATGTCCGGAATCTGCATGACCGACGCACTGCTCGTCTGCTGCGTATCGGGCGCTTTGCTTCTGTACGCGACGCGCGACATTTCGCTGTATCCGGCGGTCGCGCTGCTCCTTGCGCTCGGGACGGTCGTGAAGGGGCCTGTAGCGCTGGCGCTGTTCGGACTCCCCGCGCTCGCCGACTCCGTTATCGCGCGCAGGCTGCCTCCATTGCCGCTTAAGCGCACGCTTCTCTCGCTGTTCCTCTTCTTAGCTGTCGTCGTTTCGTACTTCGCCGCAGTGGAGGCGAACCAGCCCGGGTTTCTCAGGTACTTCATCGTCAACGAGAACATCATGCGCTTCCTTGTGCACGACTATGGCGACAGATATGGGGCAGGGCGCGAGACGTTCCGCGGCATGGCGGTGGTGTGGACGCTTGTCGCGACGCTTCCGTGGTCACTCGTCCCGTTCTTCAGGCGCCGTCTGCCGTCACTTTCGTTCCATACGCTTTCGATTCTATGCATCACGCTGTTCTGGTGCCTCACGAGCAGGGTTCCGTTCACGTACCTCCTTCCCGTAGCGCCGCTCTTCGCCGCGCACCTCGCGACGCATCCGGAAGAGTTCGGGCTCGACGTCGCGCGACTTCGGAGGCTTGTACCGTTCGCCGCGGCGCTTGCGTGCGTCGTACTCTGCGGAGCGCTGTCATACACGTATGCGTTCAACCGCAAGAAGATGCCGGGCGCGTCCGCTCCGATGAAGGTCAGCGACCATTATTTTTCGTACGAGTTCTACAACGGACCTTGGGGAGAGGGGGCGCCGAAATGAAGACGCTTGCGCTTGTCGTGCCTTGCCACAACGAGGCGAAGAGACTGGACGTCGACGCGTTCGTCCGCGCGGCGGAGGAGTGGCCGTGGATATCGTTCTGCTTCGTCGACGATGGTTCGACGGACGCCACGGCGGAGCTCCTCGCGCACATGGCGAACCTGTCTCCGTCGATGCATGCGATATACATCAACGAGAACGTCGGCAAGGCCGAGGCCGTGAGGCGCGGGGTCCTGCACGTCTGCTCCTACTCCGGCGCGGACTGCGTCGGCTTCTGGGACGCGGACCTCGCGACGCCGCTCGGGGAGATTCCGTCGTTCATGCGGGCGTTCGAGGAGCAGGGTCCGCTCAAGGCCGTGATAGGTTCGCGCTGGCCTCACCTCGGGACGGACATACGCCGTTCGATGGCGCGCGGACTTGCGGGCGCGTTCGCGAAGTGGCTCATCAGGCGCACGCTCGGCGCGCCGGTGTGGGACACGCAGTGCGGGGCGAAGGTCTTCGCGTGCGACGTCGCAAGGGAGATCTTCC
Organism: Kiritimatiellia bacterium; assembly: GCA_045535455.1. Taxonomy (GTDB): domain Bacteria; phylum Verrucomicrobiota; class Kiritimatiellia; order RFP12; family UBA1067; genus UBA1067. Next base: position 22,606 of record JAZSLQ010000134.1, on the reverse strand, counting down.
GCGCACCGTTCAGGTCGCGCTGGCTTTTCGACGTGGAGCTTCTCGCCCGCATCGGAAGAAGACGCCTGCGCCGCGACGTTCTGGAGCTTCCGCTCGCCGAGTGGTTCGACGTCCCAGGCTCGAAGGTGGGGCTTGGTGCGCTCCGTGAACTTCTGTCGCTTCCTTCCATTTGCCGCCAATCTTTGGTAGAATCTCGCTCATGCACGTTCTTATCATAGAAGACGACGCGAAGACGGCCGATTTCGTGGCGGGCGCGTTCAGGCAGTCCGGGTACGTCTGCACGATATGCGCGGACGGTCTGGAGGGATCCGCCGCCGCGCTGGCAAACGACTACGATGCGGCAGTCGTCGACATAATGCTCCCCGGCAAGGACGGGCTCTCAATAATCCGCTCGCTGCGCGCTGCCGGGAAGAACCTGCCCGTGATCGTCCTTTCCGCGCGAGGCGAGGTGGACGCGCGGATCAAGGGGCTAGAGGCGGGAGCGGACGACTACCTCGCGAAGCCGTTCTCCGTCGCTGAGCTGCTGGCGCGCGTGCAGGCGCTGATGAGGCGCGCGACGCGCCACGCCGAGTCGACGGTGCTGAAGGTCGAGGACCTCGAGATGGACCTCGTCTCGCACAAGGTGACGCGCGGCGGCGAGCGGATAAGCCTCCAGCCGCTCGAGTACCAGCTTCTCGAGTACCTCATGCGCAACCGCGGCAGGGTCGTGTCGCGCAACACCATCCTCGAGCGCGTGTGGGACTACGACTTCGATCCGCACACCAACGTCGTCGAGGCGCGCGTATGCCGTCTCCGCGAGAAGATCGACAGGAACTCTCCGCGCAAGCTGATCTCGACGGTGAGGGGGGTGGGCTATGTCCTCGGCTGAGCCGCCGCGCGGCAGAGTGCGTCCGATGTGGGTGCGCATCGCGCTCTGGTCGTTCCTGTCGTTCGGGCTCCTCTTCACGTTCGTCGGGGCGCTGGTGATGTTCGCGACGCTGCGCCATACGACGAACGACTACCACGAGGTGCTCGTCCGGCTTTCGGGCGATCTGACGCAGGAGTACGAGGGGTGCGGGGGGGACGCGGCGAAGATGGCGAAGTTCTTCGCGGAGGACTCTGAGACCCACGGACACGAAAACGTATTCCTTCTCGTCACCGACAAGGACGGCGCGGTGAAGGTAAGCAGCACGCACAACAGGACGGTACTTGAGGAGATGGTCGAGAACGCGGCGTCCAAATCGACGACATACCGCATAGCGGGGGAGTCGGCGGACGGAAGCCGCCAAATCGCCGTGCGGGTGCGGAAGTCGTTGCTCGGCGACGGATGCGTGCTGTCCGTCGGGTACAACGTGACGAAGGACGAGCTGCACGCGGTGCGGATGGGTGCGCTCGTCGGCTCGTCGCTCGTCTTCGTGTGGCTCGTCGGCGCAGGTCTCGGTGCGTTCCTCGGGCGGCGCTTCACCGCCCCGCTGAGGAAGGTCGCCGATGCGGCGGGGCGCATAGCGGACGGAGACTACTCCGTACGCGTCCCGGTGACGTCCGAGGGACAGGAGATAGTCGACCTGGAGAACGCGTTCAACAGCATGGCGGCGGAGAACGAGAAGACGCTCTCCGACCTGCGCGCGCTCACGGACGATATCGCGCACGACCTTAGGACTCCGCTTACGCGCATCCGTGCCGCTGCGGAGACTGCCGCGCTTGCAGAAGGGGAGCATCCGCTCGCCGAGGACATCTGCGAGGAGGCGTCGTCCATGCTCGAGATGATAAACACTATGCTCGACATATCGCAGACGGACAGCCGCATACGCCGCACGCCGCGCGAGCAGATCGAGATGGTCGCGTTCACGGGGCACGTCATCGAGCTGTACTCGGTCCTTGCGGAGGAGTCGTCGGTCTCGCTGTCCGCCACAATGCCAGACGCGCCGCTGTACGTCTCGGCGCACAAGGGGCGGCTTCAGCAGATGCTCGGGAACCTCCTCGACAACGCGCTCAAGTTCACCCCTAAGGGAGGCAGGATAGAGGTGCGCCTTGCGTCGGATCCGTTCTCGCTTTCCGTCGCCAACACGGGGCCCGGCATCCCCGCGTCGGACATCCCGCACGTCTTCAGGCGCTTCTGGCGCGGCGACGGCAGCAGGTCGCTTCCGGGCAACGGACTCGGCCTCGCGCTCGTGAAGGCAATAGTGACGTCGTACGGCGGGAGCGTCAAGTGCGAGTCCACGCCTGGCGAATGGACGGTCTTCACCGTCACGGGCCTGTCGTAGCCTAAAAGGCAAAATATGACTGGGGGGAAGCAGCGCGTCCGTCGCTTCATGTTGATTAATCTTCGAAAGGTGAAACGCCAACACGGATTTTTGATACAATATCCTTGTAACGGGGTGCTGCGTCGCACGGTGCGGCGTCGGCTGAGATCAGACCCGCGAACCTGAACCGGGTAATGCCGGCGGAGGAAGGATAAAAATGAAGGACCTGGTTATCGGCGGCCGCAAGTTCAAGAGCCGCTTTTTTCTCGGAACGGGCAAGTTCGCATCGGGCGAAATGCTCAAACGCGCGCTTGCGGCGTGCGGGACGGAACTCGTGACGACTGCGCTCACGCGCGTCCACGAAGGCGACGCGGAGCATGACGACATTTTGGGCGTCATCGACCGCTCGAAGGTCGAGGTGATGCTCAACACGTCCGGCGCGCGCAACGCGGCGGAGGCGGTGAGGATCGCGAAGCTCGGGAAGGCCGCGGGCTACAACTGGATCAAGATCGAGGTGCATCCCGACGCGCGCTACCTGCTGCCCGACCCAGTCGAGACACTGGAGGCCGTGAGGGAGTGCGCGAAGCTCGGGATGGTCGTGCTTCCGTACATCAACGCCGATCCCGTGCTTGCGCGCCACTGCGAGGACGCGGGCGCGGCGGCTGTCATGCCGCTCGGAAGCCCCATAGGGTCCAACCGCGGAATCCGCACGCGCGACATGATCGAGATCATCGTCGAGCAGAGTCACGTTCCGGTCGTCGTGGATGCGGGCATCGGACTTCCCTCCCACGCAGCCGAGGCCATCGAGCTCGGTGCTGATGCCGTTCTCGCCAATACCGCCGTCGCAGCGGCGGACGATCCCGTCCAGATGGCGCGCGCCTTCGCCCTTGCAGTCGAGGCCGCGGAGATCGGCATCAAGGCCGGCCCGCCCGCCGAGCGCTCCACCGCCAGCGCCACCAGTCCGATGGACATCTTCAAGTGACCATGCTGCCGACATATACGTCAAGGAGAAAACAATGACGACATACAACACAACTGGGACGTGTTCGCGGGCGATCAACTACGAGGTCGCGGACGGGGTGGTGACGAAGTGCGAAATCGTCGGGGGATGCCCCGGCAACACGCAGGGCGTCGCGAAGCTCGTCGTCGGACGAAAGGTCGAGGAGGTCATCGCGCTTCTGAAGGGCATCCAGTGCCGCAACGGCACCTCCTGCCCAGACCAGCTCGCCCGCGCGCTGGAAGCCGAATACGCATGAGGATCGCCATGGCAGTGCAGGCTGAACAACGTCTTGCGGTTCTGATTGACGCGGACAACATCAGTGCATCTCTTGCAGGGGACATCTTCAAGAAGGCGTATGCAATTGGGACGCCGATAGCCCGTCGCGCATACGGGATGGTGAACTGCTTCACGGCCGACGGGGGATGGGCGAGGGCGCAGCGTGAATACGGGGTTGTTGCGCGTCCCCAGGTGAGCAATGTCTCGGGGAAGAACGTGGCTGATATTGCTCTTGTGATAGATGCAATGGAGTTTCTCTACAAGAGCCCATGCGACGGTATATGCGTGGTTTCCTGCGACAGTGATTTCTCGGCGCTTGCCGCCAAGATTCGCGAAGGCGGAAAGGCGGCGTTCGGCATGGGCGGCCCAAAGACGCCGGCGAGCTTCCGTAACGCCTGTACGAAGTTCTTCGAGCTTCGTCAGATCGGCAAGAAGGTTTCGACGAACACGGCGAAAAACGCTGCGCCTACCTGCCCACGCTGCGGAGGCAGGCTGACCGAGGCCTGGACCAAATCAAAATCCAAGTGCTACACGTGTACCGCATGCGGCGGCATGTCGTCCAGGATTGATGTGCTCAAAAAGACGGTGAGTCAGGAAAGCATGGCGGAGATGATTAGCGCCGCAAAGCGACATGAGCAGCCTGGATGCTCGTGTCCGAGCTGTGGTGCGTCAATGAGCATTCTCAGGGTGTCTGCCGGCAAGAGGCATGTCGAGATCGACGTATGCGGTTCATGCCGTACGATCTGGTACGACAAGGGCGAGTTTGAGGCGCTTGTGCCCCAGGATGGACTGCTTAGCGCAACGGTAACGGCGGGAAAGGCGTATCGGCGCGAGACCGTTCTCGCCGTCGTGGCAGACTTGAGGAGCGGCCATTTGAAAGTCTTGAACAAGAAGTCACTGGAAACAGTTCTGCGGGTTTCTTATCATGTACCGCTTCCAGACGTTTCGCCGATCATAAGCACCTTGCAGAGTCAGCGCGTCATACAGATTAACAACAAGACAGGCGCGGTTACGGTTGTTCGGCAAACGGAGCCGAAATGATGGTCTTTGTGTCCTTTGCGGCTAAAAACAATGAAAAAGATACGCTGCCCATATTTCGAGCTGAACGACCTTGAGCGTGCGTACCACAACAAGGAGTGGGGGACGCCGTGCCGGAACGACCACGCCCGCTTCTGTTTCCGCTACAAGGAACTGCGACGACTTATCATAAAGTCTATGCGTTCGGGTTTGGCTATAAAGAACAGGCGAATGTGCACATAGCGCAAACAATCAACTAACTGGATGCCATGAAAAGTGGCTTTGCGTGGAATGGGGACTTAAAACGAGCGGGAGAACGATGAAAAAGAACATGCTTGGAATCGCAGGGGCACTGGCGGTTGTGCTGGCTGGGTGTGTGCAGATGGATGTCGCCGGGCGCGGCGGATTTGTCGCGCTAGCCGAGGCGGTGCCGGACGCGATTCTCGAGCCGCGGTACTATTCGACCTACAACTTTGTCGGCGAACGCATCGACGGATACGAAGAGCCGTGCGCGCTTTTGACGAAGGAGGCCGCGCGTGCGCTCAGGGCGGCGAGCGACGACTGCGTCAGGCGCGGCTACAGGCTGAAGATATACGACGCCTACCGTCCGCAGCGGGCGGTCGCGCATTTCGTTCGCTGGGCGGCCGATGTCGGCGACACGCGGATGAAGCCGTATTTCTACCGCGACCTCGACAAGTCCGTGCTGTTCGAGCGCGGCTACATCGCAGAGAAGTCGGGGCACAGCCGCGGCAGCACAGTGGACCTTACGCTCTTCGACATGAAGACTGGCAAGGAAGTGGACATGGGTGGCACGTTCGACTGGTTCGGCCTCGAATCGCATCCCGACTACAAGGACATCACGAAGGAGCAGTTCGCCAACCGCATGCTCCTCCGTGAGATCATGCTCGCCCACGGCTTCAAGCCCATCGCCGAAGAGTGGTGGCACTTCACGCTCAAGAACGAGCCCTATCCCGACACCTACTTCGACTTTCCCGTTCGGTGAATGCGCAAGCAGCGGTATTGAGTGCACTTTAATGAAAAAACACGACTGCTTTTCTTGCGGAAAGGGTATACTAAAAATGACAGACCTGACAGAAAAAACGCTCGCGACGGAGCGCAAGTACACCGGGAAGATCATCAGCGTCGATCTTCTCGATATCGAGCTGCCCGACGGAAGAAAGGCGAAGCGCGAGGTGATCCGCCACGGGAACGCCGTCGCGATACTTGCGCGGCGTCCCGACGGCAAGTTTGTGTTCGTGAAGCAATACCGCAAGGCGGCGGAAGAGGCGCTCATCGAGGTCATCGCGGGCGGACTCGAACCGGGTGAAGATCCGATCGAGGGCGCGAAGCGCGAAACAGCCGAGGAGACCGGCTACGAGGTGACGAGCATCAAGTTTCTCACCACCATTATCTGCACGCCGGGCTACTGCGAGGAACGCATCCACCTCTACTTCGCGGAGTTGTCCGAAACCGCGCACGCCCAAGACCAGGATCTGGACGAGAACGTCTACCCCGTCGTCCTCTCCGAAACCGAGGTCGAAGAAGCCATCCGCGGCGGTACGATCTTCGATTCCAAGACATTGTCCGCCTGGCTCTGCTGGAAGATCGCAAAGTAGGAATGGGCATGGACTTGAAATAACGGTGGGGCCATCCTCGTAGGAATGTATGAGGTCGCCGTGTAAAGGCACAATCGAGATGATTTTCCCTTGCATTGCGAAGGGAAATTTGGTTTAAGATGTCACATCTTCAAGGCGTCCGGACAGGTCGCGTTTCGCCACCGAGGCTGAGGTCCGCGATGACTTCGTCGCGGCAATCTCGCTGCGGCTCAGCCAGCCGGGCGATTCCGGCGCATAGGCTTTGTCTGCATCCCCCGCGTATAACATAAAAATTACGCATGATTGCGTATCGCACTAATGCGTAATTTTTGATATAATGCCCAACGTAAGGAGGATACAGGATGAAGATGCCATTCAGATACGGATGCGTTGTTGACGGGGAATACTTCTGCCCGCGTCCGGAATTGGAACGCCAATTACGCAGCTATGCGGAATCAGGTCAGAATCTTGTCATACAGGGAGAGCGCCGCATGGGCAAGACTTCTTTGGTCAAGAAGGCGATCTCGGGCATGAAAGGCGAGCGGCTTCTCTACGTAGACCTGTATGGCATCAGGACGTTGGCCGACTTTTGTCGGCGCGTGATGTCCGGCGTCGGAGGCGTAACGGAAAAGATGTCATTTCTGAAAAAGGCGCTTTCGCTTGCCCATCGGCTGCGTCCGGCCCTGACCATAGATTCAACGACCGGTGCGCCTACCATTACCGTGGATGCACGTGCAGCGTCGGAGCCGGATTCTCTTGGTGCCGTCATGGCAACCGTGAAGAAACTGGCCGAGGACGGTGGATTGTGCGTTGTCATGGACGAGTTTCAGGATTTGCTCAAGCTCGAGGATTCGGCGAAGATACTTGCTGAGATGCGCGGAACGATCCAGTTTCAGGCGGATACGCCGTATTTCTATCTCGGGAGTTCCAGAAATGACATGCTTCGGATTTTCACGCATTATGACAGTCCGTTCTTCAAGTCCGCGCTGCCTTTCGAGGTGCCGCCGATTAACGAGGCGGCGTTCGTTCGGTTTATCGTTTCCCGATTTAGAAAGGGCGGATGTGAAATCGCCGCAGATGTCGCGCGATCCTTGATAAAGTTTGCGGACGGTGTTTCGGGCGACGTGCAGGAATTGTGCGACGCGCTGTGGAGCGTGACCAGTGAAGGCGCGTCGGTATCCGCAGACGATTTGCCGAAGGCATTGGCTGTCGTATTTGCAAGGGAGAAAAACGGTTTCGAGAATGCCATAGCCGACTTGACGCCCAACCAGCTGACCGTCCTCAGGGGGTTGGCGCAGATGGAATCCGCGCGCGTGTTCACGTCTGAGTTCATGGACAGCGTCCGCATTACAAGCCCCGGCGCCGTCAAGCGGGCGCTCAATAGCCTTGTCGCGTCGCGCCTCATCTACCAAAACCGCACCGCGTACAAGTTCTCAAACCCATTCTTCAGGGAATGGCTGAAGGCTAATGCATGAGAGACACGCAAGATAGAGCCTGGGCTGAAATTCTCGGTTTGCGCGTTGATGGCGAAAGAGGCCGCAGCTGCATTTTGATCGGCAGAAAGGTGAGCGCATGGGCATTGATGTGAAAACACACGGCGACGACTTGTTTTCGGCTGCCGCATACGACGCCAGCCCGGCGCGGGCGCGCTCCGAGGCGCATGAGCGCGCGTCCGTGTTGATCGCGGGGCGGACGCTCTCCGTCGGCAACGTCCTCGCGAGCGAGAATGCGCCGTTCTACGTGGCCATTCTTTCTGCTTTGGCCGACTTCCGCGCGGGACATGAGTTCGAGCCGCTGTTCGAGGACGTGAGGGATGCTGTTCTCGGCGAATCGCCGTCTCAGCGACAGATCGACGAGTTCAACGCCGACCTCAAGCAGCTCGAGGACTGGAAGCTGGTCGAGCGGCGCATCGAGAAGATGCGCGTGAGGGGCTACCGCGACAACCGTCGCCGCAAGTTCCGCTTCCGCATCTGCGACGACGCGGCGTCGCTCGTGGAATGGCTGCGCGCCCGCCGCGAGGAGGAGCTCAATCCGCGTGCCGTCGCCACGGACAACCTTCTCGGCTCGCTCAAGTCCGCGCTTGGCGAGATGCAGCGCACGCTGAGCCGCATGAAGGGCGGTGAGGTGGACGCGAACGCCGCGCGCGACGTGATGTACGGCATGCAGCGTGCGGACGACTTGACCGACGAGGTCGCGGCGAGCCTCCAGAAGCTCGACAAGCACCTCGACGACTTCACCCGCTCCGCCTACGACATCGGCGAGGCGCGCGAGGTCATCGATGAGCTGACGCTCTTCCGAGACCGGTTCATGAACCGCATCGGACGCCTCCGCCAGGAGATCGTCCCCGAGATCGACAAGCTGCGCACGCCGCGACAGCTTGAGCGGCTGGCCCGCTGCGAGGCCGTGTTCCGCGAGGAGTCGGGGAAGATGCGCCACATCGTGAGCGGACGCATCCCCGCGCCGCGCGATGTCCTCGACATGCTCATGCGCTTCTACGGTACGGACGGCAAGTTGCAGGAGCTGATGCGCCGCGTGTCGGATTCCGCGCGCAACGTCTGGAAGAAGCTGAGCGCCCGCCTCCGCGAACTGGAACGCCGCAACAGGCGGCTGGAGGACGTCGGGGCGCGGATCGCCGAATTCGCGCAGCTGCCGGAGGATGCCGTGCCGAGCGCATGGTTTCGCGCGCTTCTCCAGTCGGCGGCGATGTTCGGCGATATGCACATCCGCCCGGGCGTCAAGTCGCGCCCGCCTCAGCCGAATCTTGCCAAGAGTGGTGTCGCCGAGCGGACGAAGGCGTGGATTGACGAGCGGACGGATGCACCGGGTGCGCCGCGCGCGACGTCCATGGACGAGGCGCGACTCCGTGATCTTGAAGCATGGCTCGTTGCTCGCGGGCTCAAGCCGACGAACCACGGCGAGAGCGTCCGGCTGTCGTCCTGTCCGATGCAGGAGGACGGCGATTTCCGCAAGGTCATCGAGCTTGCGCGGAGCACGATACTCGGACGCGGCGCACGCGCGGCGCGGATCGGCGTGAAGGGGAGCATTGTTGTCGGCAAAGAGGTGGCGCTCAGTCTGGACGAGCGCCGCCTTGAATTCGAGGAACTTGAACTTTCGCAGACAGGAGAGATACGATGAGTATGAAAGAATCGAAGCTTGAGGAAATCATGTCCGAAAGCGGACAGAGCGAACAGAAGGTGCAGAAGATTCTGAACATCCTTCTGGAGGCACCGTACTTCTACCGGGACGACGACCTGTCGCTCTTTCTCTTCCTCTCGAAATACAAGCGGGCCTTCGCAGGATTCTTCAAGAAGTTCTACGGCTGGGAACTGATTGTCGAGTACAAGTGCGCGCGCCTCTACAAGCCGGCGTGGTACAACGAGAAGGTTACGGAAGTGAACCGCGACATGTTCAACTTCACGAAACGCGACGAGTGCGTGGCGTTTCTTCTGCTGCTGGAGTTCTTCGAGCGCGAGCTGCAGGAGCAGGCGGTCTCGACGGACGACAAGGAGAATCTCCGCTTCCTGTTCGGGTCGTTTCTCAATTTCGCGGGCGGCAGGTTCCGCGAGGTGTTCCCAGAGCGGACGGACTACTACACCGACGAACAGGTGCGGCGGATCGTCCGCGCCATCATGCCGACGCTCCTCAAGTACCGGTTCCTGCGCGAGCTGCCGCGTGGCGACGACGACGGCGAAAGCGGCGACACGATCTATGAATGCCTCCCCGCCCTCTGGCTCTACAAGGGCGAGCGCCTAGCGTCCAGCGTGGCGACGAAGTCGGAAGGGGAAATGCCTGAATGACGAAGGGGGTTGCGACACATTGATCCGTCGCCACCTTCTCCGTCCGCACTCGCATCTCATCACTGAATCCGAAATCGCTCAGCACCTGCTTGCGCTTGGCTTGGTTGCTTCTCTGCGGGTCGCAACCACCCGTAAGGGGCAGTTATGCTATCCTCGCCGAGAGCGCCGTCGACCAACCCCGTTCCTGCGGAATCTTCCACTACCCAGTGGAAAAGCCGTGGGAGTGATAAGGAAAGGGCATGGAAAGTATAAAATAAAGTAATAAAGAAAGTGCATAGAAAGTGTAAAAGAAAGTAATAAAGAAATATCACCCGTCTCTGGAGTTTACCCATTTTTGAGCGTGGAAATGCGCCGCACCCGCATGGATAAAGGCTGAAGTGCGTTTAAGGATGTGGTTTTCGGCGTTTCGCGTCCGAAGCGGCTATCCGTCGTCGGTGTCGAAGAGTTCGGCGAAGCCCGGAAGCAGCTGCGCCGTCTCCGTTTCGGGTTTCTCCGCGATTGCCTTCGCCGCCGTGCGCACCCACTTTCCGAAGCGGGTGAACGCGCGCCTGATGCCGTCCGCGATGGCGTATGCCGCGAACTCCGGGACTTCGCCAAGCCGCTTTCCGAGTCGCGCCTGATGTTCCGCGAGGACTTCGCGCCTGATGTTGCGGCCTATCCACACCGTGGCGAAATACGCGCTGGCAAGGACAAGCGAGGCCATGTTGCGGCTCAGCCGCTTCTCCGTGTATATAGGCCTTGTGTCGTCGTCGATCGCACGTACTATAGATGAAAGTTTCGTGTCGCCCGAGGCCTGTATTCCGCAGATGCACTCCTCTATGAACTTCTTCGCAGGTTTCGAAAAACGGGTAAACACTTTGCCCATAAAATGGGCGAGTTGGGCTTTCGCTTTCGACGCGATTTTGGTATCATTCACGGCGCGGCAACCTCCTTGTCTTGTTTGTATTGCAAGTCGGTATTCTACCGAAAAACGGCGGGCGGTTGCCGCGTTTTTTTCGCCCGCCAATCGAACCTCGCCAAAAAATGCGTCGTGTTCGGAACTAAACGCAAGTTCTGGAAGTAAGCGCAAGTTTATCCGATAACTTCTGGCAAATCCCTTTGTCGCTGCGTGCGGAAGCCCGCCTCGGTCACCGCTCCGACTCCGCCCTTCGGGCTTTCGTCGCTTGGGAAGAGTGACGACTGGACGATGCTCCGCATAGTGCAGTCCGCGCCTAGCGTCACTCTTCACATGCCCGAGGCGACTTCCGCCCTCCGCTCCGCGCACACACGCCCCCTGAAATTTGATATAATGCTCCCGCTGCCCGGGGCCAGGTTGAACTTGCGGTTACTTGCCTTACGTCGGGTCTGTCTCCAACTCTTGCATTCTCGTGGGTCTTAGATTGTCTCGCTATGTTCGATTGTTCCTATGCAAGAGAATTTGAACGCATACAGTATAACAAACTTCTGCCACAGTTGAATAGCTGATTGCAATTTACCATTGCAATATTCACGAGTGTGTCACAGCCCTTTGAATTCCTTGAGTCCAGAAGTAAACGCGGGTTTCCTTCCTAGGAAGGAATGACGTGAAATGTCCCGCCTTACAACCCCACCCAGTATTCTCAAGGACTAAACGCAAGAGAAACTTGCATTTGCTTCTGGACTTCACATCGCCAAAAAATGGGTAAACTACAGGCGCGCCAGTATTGAATTTTAGGGCGAAATATGCTATAATTTCCATGTCTTTTGTTTAGGTGTACTATGCCTTGGAACGGCTATGTGCGACTTGAGCGGAGGACGTCGCTCTTTACCATTCGTGGAAATCGCGTAACTGCGTGTTGTGCTTCAATCGAAAGACGACCAATCTAAAGGAGAGGCAGAATATGTGGTATCGCAGAGTGTATACAGGCACTTTGCGTACCCTATTCTGTATTTCTCCAAGGGTACTTGGTCGTGCCTCGATTGAGATACAGTCTGGGGTACGCTTTTTTCATGTTGGTAGGACGATGAACAAGGAGCATGTATGAAGAAGAATGAAGCGCGAAAGAAAAGCTCGGCTCTTGTGAAGAGCGACGGGAACGGCGCTGAGAAATCCTACGCCGCGTGGATTACCGGCCTCAAGCGTCGCTACCGAGCAACGCAGATCAAGGCGGCGGTTGCCGTCAATTCTGCGATGCTCGAATTCTACTGGACGCTTGGCATGGACATAAGCAGCAAGTATCCAGGGAAAAAGCGAAACATCGGCTTCTTCGACAACTTGAGCAATGATCTTTGCCTTGGCATAAAGAATCCTGTTGGTTTGTCTCCCGCAAATCTTCGTTACGCTTTCAGGTTCTTTGAACTCTATTCTTATCTTCAACAACTTGCTGAAGATAACGGCGTTGCAGATCTGATGAAGATTCCTTGGGGACATCATATTGTTATCATCGGGAAAAGCAAAGGCGACAGAGACAAGGCGCTTTTCTATGTTCACAAAACCATAGAGAACGGTTGGAGTCGTACCGATCTTCAGGTAGCGATAAATGAAGGCCTCTACGAAAAGACCGGCAAGGCAGTAACGAATTTCTCCGGCACGCTACCAGCTCCTGACGGATATCTTGCAAAGGAACTCATCAAGAACGAGTATTCCTTTGCGTTGACGGAAACCGTGGACGAGAACAACGAACGCGACATCGAGAAGGCGCTCGTGCGGAACATCACGCGGACGCTGACGGAACTTGGCGGCGGATTCGCGTATGTCGGGCACCAGGTGCGCGTCAACGTCGGCGGCGAGGATTTCTGGCCTGACTTGATCTTCTACCATTTGAAGAGTCGCCGGTATCTGGTGATTGAACTCAAAGCCGTCAACTTCAAGCCCGAGCATGTCGGACAGCTCGGATTCTACATGGTCGCGGTTGACAGGCAGCTGAAAAACGAGTGGGACGCTCCTACTGTCGGGCTTGTCCTGTGCAGGGACGGCAACAAAACGGTAATCGAGTACGCCTTGAGCGTCACCGACAAGCCGATGGGCGTAGCCAGATACCGCCTGACACAAAAGACACCAAGGGAACTCTCCTCCATGAAACATGCCGTTGCGAAGCTTGGCTCCGTTGTTGACGCAACGATTGCCGACGCAGAGCAGCATATTACCGCGGCAAAGGAAGGTGAAGCCAAATGAGGGGAAATTCCAATGAATAATGTACAGAACATAATTGTTGAGATTCAGCATGGGAGACGATGCTTCATCATCAAAGGTGCAGCCGGAACGGGTAAGACGACACTTATTCGTTCGCTCGTTCCTGCTTTAAGGGCACAAGGCCTTCATCCCGCACTTATGGCTCCGACGGGACGTGCCGCTATGGTACTCGGAAAGAGGACAGGATGCGAGAGTCGAACCATTCACTCTCACATATATAATTGCACGGATGAGCCGATCAAGAACGAGGAAGGCAATGCGCTCAAATTTATATTCCCGCTCAAACATGGTTATGGTCACGACGTAGAAGATACGGCTTTCATCGTGGATGAGGCATCAATGGTGGGGTTGTCCAAACATGACAATGACAGGGAACTATTTCAATATGGAAGCGGATCTTTGCTCCATGATCTGATTGACTATGCGGGGCTAAATGTGCCAAACACTACCAACGTCTTGATTTTTGTGGGTGATCCGTACCAGTTGCCGCCAGTCTTGGAGAATTGCTCAACGCCCCCAGCACTTGATGAAAGCAAAATACAAGAGTTGACCGGACATGAGCCGTATATTGTTGAACTCACGGAAGTATATCGTCAGACAGAAGGAAGCGGCATACTAACTGAAGCGACAAAGCTGCGGAAATGCCTTAAACATAAAGAGTTCAATTGCTGCCGATTCCTTGCACACGAGGATTTGACCATTGAGAATGCAGAGCATTTCCTCGATTCGTTGCACCCAGAGCATGATTTAGATGACAAGATTGTTATTGCGTACACTAATAAACGTATAAAGGAACTAAATGATCTTGTGCGTAGCAGATTGCACTGCTCGAAACCATATCCAATGGATGGAGAACGTCTTCTAATTATTCGCAACGCGCGGAGTGCAACGCGTGATGGGAAAATCAATCAGTTCTACAATGGCGAATTTGTCAAAGTTGAGCGTGATTACGAAGTGGAACATCATCTTGACGGATTCTATACGCCCAAAGACGGACACAAAAGTTATCATTTCAATTTCGTCTGGCGCAAGATGGATATTAGTTGGATATATGACCCAGAACACGGTGTTTGCAAGAATGTGTGGGTTAATATCTCTCCCATTGTGACAAAGGAATGGGAGGAGGATGAACCATACGCTCCTATTGCGCTTTACAATGGTGTCAAGAAAGCAAATGAAGACAAGTTGCGAAAAGAAGGTCTATTGACAAATGCGGCGTTAAAAGATGCATTGGAGTATTCAGTTTTATTAAATGCACCGATAGTGAAATTCGGCTATGCGGTAACGGGTCACAAGTCGCAAGGAGGTGAATGGAAACACGCCTGGGTTGACTACACTTTTGGCCCTGCTGTTCACTCTGAATTTTTCTTTAGATGGGCATACACTGCTACTACCCGTGCGAAGCAACATCTCCACGCCATGTACCCACCCGCAATAGACGCGGTTGCAGCAGTATTCAGCTCGCCAACTGCTACGGCACGTCAAGTAAACACAACGCCGTGTGGTAGTGATGTGGTTGAGGGTTCGGCATCAGTAACGACGATAGCAGCCATTTTGGAGTCAAAGGGGATGGCAGTCGCAGAAATAAGAGTCCTGTCAAGTAGATATCGCGTTTTCGTGAAAGAAGCAGTGACGATGCAGCCCAAAGGTTATGTTGATGTAATATACAGGGGCAACAATCAAATCTCGTCGATAGAAGTCAGACTTGGAAGTGGCACCGAAGTTCAGACAGAGCTTAGGAGTCGGCTCATTGGTCAACCAGTTGATGTCGCGTTAGGGTTGTCAAGTGGGACGGAATCGATAACAGCCAGACAGGGAGAGGGCCTGAGCGAGCCCATGAGCCGAATTGTCGAACGTGTGTCATCTACAGCCCAAAGTGCTGGAATTAGACTGACAAGAGCACAGGCTTTGACGCAGTATCATCTGAGAACTTCGCTTTCTTCTTCTCGCGGAAGTGGAACACTCGATTTCTACTTTGATAGGAAAGGACGGTTAACAAGTATTGGAGAATGCACAATTCCATCTACCGATTACAATGCCATATCAGAAGCCTTTGCAAAGGGGGCTATATGAACGAACAGAGTGTTGTTAATTGTTTGACGGCATATAATCAAGCACGGCGAACAGATGCAGAGAAACAAGCGTCACTTGACCTTGTCAATGCCGTGTTCGCATCTTCCGAGCCAATCAGCCGTGATGTTTTTGAGGCTTGCTTCTGGGCGCTTTCTTTTCTCAAGAAAGCAACAAAGCCTACCAAGAACGACGACGGCTCAATGTCAGGAGACAAAACCGAGTTTACAAATCGCGCACGAGAAATCGTGAGGCTGACAGATAGGATGCTTAAAGAGATTTCACCACCCAATAATAAGCTTAAAGAAAACCAAATCGGCGCGTACCTTTGGGCACTGTATGCAGTTGCTATCGGCACCAGCGACGAAAACGAAGCGACAGATTCATCTAAACGATATATCAAGATGTTTGATGTTCGCAAGTCGCGTGGCTGGACTCCAGAACAAGTAGACGAAAATGCATACGAAAGAATCAAGAGCATTGTCTCGCCAAATCACAAAATCGTCAAACGTGCGAGAGCCGCAGCAGATGCTGGGAACATTGAGCAGGGTATTCGACATTACCATGAAGCATTGAAAACTGGTGCGCAATTATCACAGAATGATGCCGTTGACTATTGTTGGCGAATGGTGAAGCACATTTGGGCCAATCCGCTTCCGTCATTGGAGATAGTGTCTGTCATGGCAGGCGATTTCCTTGCTTTGTCCAATGGCGGTTCACTCGTAGGATATGCGAATGCGCCGGAGATTCAACGTCGGTTCTTTGTCGGCTTTGCAAAGCGCCTTAAGGCGGCGGGAAAGACGGAGAATGGCAATGCGGCGATCCTGCCGTTTGATGTCGCAAGGTGTTATGTGGAGATGTGCGAGGAATTTGGATTCGCTGTACTCAAGCAAGATGATTTCAATCATCGCCCCGTTACGAACGAACAAAAGGTAGGAATGGAACGGCGAACTGGTAAACGAATTCGCATGAAAGAGTGGCCTTCCTATGTTGATGAGGTCGTAGGGGTCGCGGCAAAATGCATCAAGCTTTATCAGAGTGGCGAAATGGCATTGAAACCAGGCGTCCGAATGATGGATTTCCTGCATAGCCATATTGAAGCGAATGAATGGTTCGGATTCTACTATGCGCGGTGGCTGAAAGCATGCGGACGCGATGCCGAGTCTGCTAAGTATCTGGTTGAAGTCGTGCGACGCAAAAAAAACGATGACTGGGTGTGGCAATATTTCGGCGATTCCTTTGCCACTGAACCTGAGAAAGCGAGGGCATGTTATTGCAGGTCGCTGACATGTCCAACACATGATAAGGAAATTGCGGACGGTGTCGCAAAAAAGACACATCGCAAGCTTGCTGCAGTCCTTAGAGCGTTGGGGCAGGACAAAGAAGCAGAATTGGAAGATGGTTTTGCAGTATCTGGTGAACCACTGCCAGGCAATCGAGAGTTCTACATGCTCCATTCTTCTGAGGCACGACGCCTAATGTACTTTGGAGAAACGACTCTGGAATTTTCTGGGCGCTTCGAAAAGCATCAAAACAAGGCATTTGGCTTTGTTCGAGTTGCAATGGAGGATAACAGCGCGATTGCTTTGAAACGGCAAATATCAGTTTTTGTTCCTCCACCTCTTGCCAAGCCACTTTCAAATGGAATAACTGTCAAGGGTTTCGCTGTCCAGCAAATGGACGAAAAGAAAAACCGCATGAGTTGGACAGCTGAAGAAATAATGGAGGCATAATCATGGATTTTGGAACTGCGCGTAGCCGGTGCAACACCTACGGATCCGGACATGTTCTGCCGGGCGAATTGCCAATGGTACACAATCTACTTCTGGCTCGCGCAGTTCCACTTATTTTAGAGAACGGCAATGAAAGATTTGTTTGATTTGAGGGTCGTAATCCGGTTCCTTGCCAAGAAATGCGTATGTGGCTTGCAGGAAGGCGAGAAGAGCAACGAGAGAAAACCGCCTTCAATCGGACAACAGGCATTGGCGTACATGCCTGGCAGCAGAATACGGCTACGAACGCCGCGCCGTGAAAGAAGAGACGATTCGAGATGGAAGAACATTTTCGATTCCATTTCCAGATTGGGACAGGGTATATATGGTAGCCTTGAAAGACAGGGACTATTATCATTTGCTAGCAATGGCGATATCACGATTGTGTCATCGGCGTCAGACACGATGAAATCGGCGCAGTTAAGATGGTTCCAGAAGGTGCTCGATTTTAGGAACGAATTGAATAGGATGGTTGATGCGTCAAAGTTTGGTTTTCGGTCGCTTGCGGTTTCGCCAATACGAAAGTCGGAGAAAGAAGATAGGATAATAGCAAAGTTCACAGACTTGCATGAAGCGGCTTTGCTTGCATGTCTTGCCAAATATCTTACAGCGCATTTTGACCCGTTTCTTAGAGAGAGTGCTTGTGCATTCCGTGCAGGGGGAAAGGGAGGGTTTAATTCTGCCGCTGAACAAATTCGTGATTTTAGGATACGTTATAATACAACGCCGTTGTATGTGGCTGAGTGCGACCTTAAGAAATTTTATGACACAGTTAATCATGACATCCTGAAGGAAGCATTTATGCATTTTTCCGCTTTAGCGCGGAACGCAGGCAAGCCAATAGATCATAGGGCCGGTAAATTGCTGAATGCTTATTTAGACTGCTATTCGTTCAAGCGAAGTGTCCTAGAGGCTACGGATGAGCGAATGCAGAAAGCAATCAAAGGGAATAGAATACCTTGGGTTTCGGATGAAGAGCTCAGGTCGGCATACTCGAATCAAGAAGTTCCTTTCGACAAGATAGGAATTCCGCAAGGTGGTGCGATATCGCCTTTGTTAGCGAACATCATGCTTCATTCAGTTGATAATAGTGTTTTACAAGAAGGTGGGCGCGACATAAGCCAAGACAAAGACTTTCTCTACACCCGTTTCTGTGACGACATGGTAATTATCTCTTCTGACAGGAACAAGTGCGATGCGGCATTTAACCGATACTGTCATGAGTCTGCACGATTGAAATTGCTCATGCACAATCCAAAAACAACTCATCTCAAGTATGATGCAGATTGGTGGCATGGGAAAACCCGTTGTGCTTATGAATGGTCGAGAGAGATAATCCCGTGGGTTGGTTTTGTCGGCTATCAGATTAGATATGACGGCGAACTTCGCTTGCGGAAGCAAACTTTTGACAGGCTCAACGAACGGCTTAAAAGCGAGATAGGTGGAGCAATATGTGAGATTACAGAAATAGCCAACGAAAAGACAGAAGAATACGGGACACGGTGGGAGGAAATTTTGGATGTAAAAAGCAGAACCATTGCTCATGTGACGAAGCGATTGACTGGCAAACCGCATTTACGATTTCGTAATGGCAACCGAACGCGTCAATACTGTTGGGCGGATGCTTTCACCCTGCTCGCCTCCTCATTTGCCAAGTCTGATGTATCTCGACGGCAGATTGGTGAATTTGACAGAATGCGAAATGATTGGCTTAACTGGTTCTGTCGAAAGGTCGATTCGTTATTGCCTGAGAAGTTGCGACAGCCGCACATATATTTAGGAAAGCCATTCAGTATCTTTGATGCGTTTTCGGCAGTTCGCAACTCATTACGAAATGTTAAAAACTATGGTCGTGAGTATAGTGAGCGAGGACTTGTGTATTGAACCTTGCAACAAACATTATTCCAAAATCAAAGGGTGCATGAATGATTTGGCTAAGCAAAAAGAAACAGCTGAAAGAGATTGATGATTTCGTAGTGGATTCGATAGTTCGCGGCAGAGTGAAAGAATTCACGCCATTTGGGGCATACATCGACATTGAAGGTGTGACTGCGAAGTTGAATCGTGAAGAAATCAGCTGGAGTCAAATTGGATCGGCTGATCATTTCCTCTCTATTGGACAAGAGATTGAATGTGTTGTAGTGGCTGCTGATGGGCGTGAGGGCAAGTTCATCGTGAGCATGAAACGTGCAGTTCCTGATCCATGGTCTTGCGATAGACCTATTCCTGTACGCGGTGATTTGGTGTCTGGGCGCGTGATTTCGGTTTATGACACGGGGATGTTTGTCGAATTGCCTAATGGGATTCACGGGAAGGTGAAATTGCATCCAAAAGATGTTCTCGACGAATTAAATGAACATCGGAGCCATTTCGCAAAGGGCGAAACACACAGATTTGTGGTTATTGGAGTTAATTCAAAAAAAGGCTCATTGAATCTGTGGCCAGATATCAATAGAGATAAACTTATAAGGGACTTTGAGAAGTAATGAAACGCCGAATCAGTTTTGCAATCGTTATAGCCTTTGCCGGTGTGTTTATCAGGCCAGCCATAGCAGCACCTGAACCTTTTAGGCATGAGCGTCGGGCGGCACTTGCGACAGACGCTTGGGGTGGAATGCGCGTGGACTGGACTGCCGTAGCCGACTGGCCAACTGGAGGTTCTCCAGTTGCAAAGTCTGTGCAGACATGGATTGGGGAATGGTTACGGAATTATCTCCGCGAACCATTCAAAGGCAATACTGCCGACTGGTACGCCATGACGCGCTTTTATGGGGAACAGTTTCTCGCTAGTAACGGTTCAAAAGATATAGAACATGAGTGGCGTGGTGAAGATGAATCTCGCGTTGGCAAGTGTCCAGATGTCGATCCCGGAGCGGACGTTTTCATAGAAGAAACCCCGCGATGGTCCTGTAGAAACACTGCAATTATTCAATACGAGGACGAGAACATTGTCTCATATCGTGCGGGATTTTCTGGCTTCTTTGTTGGGAACGTGACGAGCGCGGCATATGTCAAGTGTGCGACATTCCGCAAGCCTGACGGTAAAATACTGGGCTGGGACGTTTTCTCCGACACAAATGCCGTGTTTAGATTAGTCCGAAAATTGACGGAAATTAAGTATAAGGAAGGGGCCGACTATGACGGGGATGGTATCATTCCCGTGCCCCAAGCACCGCTTTTTACGAAAGAGGGATTTTGGGTCTTCTGGGGTGACTATGCCATTGTTCATGGCCATCCATACGAAATGAACGGGGCATTCCCCTCGTTGTTTGTGCCATGGCATGACCCCACTTATGGTAATCGTGTCGTTGAGAAACTTGATATTGCCGCAAGTTTGCTTACGCAAGAAGCAAAGGTTGAACTCGGAATTGTCGGATTGACCAACCAGGAGCCTAATCCTTGACATGGGTTTCTCAAGTGTGATTTGAGGGATTACTAAGACTACCACCAAATGCTTTTAAGACCGCCGCCCATTCGGGCGGCGGTTGGCATTTCAGCACCCGCCTCGTCACCGCTCTCGCTTTTCACCACTCCACACTTTGCCACCGAAAAGATCTGACCCGGCGGCAATAAACATCTTATGCCCTGACGCGGAGTTTTGCCACCGCGCCATTCCACTACATCACCTCTCAACAGAAAGGAGACCACGTGCGACTAATCACATTTCCGTAGTGAGAAAAGTTGACATCCCTCTTGCGCGGCATGGCGCGGCAATCCGCCGCCGATTATGCATAACGGTCGTCCCATTGCGTTTCACGGCTCAATATAGTATAATGATACCGTTTTGAAACCCAAATGGAGAGACGCTATGTCTGCTATACTCATCAAGAATGCGCCGAGTCGCGTTCATGACTGGCTGCGGCGTACGGCAACGGAAAACCGTAGGTCCATGACACAACAGGCCGTGTACTGCTTCGAGTGGTGCATGGAGAACATGGTTGATCGTCCGCGCTTTCCCGCTCCCATCAAGCTTAAGGGTGGCAAATTGACATTGGCTGAGATAGATGCGGCCAAGAAGGTCGGGCGCAAATGATAGTTGCCGATTCCAATCTGATAGCCTCACTCGTCTTGGAAAGCGAAGCGACGGAATCGGCCAGAAACTTGCTCGCTGCCGACGGCGAATGGTTCGTGCCCTGTCTATGGCGCTATGAAGTCGCGAACATCATGGCTACAATGATCAAGGCAAAACGGCTGTCTGCGGATACGGCATCAACGCTGCTCACCGACTTGAATGAAAGCCTGCGTGCATATCAGCGCGACCCCTTGCCGGAAGATGTGTTCGATCTTGTCGCGGCATACGGCATAACAGGCTACGATGCGCAGTTTGTCGCCCTCGCCAAAGAATTGCATTGCACGCTTTACACGCAAGACAGGGAACTCACCGAAAAATTCCCCAAACTCGCAAAGCCTTTTTATGTGCGCACCAAATGAAAACACGTGAGACTTTCAAGATAGTTCGCATCAGGTTCGTGAACTTCCACAATCTGGGAACGGGGACCGTGGATCTGCCGGGCGGAGGGCACTTGTTCCTGCTCGGTGACAATGGCTCCGGCAAGACGACCCTCCTTGACGCGATCCACTACGTGCTTTCCGCTGGCGACATCGAGTTCAACGCCGCTGCGCGCGTCGCCGGGGCTAAGAACGCCGGCGGACGCAAGGTGCAGGGCGTTGTGATGCGCTACAACGTCGAGGCGGGCGGCCCCATGAACAAGGACGGCGGCATTTCATACGCCGCCCTTGAACTGGCGTCGCTTGAAACTGGCCGGACGGTGTCGATTTGCGTGGGTCTTTCGGCGACTGGCATGGACGTAGCCTACGACAGCTGGGGCGGCATGGCGGACGCTCCCGTTGCCGACCTGCCGCTGATGATCGAGGATTCGCACGACGGCAAGACGCAGCGCCGTGCGGCCTTTCGCGACGAGTTCGCAAAGCGCCTGAAGGCGCTTCCCGCCGGGCGCTACTTCGCGAAGATCGGGCAGTACGCGACAGCCGTTGCGGAGCGTTTCTTCGACGATGTCGAAACCTACCGCAACGTCTGCCGCATTCTTGCGACCGGCAAGGCGTACCGCGAAATCGCGTCTAAGGCGGGGAACCTCAACGAGCTTTTCCGCCAGCTGCTCGAAGAGCCGAATCGCGAGACGTTCACCGGTCTTGTCGACGGGCTTAGATCCATCGACGAGAGCCGTGAACGCCTCGACCGCATCGAGACGCGTCTTGGATTCCTCCGCAAGCTCAAACGCGGACGCGATGCGCTCCTGCGGACAAAGGAGAGCCTCGTCTGCGCAGCATGGAGACGGGCGGATATCGATTTCTCCGAGGCCGCTGCAAAGGAGCGCGAACTTGAGGAAGAGCGGACGAAAGTTGTTGCTGAAATCAATGTTGCCAACGGCGACCTTGACGCCCTTAAACGCGACCGCGACGCCCGGCAGGCGGAACTCCAGGACATGAAGGCGAAGGACGCTTCCGGTCTCCTTCAGCGCGAAAAGCAGCTCGCGCAGGAAGCCGCCGCGCTGGAAGGGGAGTGCCGTGCCAAGGATGACGCGCGGCGCAAGGCATCCGAAGCGTTGCAGGATGTGGCGGAGCGCGTTGCTGAATCGCACCGCGCACTTGCCGCAAGTGCTGCGAAACGTGCCGTGGAGCTGCACAAACTCGGACAGGACGCGCCCATTTCCATCATACCACTCATAAGTCGGAGGCCAAGCGGTC